>CADAAI010000001.1 GCA_902785925.1 uncultured Bacteroidales bacterium
CGCGCAGCGCGTCCCAACTCAAAAACTGATAATTCAATGATAATTCACGGACAATTCACGGTAATTTGTGTAAAAAACCGTAGTAACCGCCATCTAATGAAAATAATTAGAATTGTTTTTTATTGTTTGACAAAAAACTGACAACTAACAACTATTTACTATCTTTGTAACCACAAAAGAAAACACATTAATAATATTATGAACAAGAAATCTTTACTATCAATCTTCGTGCTCCTGTGCGTCATTGCACTCACTGCATGCACTGGCAACGATGCCAAGAAGTTGCTCTTGGGCGACACCGACAAGTACCACAACACTCCCAAGCAGGCAGTCGAGGAACTGTTCAACACCTTGCCTAGCCAGGGCAACATCCTTCGCCTGAAAGAGGCCGTTAAGTTCAAAGAGAATGACAAACTCAGCGACTACCAGAAGGACGAGTTCTTCAATCAGCTAAAAAAGAAAAACTTCAAGGTAAAAGCCAAAAAAGAACGCACACATGGCGATTACAAAAACGTCACTTGCTACATCACTCTGCCCGATGGCTCAACCGTTGAGAAAAAATTCCGCCTCATCAAGGAAGACGACGTGTGGAAAACTGAGATTGGCTTTAGCGAAATCCGCGATGCCATTTTCAAGTGATCGCTAATAATCTCATTAAGCTTATAGTCACAATAGTGCTGGCGAAATAACGCCAGCACTATATATTTACACATCATGAGGCTTATCTCAATAAACATAACCATATTACCGATTAACAATCTAGTCCATGACTATTTTAACCAAACGGTAACATAACAAACTTGGTGGAAAAGAGTTTTTTATCTACCTTTGCAATCACAATAGTTAACCAATGGGCAAAGCACTTTTATATTTCCTTCTCTTCGTTGGCATCACACTGCTCATGGTTGGATGCGGCACACTGCTTGCTGGCCTCATCATGAGTCAAGGCTTATATAGCGCTCTAGGCATTGACAAAGCCGAAGTGCTAGTCTATGTGGTGATGGTGATGGGAATCTTGTGGACTGTCATCATATGCTGGCTATTCAGTCACTATAAATATGGCTCGCTATCATGGGGCATAATGAGCCTGAAACAACACGCCACAGTCCTACCAGTGAGTGCACTGCTTTTCTTGTCGGTCGATATTGTTGCATTTTGGTGTCATCACCTTTTGATGCCATTCAGCGAAGAATACGTCATCAAGATGCAGCTGTTCCAGAGCCACCCATTCATGACACTTGTCACATTGCTGGTGATGTATGTCACCGTTCTAGTAGTGATGCTCAGTGGAGTGCTACGGCAACTGGCCAATGCTATGCGCCACAAGTGGATAGCCATGATTATAGTAGCGGTAGCATTATCTTTTCTTAATCTTGAAGAAGGCGGCTTGGCAGGTTTAGTCATGTTTGGATTTGCTGTTATATCAGGCTTAATCGAGTGCTGGCTTTACTTGCGCACTCGCAGCATATGGCCTTCGGTCGTTGGGCCAGTTGTGGGTGACTATGTATTATGGATTGCCTTGAGCAACACTCCTCAATTATGGATGGGAGTAACAGGAATCGTGATGATCCCGTTATTACTATATTTACTGCAGCACAAACTACTGCGCGACTGAAAGCCTCAGCCCCACGCCTCTTACTGTGACAATACTCACGCTCGCATCGTCTGATAGCAGCTTACGCAGCTTATTAACAAAGACATCCAGAGAACGCGACACAAAGTAGCTATATCGCTGATTCCAACAGCGGTTGGCCACTGCCTCACGTCTAACCACCTCATTTACATTTTCGGCAAGGATTTGCAGTATTTGAGCTTCACGTTGAGTTATAGTCCTGATTTCATTAGTAAAAGTGTCATGTAGCGTGGCATGGCTTGCATCAAAAACAAACCTTCCAATGTGATAAAGATTCTTCTCCACATAACTACGGTTGCCTTCCTTGAGGCGTATCAATGCCTTGATGTGAGCATCAAGCTCCTCAGGGACAAAAGGTTTCTTGATATAGTTGTTGATTCCAAGCCTAAAGCCTGCCTTTACATCGCTTGGTGAAGTCAATGCCGATGTGAATATTACAATTACTTCTTTATCGGTTTCTCTAATCCTCTCAACCATTTCGAAACCATCCATCACCGGCATATCAATATCGGCGACTATAACATCGGGGCGGCAGCTACTCCAAGCATTGAGGCCTTCTTCACCATTAGAGGCCGTTGTTACTTCATACCCTCCTATGATTTCCTCAAAACTAGTCTTCTCAATGTAGCTCAACGACTCATCGTCTTCAACAATCAACAACTTTATCATTCTAAAACTCTGTTTGGGAAAAACAAATTAAATTGAGTAAACTCTCCTCTACGGCTGTCGACGGTCACGCGTCCCTGGTGAGCAGCCATAACTTGATAGACATAATAGAGCCCTAGTCCAAAACCAGGCACATTGGCGGGAGAAGCGGCACGAGCATATTTATCGAAAACAAATGGCAACTCTTCACGTTTTATTCCTTGACCATTGTCACGCACAGTCACTCGTGTGAAATTATGCTCGGTCGACGACTCAACAACTATTTCAATCTCATCGCGACTATACTTCACTGCATTATCCACAAGATTGACAAAAACCTCCTTTACAAACTCCCTATCGCCCCAAATGTGATGTGCATTCAACTTATAATTGACTATCATGCTTTTTTTGACACGTGCACGATATTTTTCCAGCACATCTTCAATCATTGGACGCAACTCCACATCGCCCATCGATAGAATGAGATTTTGACTCTCTAGTTTAGATATGGATAGCAGTCGATTGGTTAGCTCCAACAGATGCTCTGCCTCATTCTCTACCAGCACAAAGTACCGCTTTCTTATTTCTGGTTTTTCGTCTAGTTTTCCACTCTTCAACGCATTCACACCCATGATAATTGATGAAAGAGGCGACTTCATGTGATGAATCATTGTCGAGGAGAAATCGCGACGTATGTCGTCTAACTTCTTTCTCTTCTCGGCAAATCTAATATGCTCAATAAGCCCCACGACAATCGCAACATCGGTAAACACCGAAGCAACTATCAACAACCAATTATCATAAAAGAACGCCACAAAACTATCGGCAACATCATCCGAACCTCCAGTACTGTAAAGCATGAATGTGTGAGCCATCCATGCCACTTGCAACAGCATTACAGCCATCACTGCCACAGCCACTATGATTCGGTAAATCTTACTTTTCATGATGTGCAAAGATAATCTTTTTTTCCTAGAAAAGTGACTGTTAACCTAATAATAACATTGCCTAACATTGGATTAAGACACAATTTCCTACTTTCGCACCGCACTCACAATGCTTAACATCCATTTTCTAATATAACCATTTAATTAATTAAAAAAATGAAACACAGAAAACTCTTACAACTAACACTGCTTGCATTAGTACCAGCAATTTTGCTGTCAATCACATCAAGCAGTTATGCTGCTGTCGTCAACACAGTACCCTACCAAGAGACGTTTGACAATGGCAACAGTTTCAACAATTTTATAGTACTCGATAACAATAGTGACGGTAGCACTTGGTCATGGTATAGCTACGACGAATGCGCACGTTATTATTACAATAGCACCAACCAAGCCGACGACTGGTTGCTAACACCTCCCATCAGGCTTAATGCTGGCTCGACCTACAACCTTTCGTTTAATTACCGCCGAGGCTATAGCGCAGGCGAGATTATGGAGGTAGCATTTGGCACAGGCGACAATCCTAGTAGTTACACAGTAGTTGCCGAGCCTTTTGAGGTAGTGTCGTCAAGTTATGAAGAGTTCACTGCCGAACTAGTGGTCAATGAAACAGGCGACTATCGTGTGGGAATTCATGCCTTGAGCCCTGCCGACCTGTTCTACATCTGCGTTGACGATATCAGCATTACTGCTGGTGCCAACCAAGCCGCAGCCGACGCTCCTAGCAATTTCACCTGCACTCCAGGAGCACAAGGAACCCTAACTGCCCACCTCACACTTACCGCACCCACCACCAGCATCAATTCAGAGCCCCTTAATAGTCTCGAAAAAATCGACATCCTGTGCGACGAGCAGGTTGTTCACACCTTCACTTCTCCCTCTCCTGGTGCTTCACTAGAATGCGATATAACATTGCCCACCTCAGGACTAAAGACATTCAAAGCAATAGCCTATGTTGACAACAGTCCTGGCCGTGCAGCACAAGTTCAAGCCTACGTTGGCATCGACACTCCTCTCCCACCCACTAACGTTCGCCTTATCGACAACGGCAAGACTGTCACTATAGAATGGGATCCAAGTCCCAATGTTGGAAAAAATGGCGGCTATGTCTACGTTGACGCGCTGCTCTATAACGTTTATAATTACAGCGAAGATTTAATCGGTTCTGATCTTGATGAGTTATCGCTTCTTGACGATGACATGGACACCGAAACTTATCCTTACTCACCCATGCAATACTATGTTACAGCCAAAAACGATATGGGCGAAAGCGAATATGCCGAATCTCCATTTATCGCTGTTGGTGCTAAAATAGACCTTCCTGTTAGTGACTCTTTTGTCGGCGGATGGCAAGGTAATGAAGTGGGATGGTGGCTAAGCACCTACTTTGTTTATCCAGTTTGGTGGGCTTCATCAAGCATGTGCTACGACAATGACAATGGCGCTATGCAGTTGTGGGGAGGCGAAGGTGAATGTACCATCAACACGGGCAAACTGATGCTCGACAATGTTGACAATCCATATCTAACCTTTGCCTACTACACCTATCCTGGAAGCAACAACAAACTGGAAGTAATAGGCTCAATGATGCAAAACAATGATATCGTTCTTTACACTATAGATGATTCAACACTAGACGGTGAGCCCAGATGGATAAAAGCCTATGTATCGCTAAGTGAAGTGAAGGAAGCCGACTACACCGTCATACGCTTCAAAGGCACATGCGCCAACGAAGAAGAAACACCATATATTGATGCTGTAGAAATCAAAGACCTTCTTGGACAAGACCTTAGCGCAATAATTAATGTTCCAGATGCTATAGGGGCAAACATCAACACACCAATAACAGTAACAGTAACCAACGAAGGTGGTGAGACAAGCGGTGATTACACAGTAACTCTTTATTGCAATAATGAGGAAGCTGGCTCTATACAAGCAACACCATTAAACCGTGGAGAGGCTGCACAAATTGAATTCTCCTACACTCCAAACATTATGCAAGTTGGACAGCTATCATTCTATGCCGTGGTAAACTATGATGCCGACCAAAATGTGGGAAACAACACCACTGGGGTTGAAAACATGACTGTAATGCCTAACACCGAACTGCCATCACCACAAAACGCACTTTTTACCCAAAACAATGGTGCCAGCACCATAATTTGGAACGAACCTCAACAAGATGAGACAGTTACCGAGAGCTTCGAGTCGATTGCACCATGGAACACCAATTTTGTAGGCTTATGGACACTAGTAGATCAAGACAAGGGATACACTTGCTATATCAATGGTGTTGACCATCCTAACATGACTATTCCACAAGCTTACATTGTCTATAATCCAGAAGCAGCTGGTCTTGATTTAACCGAAAACTACATGATTGCTCCTCACAGCGGCAGTCAGTTCCTGGGATGCTATGCGACTGACCTCGACATGTCGGACGGCAAACCCAACGATGATTGGCTCATTTCTCGCAGTCTCACTGGCGAGGCACAACAAGTTACATTGTGGGCCAAGAGTCTTTTCAATGAGTACCGCGAAAAGTTCGAGTTCCTATACTCCACAAGCGGCACCGAAATCTCCAATTTCACATTGTTACAGACTATCGATGAGGTTCCCGACCAGTGGACAGAATATAGTTTCTCGCTGCCCGAAGGCGCTAAACACTTTGCAGTGCGTTGCGTATCTAATGACAAATTATTGCTGATGCTCGATGATATCACATTCAAGCCTGAGCCTCTTGTAGTCATTGGCTACAACATCTACCTCAACGGCGATAAGATTGGACAAACCGATGCTGCTACATTAGAATACAACGCTGTCATGAAGGGAGATGACTACACGTATCAGATAACCGCCCTCTATGCCGAGGGAGAATCGTTACCCGTTGACGCCGAGGAAATCACAGCAATCAGCAACAGTAGCATTAATCAGGCTCGCATTCGCACACTGAACGGATGCATCTTGGTTGATGGTGCTGGCAATCAGCCAGTACGTGTTTACAGCATCAACGGCATCACTGTTTACGACAGCAAAGATGCTATGCAGCACACTATCATGGTAGATAAGGGTTTCTATATTGTGCAAGTGGGCAACAATAGCACTCGCGTTGTAGTAAAATAAAAACCAACAATTAAGTGGTTGATGGGCAACTATCAACCACTTAATTCTAACTTACTATATGATGAAAAAATACAATATTTTTTTACTGTTTTTGTTCACAGCGCTGATTGCAACAGCCATCCCAGCCAAGCGTGGGGTGTGGCGAACTCTCCAGCTGAATAACGGCAAGACTGTTCAGGCACAATTATGTGGAGATGAGCATCTGCACTTCTTTGTGGACGCCCAAGGAGAGCGTTATGTTGCCGATGGGCAAAGCGGTTTGTACAAACCGGTCAACGAGCAGTTTTTAAAACAACGGCTAATGTGCAAACGCACAAGAAGCACGAAGGTTGCCACCAATTCCCTAAAGAAAATTGGTGTTGTGGACAAGACTATTTTTCAAGGTACACAACGAGGCCTTATCATTCTTGTAGAGTTTGACAATAAAGAATTCCAACCCAATAACGATCAAGCATTTTGGAACCGTGTTGCCAACGAAGAAGGCTATAACGATCAAAATGGATTTAGAGGAAGCCTCCGTGACTATTTCCATGACCAAAGTTTTGGCCAATTCACTTTGGAGTTTGATGTTGTGGGCCCTGTGAGAATGCCGCATGACTATGCCTATTATGGCACTAACGATGACGAAGGCGAAGATCTCTACCCTGGTGAAATGGTTGTCACTGCATGCACAGCAGTGGCCGATCAAGTGAATTATTCCGATTACGACTGGGACAACGATGGCGCAGTCGATCAAGTGTATATTCTTTATGCTGGGGAAGGAGAACATGAATCACTCGACGGCAACACAATATGGCCACATGCATGGACGCTCGAGGAATCGGATTATGGACAAGCCCTTGTCATTGACGGAGTAACCGTCAACTCTTATGCCTGTAGCAATGAGCTAAAGAGTGACGGCACGCACGAGGGAATTGGCACCATGTGTCATGAGTTCTCACACTGCATGGGTTTCCCCGATATGTACGATATTCTTTACTCAGGCAACTATGGAATGGGATGTTGGGATTTAATGAACGATGGAAGTTATGCTGGCGACGGATTTTGCCCTGTGGGATACACCGCCTATGAGAGAATGATGTGTGGATGGATGGAACCCATCGAACTGATTGGCGACACCATTATTAATAACATAGAACCATCTATCGATGGTGGCAACACTTACATCATTTACAACAAAGCTAATCGTGATGAATTCTACATGCTTGAACATCGTGCTCAAAAGAGTTGGGACACGTTCTTGCCTGCTCAAGGAATGCTTGTAACACACATCGATTTTGACTCAACTCTATGGGCTTGCAATGTTGTGAACACAATAGGTGATTTCAACAGTGTTTTCCCTGGGGTGAGCAATGATCACCAGCGCATCACTATTGTACATGCCGACAATGACGACGATAGCAATTACTATAGTGCAATGACTGGTAGCTACTACAAAAAGACCGAAGACACAGACCTCTATCCCTATCTACACAACGACAGTCTCTCTAACTATAGTACCCCACAAGCAATTCTCTATAACAAGAACCTTAATGGAAGACGCCTGCTTAATGTTTCCATTAATGGTATTGAACGAGGTAATGATGGACTAATGTCGTTCAATTTTATAGATTTCTCCACAACTGTGCATGAGCCTCAACCAGGCGAACTCTTTTATGAATCATTCAATGGATGTAATGGCATTGGTGGCAACGACAGCATCTTCTCAGGAGGTTCTGTTGGAATAGGCACATTTATGCCCGACAATGAGGATTGGATTGGACTAGCTATGGGTGGCGCCAACCAGTGTGTGAAATCAGGCACCAATACCAAGTCAGGAAAAATGACTACTCCAGAGTTTGATGTTGATAGTATAGCCACGTTCAGTTTTCTTGCTGCGCCCTATGGCAACGATGGCACTAACCTGACTCTCAACATCAACGGCACTGCAAGCATCACTCCCACATCCTTCACGCTTGTAAAGGGACAATGGACTCAATGTGTTGCCACTATCACAGGAAGTGGAACTGTCACTGTTGACATAATACCAGTGAAACGCATGTTCCTCGATGAGGTAATGGCATTTGCACCTGTAAGTGCCATTTATGGCGATGTCAATCACGACGGTTATGTTAATTCGGCTGATGTGACTGCTCTCTATAACTATTTACTCAATAACGATAGCACTGGCATCGCAAATGGTGACATCGATGGTGATGGATTCATCACGAGTGCCGACGTGACAGCCATTTACAACATCTTGCTCAACAATTAGGGACTAAGACGGGTTAGTAATATTAGGTACAGTAGAATATTGATAAAGTACCACTATGACCGATGAGCCATAGTGGTACTGACATTTTGTCGCAAAACAACAATTAAATACCTGAAATTCTGTCATTTATCTTCCACAAAACCCATTGGCATTGTCTTTGCAAAACAATTGTTAGAAAGGAGACAAATGATATGAATTTAAACAATTTTACCATCAAATCACAAGAGACGCTGCAGCAGGCTATTACAATAGCACGCAGCAACGGCAACCAGGCTCTCGAGCCAGTTCACATCCTCAAGGCTGTGATGAGCGAGGGCGAGAGTGTGGTCAAGTTCATCTTGCAGAAGCTCGACATTGCACCGTCGATGATTGAGCGACCATTGGAAAACGAACTCGCACGCCTGCCCAAGGTAAACGGTGGTGATCCCTACTTGAGCAACGATGCCAGCAAGGTGCTCGAGAAAGCCAGTGAGATAGCGCAGAAGAACGGCGACCAATACGTCACCGTCGAGGCAATCTTCATGGCTCTGCACGAAGTTCCTTCACCAGCATCAACAATCCTCAAAGACGCTGGAGTGACCAAAAAGGAGCTTCAGGCTGCTGTCGATGAGCTGCGCAAGGGCAAGAAAGCTACCAGCCAAGAGCAGGAGCAACAGTACAACGCTTTGAGTAAGTATGCTGTGAACCTCAACGAGCGTGCCCGTCAGGGCAAGTTAGACCCCGTGATAGGCCGTGACGACGAGATTCGCCGTGTGCTCCAAATCTTGAGCCGACGCACCAAGAACAACCCAATCCTTATTGGCGAGCCAGGAACCGGCAAGACCGCCATTGTCGAGGGTTTGGCGCAACGTATCGTGCGCGGCGACGTACCCGAGAATCTGAAGCAGAAACAAGTGTTCTCGCTCGACATGGGCGCACTGATTGCCGGAGCTAAGTATCAAGGAGAGTTTGAGGAAAGACTTAAAGCAGTAATTAATGAAATCACTCAGGCTCAAGGCGAGATTATCCTCTTCATCGATGAGATTCACACTCTCGTGGGCGCTGGCAAGAGCAGTGGCGCTATGGATGCCGCCAATATACTGAAGCCAGCCCTCGCACGTGGCGATCTGCGCAGCATCGGTGCTACCACCCTCGATGAGTACCAGAAGTACTTTGAGAAGGATAAGGCACTTGAGCGTCGTTTCCAAATTGTCATGGTCGACGAGCCCGACGAGGAGAGCGCCATCGCCATCCTGCGTGGCCTGAAGGAGCGCTACGAGAACCACCACAAGGTGCGTATCAAGGATGATGCCATCATCGCCGCCGTGCAGCTGAGCCAGCGTTACATCAGCGACCGTTTCCTGCCCGACAAGGCCATTGACCTTGTCGATGAAGCTGCTGCCAAGCTGCGTATCGAGATGGATAGTGTGCCTGAGGAACTTGATGAGGTGACTCGAAAAATCTCGCAGCTCGAGATTGAGCGTGCCGCAATCAAGCGCGACGGCGACGAACAACGCATCAAGCAGCTCGACGAGCAACTCGCCAACCTGCGCGACCGTGAGCACGACTACAAAGCCAAGTGGCAGAGCGAGAAAGAGCTAATCAACAATATTCAGCAGAACAAAATTGACATTGAGCAGCTCAACTTCGACGCCGAGCGCGCCGAGCGCAACGGCGACTACGCTCGAGTGGCCGAAATTCGCTACTCGCTAATCAAGCAGAAACAAGACGAGAACGTTGAGCTTCAAGAGAAACTGCGCTCGATGCAAGGCGACACAGCGTTAATCAAGGAGGAAGTTGACAGTGACGATATCGCCGAGGTGGTTTCGCGCTGGACTGGCATCCCCGTGACCAAGATGCTACAGAGTGAGGGCGAAAAGCTGCTCCACCTCGAGGACGAGCTACACAAGCGCGTCATAGGTCAGGACGAAGCTATCACTGCCATCAGCGATGCCGTTCGCCGCAGCCGCGCCGGTCTTAACGATCCACGCCGACCCATTGGCTCATTCATATTCCTCGGCACCACTGGCGTGGGAAAGACCGAGCTCGCCAAAGCTCTTGCCGACTACCTCTTCAATGACGAAAACATGATGACGCGTATCGACATGAGCGAGTATCAGGAGAAGTTCTCGGTCACCAGGCTCATCGGTTCGCCTCCAGGCTATGTAGGTTACGATGAGGGCGGACAGCTCACCGAGGCAGTGCGACGCAAACCCTACAGCGTGGTGCTCTTCGACGAGATTGAGAAGGCTCACCCCGACGTGTTCAACGTGCTGCTACAAGTGCTCGACGACGGACGACTCACCGACAACAAGGGACGCACTGTCAACTTCAAAAACACCATCATTATCATGACGAGCAACTTGGGTTCAAGCCTCATCCGTGAGCGCTTCGAGAGCCTAAATGCTGAGAACCGCAACAGCGTGATTGAAAAGACCCGAAACGATGTGCTAACAATGCTCAAGCAGACCATCCGTCCGGAGTTCCTGAACCGTATTGACGAGACTATCATGTTCACGCCACTTGACGAGAAACAGATTGCTCAAATCGTTGAACTGCAACTCAAGAGCGTTAAGAAGATGCTCCACTCAGGCGGCATAAAGATGGAATACACAACCGCGGCTGTCGACTTGCTCGCACAGGCTGGCTACGACCCAGAGTTCGGCGCACGACCCGTGAAACGAGCCATCCAGAACTTAGTCCTTAACCAGCTCTCACGCGACATCATCGCCCATAACGTCGACCGCGACCGCACAATCACCGTCGACGCCCAAGACGGCGCCATCGTCTTCCATAACTAACCATATAACTCTATCTACGCAAATCGCCCGAGCATTTAATGCCCGGGCGATTTTATCTCTTGTCTAACCAAATGATATAATGCATAACGTTTACTTCGTTTGTTTTAATAATATAAAAATTGTAATTTTGCAAACCATATTATTTGAACAGTAATATAATCACACCATTTCTTATATATGTCTAATATAAAAAATTGCATAAAGAAATGTGCCTTGCCAATAATAACGATGGCTGGTCTCATCCTTGTTTCACTGCTGCTTATGATGTTGGTAACGTCTATCCCGCGTGCTGCAATAAAAGACAATGCCGTGTCTATCATTACGCAGATACACGAAGAAGGTCCCTACCCCATAGTTCGCAACCCAATTCTACTCTTAGACCATTACACTGACTGTGTGATGTGCAACGTTTTACTATCTTGCGATAGTTGCTCTCTCTTCCAGAAGTCTCTTCTTAACCCAATTCAAATATTTAGTAGAGATAAATCCATTGAAGAAACCTATCAATGGGCCATAGGGCAAAAAGAAAGTACAAGACAAAGTAAATATGGACGCTATTGGCATGGGTATCAAGTACCCTTAACCTTATTGTTACTTGTTACCGATTACAATGGAATACGCCTCTTCAATGGCATCCTTTATTATATTTTATTAGTTTGGGTCATGTGGTTAATGACAAAAAGATGTGGTTGGCAGATGTCAATAGCATTTCTCTTTGCAATCCTCATAACCGCATCTCCATTTATTGCACCTATGTCAATGCAGTTCTTTGGCTGCTATGCTATAATGCTAATCGCTTCGATTTTCATTTTGATGCGCAAGCATACAAGTGATAGAGACTTCACAGTTTTCTTAACTATAGGTGCATGTACAGCTTTTATCGATCTATTAACAACACCTATAATCACACTTGGCGTACCGTTGGCATGTTACATATCCAGCCATCATCCTCGACATGCCATGAAAACCATAGTATTGTTTTCTTTTTCTTGGGCCTTAGGCTACGCAACATTATGGGCATCAAAATGGATTATAGCAACAGCAATAACAGGCGAAAATGTCATTGCCAACGCCCTCAGTACTGCTCATTTCCGCTCAACAGGCAATGGAACATATCTTGATATATTTAACTCATTCAGATTCTTTTTGGACAACTTACTCTGTAAATATGACATAAACTTGAGCAATTTATTTCTTGTTATAATAGCATGTGTTACCATTCTTTCTATTGTTTTCTTAACCAAACGCGCTTGGAAACCATTAAAACAACAGGCGTGGTGGTTGGCAATAAGCATATTGCCATTAGTGTGGTATTGCCTGTTACCGCAACACTCAACAGCTCATTTCTTTTTCACTTGGCGAGCTTTGCTTGTAACTGTTTTTTCTCTCTCTGCCATAGTGTTATATGCAATAAAACCTCAAAAAAATGAATTCAAAGACCTTTGAACACAGCCATATAGCAGTATTGATTCCGTGCCACAATGAGGCGGGAACTATTGTAAAAGTTATTGAAGATGTGCGCAATGTCATGACAAGCGACACCATAATCTATGTTTATGACAACAATTCTACCGACAATACTGCACAACTCGCACTCAGTGCTGGTGCCGTTGTACGTAAAGAAACTAGACTAGGTAAAGGGAACGTACTAAGGTCGATGTTTCATGACATTGATTCCGAATGCTATGTAATGATTGACGGTGACGACACCTATGACGTTAACACTCTTCCACTTTTATGCCAATGTGTACTTAACGAGGGTTTTGACATGGTAATTGGCGACCGATTGTCTACATCTTATTCCAATGAGAACAAGCGACCATTCCATACTGTGGGCAACAAAGTGGTGAGCAAACTCATAAATCGCTTGTTTAAAGGCAACATTACTGATATCATGAGTGGATGCCGAGCTATGAGCCGAAGGTTCGTGAAGAATATGCCAATTTTAAAAAATGGTTTTGAGATTGAGTCAGAAATGACAATTTATGCACTCGATAACAATTACTTGATAAAACAACTACCAATAACATACCGAGACAGGCCATTAAACAGTCAAAGCAAACTACACACCTTCAACGATGGATATAAAATCATAAAAACTATTCTCACGTTATATGTTGTATATAAGCCACTCGTATTCTTCTCTACGATTGCCATCTTATTGTTTATTGTGGCTTCTACAGCACTCTTTCCCGTGTTTATGGAATATTTCCAAACAGGGCTAGTACCTCGATTTCCAACGTTGTTTGTTTGTTGCACGATAATTATCCTGTCTTTATTATCATTCATGTGTGGAATCATTCTTGAAGTAGCCAACTGGCGGCATCGACAACTTGTCGAACTTCTATCAAAAGACTAAAAAACAACATAATAATCGCCCGAGCATTTAATGCCCGGGCGATTTTATCTTACCTAAAACAGGATGTTACTTCACTGTCTTGCGACTAGTTCGACGCGTTGCCGAGAAGGATGTCATAGACACTAGTGATGTCGGAACTAGTAATGTTTCCATCGTTATTAACATCACCGTTTACGAGGCTACTAGCATCATTGTTGAGCAAGAAGTCATAAATCGCTGTAATATCGGCACTGGTAACTACTCCATCACCATTAACATCACCATATACTGATGATGGGAATGTAACAGTAAGAACACCATCAACAATGGTGAGAGTGTACTCTTTCTCCTCAGCGAGAACCAAGTTGCCACCGTCAACCAAGGTAACGCTGGGGTTCTCCTCAGTGAGGGTAACACCACCACCCAGCCAGTTGCCGTTCTCGTCTTTCACCTTGAACTCGCCACCAAAGGTCTGAGTCAGAGTGAACACGCCGTCGTGCTCCTCAAATGGAACCATTGTCTCCTCGCTCCACTCGTTGAAAGCGCCAATCAGGTAGTAAGCCTTGTCGGGGATGATCTCCTCGGTCAAAGTGATATTGAGAGTGCAACTGGTCTCGGTAACGCTACTGATTGTAAGAGTCACGTTGCCACTTACCGGGAAATGCATGTTGGCAGTGCCATAGGATGTCGACAGCTCATTGTCGCCTGTGGCAAGATTGCTTGCACCCATAACACCCGCGTCAAACACAGTCCAGCTGTTGAAACCGCTATCGTTAATGTCGATGCTTGAGAGCTTGAAATCGGCAACCGTAGCACCTTCAAACTCCAAAGTATAGGTGCCGTCACCATTATTAGCAAAAATCTGATTGCCGGCAGGTGGCATGTTCCAGCCACCAAAAGCAGCGCCAGTCACAGCAAAGCGACGCTGAGTGGGATTGAAAACGGGCTCATCGGTGAGGACAATCTTTGCCTGATCGGTATTGTAATTGTACTGAATAACATAACCTCCAGAGGCGGTCAATGTCCAAGCGCCCATCGCTTGGGTATCTTCCCAGTCGCCTGTAGGAGCCGAACCGTCGCCAGCGGCAGGACCGCGTTGTGAGCCCCAATCCTCAGTGTCACGGAAGAATGCGAACGACGAGCCAGCAACCAAATTGCCCGACCAAGAGTACAGACCATCACCTTCATCGGTCATCTCAACGTTTCCTGTGGTAGTCCAGCCATTAAAGCCATCACCCACGAGATACATTGCAGCTTGAGCCTTCAGCCCAATCATTGCGAGCAATGCAACAATAGATAGAGTAATTGTTTTCTTCATAAGTTAATAATAATTTATTTGTTAACAAATATATTTCCTGTGCAAAAATAAAACTTATTTTTATAATTCACTAATTTTCAACAAGAACACACGAAAAAGTGACCTGCAATGGTTTGCAATGCAGGTCACTTGAGTTCTTTTAAATCCTTGCGGAAATCGCTTTATTAGAAGCGGTAGCCAATGGCGATTTGAGCGTTTCCGTTCTTGCGATTTTTGTAATCTAGACCATAAGCATCACCATAATTAAAAGCTTTAGTCAGGCCCAGCGTATATCTTCCCTGAACAAAAACATCTTCAGTAATGTTGTAAGTAAAGCCAAGACCAACACCAACATCAATAGTTTTAGTATTGTCTTTGTTGTCGGTAGTATTTTTAGACTCAGCACTACCCGATCCTTTAATCTTACTGGTCACTTTGCTATAAACATTGATACCTAACTGTGGTCCTAGGTCAAAACTCAGTGCCGGAATAATATAATACTTGAACAATACAGGGATGTTGATATAATTAAGATTATAAGTATATTTCTTCACATCACCTTCAAATGTCATTTCAAACTTTCCACCCTGAGCAGCAAAAACAGCCTCGGGAGCAATAGAAATCTTATCGGTAAAACGATACTCCATGAACAAGCCTGCCTGATAATTGAACAGACCATCATGTTTAACATACTGGCCCCAGAAGTGAGTGTAGTCAACACCAACTTTAGGTCCAAACGTGAATTTCTTCTGCGCCATTGCTGCGCCAGCAGTCAACAGCATGCACACAAGTGCGATAGTAATCTTCTTCATAACTTAATGTATAATTATTATAAGAATTTCTTTCGACTCTGATTAGAAACGATAGCCGATAGCTATTTGAGCATTGCCGTTCTTGCCTTTTTGATATTCATACACCTTGGTCAAACCCATGGTGTAGCGAGCCTGAACGAATACATCGTTGGTGATGTTGTAGGTAGCACCAAGGCCTACACCAAAATCAATGTCTTTAGTATCTTTCTTGAAATCAAGATTAGCACCACTATTAGTCATCTTGCTATAAACGTTGAATCCTACCTGAGGGCCCAGGTCTATACTGAAAGCAGGAGCAACATAAAACTTAAACATCACAGGGACGTTGATGTAGTTGATGTGGCGGGTGGTTTTGTCATGAGTACCACCTTGAGCAGCAAAGACAACCTCAGGAGCAATTGCAAACTGGTTGGTGAAACGATACTCCATGAACAAACCTGCCTGATAACCTAGCTTCACTCCATGAGAAGCACCTTCCCCCCAAAGATGTGTGATATCAAAACCAATCTTGGGACCAAAGGTAAATCTCTTCTGCGCCATTGCAGCTCCAGCTGTCAACAGCATGCAAATAAGTGCGATTGTAATCTTCTTCATATTTTATTGTATTTAAAAGATGTTCTTTTATGTCTTGCTGTTCATTGATTAGAAGCGGTAGCCGATAGCAATTTGAGCGTTGCCGTTCTTGGCTTCCTTATAATCGCCACTCTTAAACACATTGGTCATGCCCATGGTGTAACGACCCTGAACAAACACGTCCTTAGCAATGTTGTAGGTCAAACCAAGCCCTACGCCAAAATCCACGCTCTTTGTTGCCTCTTTCTGGGGTATAACACTTTTTTGTTTATGGGCGCCATCATCAAGTTCATCGGTACATTTGCTATAAATATTAAAACCTACTTGTGGGCCAAAGTCAATACTGAGCGAGGGAGTAACATAATACTTAAGCATCACAGGCACATTGATGTAATTAATATGCTCGGTATAAGTATGCTTATTACCAAACATTTCAAAGTCAAATTTTCCGCCTTGTGCGGCAAACACAACCTCAGGGGCGATAGCAAAGTGGTTGGCTACAACATACTCAAAGAACACGCCACCCTGGTAGTTTAACTGACCGCCATGTTTACAATTTTTTCCCCAGAAGTGAGTATAGTCTACACCAATCTTGGGACCAAAAGTGAAAGACTTCTCGGGTTGAGCCATGGCTGCACCAGCAGTCAACAGCATGCACATAAGTGCGATTGTAATCTTCTTCATAATAATACTCGTTAATAGTTAAACATAAGTTGATTCCAATCGCAAAGATACAATAAGAAAACTTAATAGTCAAAGAAATAGCTAAAAAAGTGACCCACGCACCATTTTGCGCAGGTCACTTGAGCTCTTTTAAATTATGCTATGCTTAATTAGAAGCGGTAGCCGATAGCGATTTGAGCGTTGCTATGCTTTGCATTGCCTTCATTAAACACCTTGGTCAAGCCCATATTGTAACGGCCCTGAACAAACACGTCCTTAGCAATGTTGTAGGTCAAACCAAGACCAAGACCAAAGTCAACATCCTTAGTATAGCTCTTCATGTCTTTTGTTTCCTTACCTTCTCCGCTAACGAGATCAGATTTGGCTTTCATTGTGCGCTTGCTGTATACATTGAAGCCAACTTGTGGACCAAAGTCAATACTCAACTCAGGAACAACATAGAACTTCAACATTACAGGAACATTGATGTTGTTCACATGGTGAGTTACATCAGCATCAAGAAGATTAATATCACCCCAGTCAACTTTCTCAGTGAATTTGCCACCTTGTGCAGCAAATACAACCTCGGGAGCAATAGAGAACTTGTCGGTAAAACGATACTCCATAAACAAGCCAGCCTGATAGTTGAGCTGACCTCCATGCTCTACGTCCTCACCCCAATAGTTAGTGTAGTCTACACCAATCTTAGGACCAAAAGTGAATTGTTTTTGAGCCATGGCAGCGCCAGTAGCAAGAATTGTGCACATGAGTGCGATAGCAATTTTCTTCATAATCAAAAAAAATTAATTAAACATTTATATAAACTCGTTTTTTATCTGTTGCGAGTAGTAATGCCACAAGGGTCACACCGCAAAATTTGACACAAAAGTAGTATTTTAGTTTAAAACAGTGACAAAAAACACCACAAAAAATGACGTTTTCAGGAAAAACAGAACACTTTATCGGTAAAAACGAATTATCATTCTAGTATAAAACTGGCAATTTTTGAAAAAATCTAAAAATATTTTGCCAATCCAAAAATATATCCTAATTTAGCAAATGTAATAAAATACACTTTGAAATAATCATTATTATTAATATTAACATAACGCAAGATTCTAATGAAAAAAAACATAATCATTGCAGTAGCAATGGCACTGTCGTGCGTCAGCATAATGGCTCAACCCAAAGCATGGAGTGAGCCACAACCACTGATCAAAGCGGGGCAATGCCTCATGGCTCCTGTGTGGTCGCCCGATGGCTCCAAAATTGCGGTCACTGGCGACAATTTTATCGGAATATGGATTGCCAACGCCGACGGCACTGACCTTCACAAAATTTCGGACGCGCTAGGTGCAGGATACCAGATTCGCTGGACCAGCAATCAGGAAATCCTGAGCACTCCCTATTCTATTGAGAACAAGAAACGAATGACGCGCGTCGAGAGAGTGGATGCAATTACAGGCAAAACACAAGAAGTGGCTTCTGCTACCCACAACCTCAAGCGCTCGGCAGTAGTGGGCGCTACCGATGTCTACCAAGTGATGCTCGACGAGCCCAAGGATGCCACAAGCAAAATTGCCACTTTATACGATTATGCCGGCAAATGGATCATCAACCCCACACTCTCGCCCGACGGCTCAAAAATCGCCTTCCAGATTGTGACTAAAGGCCTATTTGTGTGCAATGCCGACGGTTCTGGACTAAAGAGTCTGGGCAAAGGTTCGCATGCAGCATGGCTCCCCGACAGCCACAACCTGATGATGACACGCATTGCCGACGATGGTCATCGCTTCATCAGCAGCGACATCTACTGCGTTAACGTCGATAGTGGCAATGACATAAATATCACAGCAAGCAGTGAAACAATTCCTGTAACAATCGCTGTGTCGCCCGATGGCTCCAAGCTAGCTTTCGACAACGACAGTGATGGTATTATCTATATTATTAACCTCACTTATTGACAGCAACCATGAAGAACTTAACAAAATTAGCGATTGTGGCTGCTATTAGTTGCTTCTCAACAAGCGCCCTAAACGCCCAAGAGAAAGCCGAATGGGGAGATTTCAAGCTATGGATTGATCCTGGTCACAGCCAGACCGAGAACATGGGTATGTATGGCTACACCGAGGCGCAGAAAGTGCTGCGCGTGGGACTTGCCACTCGCGAATACCTGAAAGAATTCACTACGGCTACTAATGCCAACATTCAAATGACACGCGACGACGACCAAGACTATGTTAGCCTCGAGGAACGCTCCGACATGGCCAACGCTTGGGGTGCCGATTTCTTCTACTCCATCCACAGCGATGCTGGCGGCAATACCAATAGCACGCTGCTACTCTTTGGCGGATGGCGCAAGAACGGCGTTGAAATTGAGAAGACACCACACGGAGGTAAAGCCTACGGTGAAATCCTTTGCCCCAACCTCACAAGTGTTATGTATGAGACCACCACCCGAGGCAACTGGCACGACCGCTGCTGGTATGACCCCACCCCAACTACTCACACCAACCAGTTTCCCTACCTCTCGGTAAACCGACGCACCAATATGGCATCCTTGCTTAGCGAGGGAGGCTTCCACACCCTTCCCATGCAGCAAGCACTTAACATGAACGAAAGCTACAAACGACTTGAGGCATTCGGCACATTTCGCTCTATCTTGGAGTATCGTGGCATCGAGCGTCCTGAGAAGGTAATGCTAGCAGGTGTGGTAAAGAACAGTGAGAACGGCAAGCCCCTCGACAACGTTACCGTGACATGCAACGGACAAACTGTCGTAACTGACAGCTACGAGTCTTTGTTTCACTACTACGTGAATAACGAGGACCTAGTCCACAACGGTTTCTTCCTATTTGAGGGATTGACTCCTGGAGGCACCTACGAAATTTCTTATTCTTGCCCAGGCTTTATCACCACAACTAAGACCGTGACTATGCAATACGACACTCAAGGTCTTGCCGGCAACAACGTTACATGGGGTAACATATCACTTACATCAAATGCGCCCGCAGTCGTGTTGTCAAATAGCATCAGCAACCCTAATGACGTGGAAATCGACAATGACATGGTGCTCACCTTCTCCCGCAAAATGAATCGTGAGAGTGTCGCACAGGCGTTCTCAATCAACAATGCTGGCCAAGTAACACTCTCGTGGGACAACGACTACACTCTGCGAGTGGCACTAAGCCAGTTACTTTATGGCACGAGCTATACCATAACTATCGACGGCAGTATCGCACGCAACTCACAGACCAATCAGCTGCTCGATGGTGACGCCGACGGTGTGGAAGGTGGCAACTACGTGTTCAGCTTCATTACTGAACCTGCCGACGTTGAGGGACCACACATCGTCAGCACTACTCCTGCCGAGGGCGAAACTATGCTCTACACACTCAGGCCTGCTATTCGTGTTGAGTTTAACGAGGTGCTCGCTTGGAATAACGATAATACAAATGAGATGATTGTGCTCGAGTGTGCCGACGGTGAGACGGTACAAGGACTTCTCACACATATGGTTGTGCGTGACGCTTCGGTTGTTCACTTCTACCCTCTTGCCGACCTCAAGCGCGACAAGACCTACCGCTTTAAGGTTCACGGCACATTCACCGACCTCTTGGGCAACACTAGCAATATAACGAAGTACGTGCGATTCATGACCGAGTATCGTCCAGTACTAGACTACACCATGATTGAAGACGGCTCGGTATTGAGCCATTGGTGGCATCCCGATATCTCGGGTTCTACTACCCACACAACTTCTAAGGATGGCGTTGCTGGAGCCAACTCCAACTACATTGCCCTTAGCAACACAACCAGCCGCACCGACCTTACCAGCTCTTATCTGCTCCACTATGAGTTCAACCAAAATTGCGATGGTCCATGGCAGATTCGTGAGTACCGTAGCTACAATCAGAACAACTTTTTCTCCGACAGTTACAACGCTGTACTTCAATGCGAGGTATTCTCCGACGGTTCCAACAATCAAGTGTGCCATATGGTACGTCTAAACGGCACTGGCGCTTCTGGTATCATTCAGAATGAGCATGTAGTACTCGACTTCCGCGGATGGAAGACAATGGCATTCGACATCTACAATGCCCCATTCATCCACTTCACTGGCGAGGGCGAGACTATAAGTCCAGCCCAAAAATGGTGCTACGACTCATTCTATCTTTATCACGAAAACACTGATGAGCAATATGACACCAACGGCCATCCACTGCCCGTTCAGGCATGGGATGGAGACATCTTGTTCGGCAACATCAAATATGTGCACTACGACCGCACTGCTGTGCAAACGGCATCTATTAACGACATGCCAGGCTCACCAGCCATCTCAGGCGATGTCAACGGCGATGGCCATGTAAACAGTGCCGACGTGACTGCACTTTACAACCTTATGCTCAACAACGACACCAGCTCTATCGTCAACGGCGACCAAGACAACGATGGTAGCATCACCGCAGGCGACATCACTAGTGTCTACAGCATAATTCTTGGCAATTAAGCGAACCTTCTTCTCTCTACACTCCACCAGCCTTGCTGTGCAATAGCAAGGCTGGCATTTTTTATCGAGCAAAATACTAACTTGTTGATAAATTCCCTTCACATAATTTTCATTAAACAAAATCATTCACTAAATTTGCACGTCTTTTTTGAAACATGAATTAAATAACACATTAATCACACAATACAAAATGGAAGTAAAAGGTAAGATTATACAGAAGTTTGAGCTCCAGAGTGGCACTTCTAAGGCTGGTAATCCATGGAAAAAGCAGAACTACCTGCTTGAGACTCTCGACAGTTTCCCACGCAAGATTTATTTCGACTTCTTTGGCGACCGTGCCGACCAGTTCCCCTTAAACGTGGGCGACCTTATTAACCTAAGTTTCGACATCGAGTGCCGTGAGTATCAAGGACGTTACTATACCGACATTCGTGGATGGAAAGCCGAGAAAATCGACGAGGCAACAGCTACCGCTCCTCAAGCCCCACAGGCTCCTGCTGCAGGCACAGTTCCAGATCCAATCGCGCCAGCAGTGACTGATGCCACTTTTGAGCAAAGCTCTGACGACGACCTGCCATTCTAATGGTTATTCTATAAATTGCTTAAGTCACATTTGAGTTTATTATTAGGAATTTATAGCTCTACTCTCCGACCCCTAGTATGACATTATTACAATAATCGCTGGCATAAAAAAATTGCCAGCGATTATTTTGTTATAAATAATAATTGTTTTACCTTTGTAGGATAATAGTTATAACAATTAATACATGACTGAAACTACTGAACTGATTCAACGAATTATTGAAGGTATTCAAGAAAAGAAAGGGCACGACATCGTACACATCAACCTCAACAACTTAGAGTATGCCTCAGCCACCAGCTTTGTAATTGGCACGGGCAACACTAAGATTCAAGTCGAGGCCATCGCCGACAGCGTGCGAGAGTATGTGCAGGAAAAGACTGGTCAAAAACCCTTCAACTACGACGGATACCAAAACTCACAATGGATTGTAATTGATTATGGCACGGTTTTTGCACATATTTTCCTTCCCGAGGAGCGAGAGCGCTACAACCTCGAGGAACTGTGGGCCGATGCCGATATCAAGCGCATCCCCAACCTTGATTGATATAACATTTTCCATTACTTGGGCACGTCACATCACGGCGCGCCCGCTAATCTAACGAAAGAAACAACCAAAAATGAAGAACAACATTTTCGGCAATAACAACAGCAATAATAACTCCACCAACCGCAGCAAGAAGCCCAAGTTCAACATCCTCTGGATGTATGCCATCATCATGGCAGTAATTCTTGGTATATACTGGAGCAACGACATGACCACAAGTCGCGAGGTATCGTGGACTAAATTCAAGGAATATGTCGCCACTGGTGGTGTCGACAGCATTGTCGTCTACAGCAACAAGCAGGAAGCCAATGCCTACGTTAAGGACTCGCTCGCCAACGTCATTTTCAAAGACGTGAAGCGTTCGCAGCACTCCCCAGTTTTCCTAACAAGCCACATACCTTCCAACGAGAAGTTTGAAGACTTTGTCGACGAACTCAACACGTCGGGAGCCTATACTGGACAGGTACGATATGCCACAGCCAGCGACATCAGCAGCTGGATTTGGGGATTTGGACCCATCTTGCTACTAATCCTCTTCTGGTTCTGGATGACACGACGCATGGCCGGTGGTGGCAGCGGTGGAGGCATATTCAGCGTTGGCAAATCTAAAGCCAAGCTTTTCGACAAGAACGACCAGACCAAGGTCACGTTTAAAGACGTGGCAGGTCTTGCCGAGGCCAAGACCGAAGTTGCCGAGATTGTCGACTTCCTCAAGAGTCCTCAGCGCTACACCAATCTTGGCGGCAAGATTCCAAAAGGCGCACTGCTGGTTGGTCCTCCTGGAACAGGAAAGACTCTTCTCGCCAAGGCAGTGGCAGGTGAGGCCGACGTGCCATTCTTCTCTCTCTCGGGTAGCGATTTCGTCGAGATGTTTGTGGGAGTGGGAGCATCACGTGTGCGAGACCTCTTTAAGCAGGCCAAGGACAAGGCGCCATGCATCATCTTCATCGACGAGATAGACGCTGTGGGACGCGCTCGTGGCAAGAACCCAAACATGGGTGGCAACGACGAGCGTGAGAGCACTCTCAACCAGCTTCTTACCGAGATGGACGGCTTTGGCACCAACAGCGGCATCATTATTCTCGCAGCGACCAACCGCGTTGACATCCTCGACAAGGCGCTGCTTCGTGCAGGACGTTTCGACCGTCAAATATATGTTGACCTCCCAGAGCTTAACGACCGCAAGGAAATATTCCAGGTGCACCTGCGTGGGGTGAAGACCGACGGAAGTGTCGACCTCGACATGCTCTCCCGTCAGACTCCTGGTTTCTCGGGTGCCGATATCGCCAACGTGTGCAACGAGGCTGCACTCATTGCTGCTCGAAACAATAAAGTGGCTGTGCAGAAACAAGATTTCAACAACGCCATCGACCGCATTATCGGCGGTCTCGAGAAGCGCTCTAAGGTAATGACCGAGGAGGAACGCAACTCTATCGCCGTCCACGAGGCAGGCCACGCAACAGTGAGCTGGCACCTCAAGTATGGTGACCCACTCGTCAAGGTCACTATCGTGCCACGAGGCAAAGCCCTGGGCGCCGCTTGGTACATGCCCGAGGAGCGACAAATCACTCCACGGCAGGCTCTGCTCGACAAGATTTGCTCACTCATGGCAGGACGCGTGGCCGAGGAAATGTTCCTAGGTATAATTGACACTGGTGCACTCAACGACCTTGAGCGAGCAACCAAGATTGCCTATGCCATGGTAACTTACTATGGTATGAGTGGTGAGCTTCCCAATGTCTCCTACTACGACAGCAGTGAGAACTACGGCTTCACTAAGCCCTACAGTGAGGAACGTGCTCGCAGCATCGACAAGGAGGTGCAGGCAATCATCGACCAAGAATACAAGCGTGCACGCGAAATACTTGAGGAGTACACTCAGGGGCACCATCAGCTCGCACAACTATTGCTTGAGCGAGAGGTAATCTACACTGAGGACGCCGAAAAGATCTTCGGCAAGCGCAAATGGACATCTCGACTCGATATCCTCGACGAGCAGAATAGCCAAAGCACTCCCGACAACACAACCATCGCTCTACCAAGTGGAACACAACCCACAACCAGTGAGGAATCAAGCGACGAAACTGCAACAGGCGACTCTCCCTCAAGCGATGAAAATGAAGAAAATGATAACATTCAGCCACCACTCTTCAACCCTACAGGGAACGAAGAAGAATGACATTACATTTCGGTTGTTCAGCCGTGCAATAAACATAACACTGATGGGCTGAATTGACAGTTTTTAGATGTGGCATCATGCAAAATAATTTCATGATGCCACATCACTTTTATGCAAACCTTTTCATAACGTTCACACTATCAACTCATTCTCAGTATTTGGTCAATTCAAAAATTATGCATAACTTTGCACCGCTTTTCAAGCGATATTACGTCGCCTAGATATAGGCCACCAGTTTGATAAGCACAGTTATTAACCAAATTATAGTATATGCGTAAAGCTTTATTTTTGTTATTGTTGTTAATCTGTTCAATCAATGCAAGTGGACAAGTGACTGTGACAGCTACCAAGTATCACCCCGGCATGGGAGGCGCAGGATGGGTAACCGCAAGCGGCTCAAGAATAGACAACAACAAGCTCAAGAACTATGAGATTAAATGGATTGCCGTTTCTCACGACATGTTCCAGAAACTCGGAGTGAAAATGGGCGACGAAGTTATCATCGAATGTGCCAACTCTCTTATTAACGGAGTTTGGAGAGTTATGGACAAGATGTCTCCACGTCTGCGTAACCGCATTGACATCCTCCTTCCAAAAGGTGACAAGATGAACTTCAATGCACCAATGAAGGTACAAATTAGAAAGAAGTCATAACGACTCTCTCACACAACAAAACTTAGAAGCTGCATCGTTCTCAAAAGGGCGATGCAGCTTTTTTTGGGGTAGCCCGCAGATAGCAACACAGACAATCTCCTCAGCGAACTAAACGAGTAAAAGTGTCAATAATAAAACAAGCTGGCACAGAGTTCTGCGCCAGCTTGTTTTTTAGTTTAAAAACTACAGTAGTAATTTTTACTTGCTCTCCTCGGCAAGGGCTTTAATAATGGCCTGTACTTGCTTCCATGCCTTATCTACAGCGGGGATATGGCAGCGTTCAGCTGGTGAATGCACATCGCGCAATGTGGGACCGAAAGAAATCATCTCCATGTCGGGACGTGCCTTTAGGAACAGACCGCATTCTAGACCTGCGTGGATGGCTCTAACCTCGGGCTTAATACCAAAGAGCTTTTCCCATTGCTCTTGTGCAACTGTAAGGAGGTGGCTGTCGGCAATAGGCTCCCATCCCTGGTATCCACCCTCGCTGATAATCTCGTTGGCACCTGCCAGACGGAAGATAGTCTCGCACTTGTGGGTGAGGTCATACT
The DNA here is from genome assembly GCA_902785925.1 of uncultured Bacteroidales bacterium. Classification (GTDB taxonomy): domain Bacteria; phylum Bacteroidota; class Bacteroidia; order Bacteroidales; family Muribaculaceae; genus Sodaliphilus. The sequence continues at coordinate 26,087 of CADAAI010000001.1, forward strand.
TGCCACTCTCAATCGACGAGCGGTGGAACATCTCTACAACAATCTGGTTGCCCTCGCGCATCTTAACGCTAGCAAGGTTGGTCGAAGTCTCTACGAGTCCGGGAATCTCCATGCTCATGGCAGCGATACCGTGAGGAGCTGCATAAACTGCATCAACAACTCTACGTGCGGTGTCGGTGTCGATAATTGTCTTGGGAACGTCGATGCTCTTGCAAGTGATTTCCATCTTAGGCTCGGTGCGCTTGTACTCATTCTTCACATCGGCGATGAAAGTATTGAGAACAACGCTCAGCTTCTCCTTATCCTCGGGCTTGATGCCTACAACAACGGTAGCAGCATGCGCTATTGCATTGTGCAGGTTACCAGCATCAATGCATGCCAGCACATAGTCCATTTCGGCACCAATGTTCCACAACAGGCGGCTGCTAAGCTTAGTGGTAGTAGCATAACCCAGGTGAATATCAGCACCACTGTGACCACCGTGCAGGTGCTCAAATTTGATCTCGAAGTAGATGCGATCCTTGGGGGCAGCCTCAGGCTTATAGTTGAACTTGAAGATGCTCACCAGACCACCGGCACAACCCATTGTGATCACGCCATCTTCCTCCTCGTCAAGGTTGAGGAGATAGTCACCAACGAGCATGTCGGCCTCAATATTGCTGGCACCAGTGAGTCCAGTCTCCTCGTCAACGGTAGCCAAAGCCTCGAGTGGGCCACACTGAAGCGATGGCTCGATTACTGCAGCAAGTGCTATGGCGAGTCCCATACCGTCGTCGGCGCCAAGAGTAGTATTGTTGGCACGTACCCAATCACCGTCAATAATAGTCTCGATGGGATCGGTGTCGAAATTATGGGTAGAACCAGGACCTTTCTCAGCAACCATGTCCATGTGGCCTTGCAACACGATGCCCTTGCAATTCTCATAGCCGGGGGCTGCTGGCCTGAAGATTGCAACGTTACCAGTCTTGTCAATCTTGTATTCCAAATTGTGCTTCTTGGCGAAATCCACGAGCCATGCGCGGATTTTGTCTAACTTGCCTTCTTCATTGCCCGATGGACGGGGAACCTTGGTGATCTCTTCAAAGATGGACCACACTGCTTGTGGATTCAAATCTTTAATAGTCATAGTAAATAGTAAGTTAATTTTTTAATAAAAATTATTAGTTAAAATAGATGTTCCAAAATAATTGTTAAATCAGGCTTTTTGCCAGCGCTAAATTACAATTTTTTTTTAAATAATCAGCAATTTATCAGAAACCTTTTTTAAATTTGCATGCTTTTTTAAGATTAACATCGTGAAGATACTACTTCTGACCATAATTCTAGTAGGATTAGCAATTTTGCTACTGGGTGTGAAAGTTTTCTTCGTCAAGGGAGGTCGCTTTCCTAACACACACATTGGCAGCAATCCCGAAATGAAGAAACGTGGCATCAAGTGTGTTCAGCACGACGAGTATTATAAATGACTATTTAATATAACTATATTCACAAGAAATGAACTACTTAAAGAACTTTATGAAATTGGCGATGGTAGCTTTGGCTCTCACCATCACTATGGGAGCTTGCAACCAGCAACAAGGTAACACTAAAGAGAACAAAAAAGAGGCTAAGGTTGAACCAGCAAAGGCTGGACAACATCTCGAAATCAGGTATATCGACGAAGACTCAGTCTTGAAAAACTATAATCTTGCCAAGGACTTTGAGGAAATGGCAACAAGACTGCAAAATGAGTATGACCAGGCTCAGAAGAAGTTTACCGACCAGCTTGGAAACTTCCAGAACAGCGTGAACCAAAAGATGCAGAATAACCAATATTCTAACGAGAACGCCTATAAAGCCGACGTTCAGAAGTACCAGCAGATGGAACAGAACGCTCAAACCGAGCTTGCCAAACTTCAACAGAATAGTGGCAACCAAATGCAGCAGAGTCAAAAACAGCTAAATGACTCAATCCACAACTTCCTGAGCGACTATGCTAAAAAGAACAACTACGACATGATTCTATTCAAGTCGGCTACTGGTTACATCAACCCAAGCCTTGAGGTTACCGACGAGGTTATCGAGGGTCTCAACAAGCGCTACACCAAGGTAGCAAAGAAATAACACCTGTATTAATCAGGTTTTTTACAATCACCACTGCCCATCACTTGAGCCGTGGTGATTTCTTTTTTTGCAACCACGCATTTTTTCACTATCTTTGCACTCACAACATCACACATTATATTCATATATGGGATTACTTGACGACCAGAAACGACACAGCGTCAGCACAGTAGAAGAAGAACGGGCAGTGTTAGTGGGTCTTATCACACCACAGCAAAACGAAGCACGAGCCAAGGAGTATCTCGACGAACTCGATTTCCTCGCCGAGACTGCAGGTGCAGTGACCGTTAAGAAGTTCACGCAAAAGTGCGACGCACCTAACCGAACCACCTTCGTGGGAAAGGGCAAACTCGAGGAGATAGCACTATACATCGAGAACAACGACATAAACCTCGCCATCTTCGACGACGACCTAAGCCCTAAACAGGCATCTAATATCGAAAAGGAACTCAAGGTAAAAGTGCTAGATCGCACCAGTCTCATCCTCGACATCTTTGCCAAACGGGCCCAAACCGCCAATGCCAAGATGCAGGTCGAGCTCGCACAATACCAGTACCTACTGCCACGACTCACCGGCATGTGGACCCACCTCGAGCGTCAGCGTGGTGGTATCGGTATGCGTGGTCCTGGTGAGGAGCAGATTGAGACCGACCGCCGAATTGTCAAGCAAAAGATCTCACTTCTTAAGCAGAAACTCGAGAATTGGGACAAGCAGAAGACCATCCAGCGTAAAAACCGAGGCAAACTCACACGAGTGGCACTTGTGGGCTACACCAACGTAGGCAAATCCACAATCATGAACTTGCTTAGCAAGAGCGACGTCTTTGCCGAAAATAAACTCTTCGCAACCCTCGACACCACAGTGCGTAAAGTAGTAATCGACAACCTTCCTTTCCTGCTCACCGACACCGTAGGTTTCATCCGCAAGCTCCCACACCACTTGGTGGAGTCGTTCAAGACAACGCTCGACGAGGTGCGCGACAGCGACCTGCTCATTCATGTGGTCGACATCTCACATCCACAGTTTGAGGAGCAAATTGAGGTGGTCAATAAAACCTTGCAAGAGGTGTGTGATGCTGGTAACAAAGAGATGATAATGGTCTTCAACAAGATTGACCAGTTCACCTACGTTGAGAAGGACGAAGATGATCTCACTCCACGCCTGCGCGAGAACATCCCTCTTGAGGAATTGCAAGAAACCTGGATGTCACGCATGGGCAACAACTGCGTCTTCATTAGTGCTAAGCGCCGAACCAACATCGACGCCCTTAAGCAGCTGCTCTACGATAAAGCTCGTGAGATTCACACTCAACGATTCCCCTACAACGACTTCCTTTTTCAAAAATATGATGATCTGGAAGGTTAATTTACTTGTATAATATATCACAAAAATCCCCGCCAACAACTTGGCAGGGATTTTTTTGTAATAGCTTATCAAACTTAGAATTACTTCTTGTTCTGGATAGTGCAGATTGAAACGCGGTTCCACTCGGGCTCGCTAAACATCTCGCTGATGCCGTTGCCCTCGCTCTTGATGCGACTTGCCTTAATCTTGTATTTGCCAATGAGCAGGTCGTAAACGGCCTTTGCACGGTTGTTGGCAAGACGGATGTTGAGGTCCTCTGGACCGTCCTTTGAAGCATAACCCTTGATTATGCAAGTTGCCTCAGGATGGTTCTTCAAGAAGATTGCCACGCGCTCAACGTTTGGCATCTGAGCAGCACTAACAACGCTCTTACCAATCTCGAAGTAAACATTAGTCTCAAGGTTCTCCACGCTGTTGTCAACAACGTTGGTCTCAGTAATGTACTCAACTTTGTTCTTGCGCTTGTTGCACTCATCGAGCTCTTGCTGCAGGCGACGGGCGCGAGCATTAGCTGCGTCAACGTCGGCGCGAGCATTGCTCAACTGGTTGCGCAGGTCGTTAACCTGAGCATTGATAGCGTCGAGGTCGCTCTGAGTGTAACGCATTGGGCACAGGGTCATGTAGTGCTCACCATTGCTGTTCTTAAAGTGATAGGTAAGACCTGCCTCAATCTCAACGGCTGCGCAGTTGGCATTGAAAGCATTGGTTGACTGAGTGGATTGACGACCCATATACCATACTACGGCGGGCTTCAGCGACACGGTCAGTGCCTTCGACTCACCCACGTTCCAGTTCAGATTAAGACCTGCCTTGGTATACCATGAATTCTTGTCGGCAAACTCAACAGGGTCTTCGCCAGGACCAGCAACAATGCCTGTATTGTAGGCATGCCACCATCCAGCTCCTGCAACAGCCTCAACATCAAGTGTGCGAGGTATTCCAAGATAACCGAGCAATAGGTTAGTAAGGCTCACTGTTCCAAAACCACCAACAAGCTGATGGTCAAAGATGTTCTTGCAGTGAGGGCCCCAAACCGAAGGGTGCTCACCATAAGGCTTCTGCCAAGACGATGTGTTGATCGACCACTCGCCCTCTATACCAAGTCCCAAAATAGGAGTAACTTGCTTGCGGAGCTCGATACCAGCCACGCCGCGGGCATTCTTCCAGAATGCATAGTGCTGATAAGGCGATACGATACCTCCCTTGAGGGTCACCGAAATGTTGTCATAAATCTTGCTACCCTTAACGGTAACTTGTGCCGATGCTGCGCTCAATGTCATCACAGCAACTGCAAGTAAAATAATCTTTTTCATACTAAAGAATTTTATAACATATACTCTTAATAAATTGTAATCCATAAAACTAAACTGCAAATTTAGTCATTAATTGTCACATTCTAAAAAAAATACTAAATTATTATGCAATTTTGAGCATTTATCCAACTTTTTTCGCCATTTACACATAAAAACTCTATGCTTTTTATTGTGTATGGGATATTGGACATTATTATACGTTATGGAGGTTGTGACCCATACGCTCTTTCTTGGTGTGCATGTAGAAGCGGTTATACTTATTGGGTATCACCTCTATAGGAACGTTCTCAACTACTTCTAGCCCATAGCTCTCTAGTCCCACACGTTTAACAGGGTTATTGGTCATCAAGCGCATCTTCTTTACGCCCAAAATGCGCAGTATATTGGCACCCACACCATAGTCGCGCTCATCGGGCTTGAATCCTAGGTGGGTATTGGCATCTACAGTATCAAGTCCTTCTTCTTGCTGTAGCTTATAGGCCTTTATCTTGTTCATAAGGCCAATGCCACGGCCTTCCTGATTCATATAGACGATAAGTCCCTTGCCTTCGCTCTCGATCATCTGCATTGCTTTGTGAAGCTGCTCGCCGCACTCGCAGCGCATCGACCCAAAGATGTCGCCTGTGGCACACGATGAGTGCACACGCACAAGCAGAGGCTCGTCCTCGCTCCATTCACCCTTGATGAGTGCAATATGCTCGAGTCCGTTGTTAAGCTGCTTAAATGGTATGAGCTTGAAGTGACCATATTGCGTGGGCATATCAACTGTCTCGCCAACCTCGACAATCTTCTCGGTGCGCAAGCGATAGGCAATCAAGTCCTTTATTGAGATAATGGGCATGTTGAATTTTTCTGCAACCTTCATCAGCTGTGGTAAGCGAGCCATGGTGCCGTCGGGGTTGATTATCTCGATTAGGGCTGCTGCGGGCTGCATACCTGCTAGGCGACAAAGGTCTATCGACGCCTCGGTGTGTCCTGCACGCTTGAGCACTCCCTTGTCTTGAGCACGCAAGGGATTAATGTGTCCGGGACGTCCAAAATCCTGAGGCTTGGCATCAGGATTAGCAAGATGCCTGATTGTCTCGGCGCGATCATGCATTGACACACCAGTTGTGCAACCTTCGAGTTTGTCAACTGTAACAGTAAAAGGAGTGCCTAACATCGATGTGTTGTCATCGACTTGCATCGTGAGTCCAAGTTGCTTGCAGCGTTCGGTTGTGACAGGTGCGCACAGCACTCCCCTGCCTTCACTCATCATGAAGTTAACCTTCTCCTCAGTAATGCACTCAGCCGCAATGATGAAATCTCCTTCGTTCTCGCGGTCCTCGTCGTCTACGACGATTACAAACTCTCCTTTACGAAACTGCTCTATCGCTTCGTTAATAGTATTCAACTTAAATTCTTCTTTATTTATCATTATTATTTAACTGCCTCTGATTTATTGGATTGGCTCACTTCAGCGTTGTCTTTAGTGATTATATCTGTAATCTCATCGCACACCCGCACAGCGTTCTGCAACTCTTTCTTCAGGTTTGATTGGTGGCGAGTTCCCACCAAGTAGAGAGGCACTCCCACAGGGAATAGAACTGCAAGAGCAGTTCCTACCTGCTTGTAGTTAGTGACGTGATAAGTGAGCAACTGACGCACAATGGGGAAATCCATTGCTTTATTCAGCAAGAGTTGGTTACGAGAATTTGACAAGTAATCAACAGTATATTCTATATATTGAGAAAGATCACGCAGCATTGTCTTGTCATAGCCCTCCTGCAAATAGGTGACATAGCGCTGACGCTCACTATAACGAGACAGGAATGACAAGCAAAGCTCCTTGAGATGCGATATCTTCTCGAGTGCCACTGCAGGTTCCACTTCCTCGATGATAACCTCTTTGAGGGTGAGGTGACGGGTCTGGTGCAAACCGAGTAGACGACGGAAGAAGTTACGATAGGCATCAGCATTGAATACTGCCGAGTCATCAACAGCTTTCTTGGTCAAGAAAATGCCTAAAGGCAATAGTACCGCCGAACTCAGCCACACCCCTTGCCACACTGGCCAGCGACCATCGCGCGCCAACTTATATCCCGAGTTGTCAAAAATGTAGTACACAATAAAAAGCAGCACCGATATGACAATAGGAGTACCAAGGCCACCCTTACGGATAATGGCTCCAAGCGGAGCACCAATAAAGAAGAATATCAAGCATGCCAGCGACAAGGTGAATTTCTTTTGGAGCTCTATCTCATGACGGCGCTTGATAAGATTGTCATCCTCACTAGAGAAACTGCGGAACTCATAGTTTTGCTTGTCCATCTTAAGGTTAGAGATAGCGTCCGAGATGAGCATTTTACGCGACACCTCTGGCAAACTCTTTATTATCGAATCAAAGTCAACGGGTGTTTTCAATGCAACAGGTTTCTCGACAACCGACTTCTCTACTCCTCCGCTAAAATCGTAACGACGGGTAGGAACGCCCACTGTTGTCTTAGCACGCATATCTCTAACCACCAAAGTGCTGACCGAGTCAAGACGCAAGTCTATCGAGTCGATACTGTGACGAAGCTCCTTGATATCCTTTCCTATATACTGCTGTCGCATGGTCTCATCGTCCATGCGAGTGAAGTTGTCGTCATAAGGGATTATGATGTCCTTGCTCTTGAACGACTCACGACGATACATGTCATTACCAAGCTCGTTACTCATTGTGGTACTCGTGGCTAGGTCTTCATACCAATTGCCATGATCAAGCTTGAGAATGAGATGGGTCTTGGCTTTGTTCATTGTCAGACGGCCCGAATCGGCAACAACAATGCGTGGATAAGTCGAAGTTGTCGACACATCATAGATGAGGATACCATACAGCTTGTCGTTGTCGGGGTTCTTCTGTTTGACATATAGATTATAACCTGGTATCTGGTTATAAATAGCTCCTTCAGGTATGTCGAGGGTGGGTGATTTCTGTCTCATCGAGAACAGCAATGTCCACATTTTTACCTGCGACTGTGGAAGCACATTATTTTGAAAAAAGAATGCCGCGACACTCACAAATGCAATGAACACCGTCAAAGGCTTCATCACCTTTAACAGAGAAATACCACTAGACTTCATCGCCGTGAGCTCGAAATGCTCACCCAGATTACCAAAAGTCATCAGTGATGCAAGCAATATTGACAATGGCAGTGCCAATGGCACCATCGACAAGGCTGCATAGAAAAACAGCTCAGCTATCAGGTCTACACTCAAACCCTTGCCCACAAGCTCGTCGATGTACTTCCACAGGAACTGCATCATAACGATAAACAGACATATACAGAATGTCATCATGAATAAAGGCAAGAATGTCTTTAACATGAACGTGTATAGTCGCTTTATCTTGAGCATCACTTAAAGAGTTTGGGGTGGATAAAAGGTTAGAGCTCGTGATTAGAAGCCAAACTCGCGGTCGTTGATGATGCGCTTGGGCAGGTCGTACTTATCGCACAACTTGCGCCACTCACGGCTACCTAAATAGTCCTGAATTTCGTTTGCATGATCCATTCCATGCATGTCGCTACCGAACATGTCACACAGATTGTTGTCAATTAGCCACAAGGCTATCTCACGAGCACTCTTGCCAAAGTATCCGGCAAGAGACAAAAGATTAACCTGGAACTTGACACTGGCACTATGCAATGCCTTATAGCGATCTTTGCGGTCATAATAGTAGCGGTATCGCTCAGGGTGAGCAAGAATAGGTCGATAACCCTTTACTTGCAAATCAAACATCATGTTGTCGATACCAATAAGCTCTTGCACAAAGGAGTTCTCAAGAAGAATGCGCTTACCCGGCATTGGAAGCAAGTGACCTGCCTCATATTCTTTTGTCCAGTACTCGTCAATACGGTACTCAGCCGAAACATATAGCTCTACAGGAAGTCCTTCTTCCTTTACTGCCTGTTTGAGTACCTCATAAGCAGCGGTTAGGCTTTCGGGAGTGTTTTCAAAGGTCTCAGCTGTAACGTGCGAAGTGCATATTATATGTGTGATGCCCATATCAATCTCAGCACGCAACATCTCTAGTGACTCTTCCACCGATTGAGAACCATGGTCAACACCAGGCAGGATGTGGCAGTGCATATCAGTGTGATAGAACAATTTAGCGCTCTCTTTTGATTTCTTCTTGAATAAATTAAACATAGTTTATATAGTCGTGTTTTTATTTCTTTTTCTTAAACGACGACAAATGTACTACTTTTTCTCTACACTCTATTTATTCTAAATATTTTATTTATAAAAATAAACTATAATTAAGATTATGATGTCTTATTGTTTTTCAAACCATTTTTTTCGCTAACTTTGTGGCGATTTTCTAAATAATCGACTAGTATGAGATTTCTAAGCAACATAATTGCAGTAACTGTGATCATATCAGCATCGACAATCGCTATCGCAGGTGATGATAATAAAGTCAATGAGCAATGGCAGCAATGTGTGCTAGCAGCTGTTGACTCATTCCCACGCAATGGAGGATATTATACTGGAGCACGACCAAACGACACGTTTAAGAAAACAGCGTGGAAAGGTCTGCATCAAGCCTACAAAATGACACTCGCCGATCAACGCCCCGAACTAGACTTGCAACTTGCACAACCTTCGTTCTGCTCAAGTGCTACCTATTGCGCCCTTGTCAAGGCTCTACTATTATGGGACAAAGACCACAAAATCTCGCGTGAGGCCTGGTTGGCTATGAAGCCTTTTGTGGGCATTGTCGACAACATGAATCCTAACGGTTACTATCAGAGCGACGGTGAGGGTTTCTGGGGACGAATGAATGGCAACGGACCTGCCGTAGCAGTTACTATTAATGAGCTCAAGGCAGGCTATAACTTCACTGCCTTCCGTGGCGCGAAAACCGAAGCTTGCAAAGAAGATGCCAATGAACGCTATTTAACCGATGACGAGTGGCGTAACCACCCCATCTGGCAGCAAGCTCTACCCGGCGACTTCATGAAAATTTTCTGGAATCGCGACGACGACAGTGGAGCAATAATAGGCGATAACGGCGTGAAAGGAGATCTGCAAGAACATGGCCACAGCGTCATCTTTATGGGTATCGACAGTGAGGAATATGTCACCTACTGGAGCAGCAATGGGCCAGGCAAGGATCCAGCCGAAATGGGCTACAGCATTGGCCGATGCGACAAAACCCTCATTCAGCGTGTGGTGTTCTCTCGCATCCTCTACCCTGAGAAATTCGACAACGTTAAGAAAATGCCGCCCAAACATACTAACCAGTACATCTACGACCTAAACGGCAAGAAACACAGCTCAACCAAAGAACTCAAAAAACACTGCGGAATAAAATGATAGAAACAAACCCAAACCTGAAAGAATATAAGCAGTCATTCTACCTCTCGGCTGGAGAGTGTAACCCACAGGCCGAGATGCCATTAACACTGCTTATGAACCGAATAATTGAAGTTGCAACCAACCATGCCAACACATGGGGCGTGGGATACGCCCGCCTAATCGAAGACGGTCAAGGATGGGTGCTATCACGTGTCACCATTGAGATGAAACGGTATCCAAGAGTTAACGAGTGGTACTCTCTCACCACATGGATTGAAGACTATAACCGCCACTTCTCGCAGCGTAACATGGAGATTGCCGACGGTGACGGAAACGTGATAGGTTATGCTCGTACCATTTGGGTTGTCATCAATCTCAACACACGTGAGAGTGTGGATATTTCAAAACTAAGTTACATTTCGGCAAATGTAACTGGGCACCCCTGCCCAATCAAGCCACAGAGCCGGCTTAGGCCTTTTGAGCCCACACGCACCGAGGGCTTTCGTTTCCGCTACACCGACATCGACTTCAATGGTCATGTTAACACCGTGCGATATCTTGAGCACCTGGTCAACACATTCCCCATGCAGTGGCACGCCCAAAACTTCATCGAGCGCATGGAGATTGCCTTTGTCAAGGAAGCCTATTACGACAGCGAGGCTCTTGTAACAATCGATGACAATGATCCGATGAACGTTCGCCTCGACATCACCGCCGACGGCATCACCCGCATCCGCTCACGATTCATCTTTAAGAAAAGGTAAAATATCTAAACCAGATCACACCAGCGTCTCAAGCGAGACTAACTCATTCTCAGTTTCCACACGAAAAGCGGAGATTAGTTAAGTTTTTTGTGTTGTGCCAATCATAACACTATTGCGTTGGACAACACCGCAAAATTAAAAAGAAGAGAAGTTTTGCTAAAAGACATTCTGCATGAAACTGAAAACGCTCATCGAGGATTAAGCACTACCATTCTCAATGTCATTCTTAGCAATAATTGCAGTTATCGTACCACAAAATTTCGATTTAGCGAGAGCAACGTCAAGCGTGTTTGAGCATAGCCTATGCGTAAGAGATTTATGCAAAATAACTGCAACCACTTCTATGTGAAAGACAAAGTGTTATTTCTTTTTACACCAACTATTAATGATTAGTATTCCTAAATATATTAAATTGAAACATAGGATTGGAATAAACATCACAATTAAAATGTTTTCGGTCAAGAACGGAATCCAACAAACAAGTAAAGGCAATAAACACATTAATGCAACAACAAATCTAAGTCGCTTGATATCGTATTGCTGTCATTCTTTCTCTGTGGCCGTCTTATAACCAGCGATATGGTTGTCACCCTTTCCAGACAAAATGATTCCGCAAAGTACAATAAATATTATCGAAATAATCGAAACAATTATAATTTCAATCATTATTCAGACTTTAGACTATAAAGATACAACATTTTTTAGACCAGCGGACATGTGCTTTCTTTTTATTTAAAAAAATTGTTGGAGCGAACAATCTCGAGTATCAATGATGGAGTAGTCGACCTCAGATCATGGGAATAAATACTGTCTAAATCAATGACGATTCTGTTTTAAATTTATTTTCATTCCTTTTCGGTTACACCATCTAAACTCAATAAGCGCTCACGTAACTCGGGCAGCTTATCTGCATCCATTTGGATTGTCATGGAACAAACATTGTCAAACTGTTGTTCAAGAACCTTTAGGTCGCCGTTTTTTACTATTTTCATTACATCGTTCATGGCAAGGTAAGGAAATGTGAACGAAAAGGTTGCTTGTTCGTGACACTCAAGAATCTCGCCAGCCTCAATTGCAGTGCGGGCTGCCTCACGATAAGCAACGATGAGTCCTGAGGTACCAAGCTTAATACCTCCAAAATAGCGCACCACAGCAATCACCACATTAGTAAGTCCATAAGAGTTAATCTGACCAAGGATTGGTTTACCTGCAGTGCCACTTGGCTCGCCATTATCACTTGAAAGATATTCATCACGCTGGGTGCCAATCATATAAGCCCAACAGCAATGACGTGCATCGTGATACTTGTTGGAAATCTGCTTGATGAGCGCCTTTGCCTCCTCGGCACTTGAAGCAGGCTGAGCAATTGCAATGAACTTACTCATCTTCTCCTTATAGATGCCTTGCGACATACCTTTCAACGTCTTGTAGAAATCGCTCATTTTATTATCAGTGATTGAAACTTGCCACAAATATAGCACTTTTTTCGCTTGTAACAAAGAGTGGGTTATTCATCAAATGTATTATTCTTATGTTATTCTTGTATTTTAATGTTGATTTTCTCAACAACAGAATACTATATTTGCGCGACAATCAATCTCAAAGCGCTCATTGACATTCTGCAACCTCTTTCCTCTTCCCTCTCACCTCTCACCGAAAACGCTTACAATCCGTAACCGAGTCTTTTTTGCGCAAACTGTCCCACCCACCATCAAACATTAAGCAATTTGCTCCCCTCTCCTTAACATCCAAAACAAAATTTGCCATTATGACTACAACCACTCAAACTTAAAAAAATTTTTTTCAAAAAGTGTCCCATTTTTTCCACTTCCCAAAAAATCCAACTTACAATCCGTAACCCATGTTCCCGATCTCAAACGAACTACCTCGTGCAGCCCTCTCTCCTCTTCCCTCTTCCCTCTTCCCTCTCACCTGAAAATGCATTGTGCATTAGAGAAGCTCTTCCCTCTCCTCAGACTCAGGTAAGTCCGCCGATTCAACCGATTCAACACCTCCAAGTTTACGCACACTCTAACTTAACACTTAAAACTTAACACTCACATCAATTTTTTTTTGTAACTTTGTCATCGTTTTAGCACCTTTGGTGACTCAAACTACTAATTCTCAACGCAATAACATAAAAGAATACATTTATGGCAACTTATTTTGAATGTAAAGTAAAATATGAGCGCACGCTTGACACTGGAGCGCAGAAAATCGTAACTGAGCCCTATCTTGTCGATGCTCTATCTTTCACCGAGGCCGAAGCTCGCATTACCGAGGAAGTTCAGCCATTCACCACTGGTGAGTTTGCTGTCACTGCCGTCAAAAAAGTAAAATTCGACGACATATTTTTCCATGAAGGTGGAGACCGCTGGTACAAGGTGAAAATCAACATGATAACTATTGATGAGAAAACTGCTGCCGAGAAGCGCACATCAAGCAATTCACTAGTACAGGCTAGCGAATTCAAAGAGGCTCTCAACATATTCCTCGAAAACATGCGAGGCACAGCTTTCGATTACGAGATAGCTGCAATCGACGAGACCCAACTCATGGACGTCTTCGCTGCAAACCTTACAGAGACTCTTGCCGACAAAAAAGCAAAGAAAGAAGAATAACAATTAAAATAACAACTAATGTCTGTCGCTCAAAATCTACAACACATCATAGCGCAACTACCTGAAGGTGTGAATTTGGTGGCCGTTTCGAAATTCCACCCGATTGAAAAAATAATGGAAGCCTACAAGGCTGGGCAACGTATCTTTGGTGAGAACCGGGCACAAGAACTTGCCACTAAAGCCCCCCAAATGCCCACCGACATTGAGTGGCACTTCATTGGGCACCTTCAAAAGAACAAAGTGCGCATGATAATGCCTTGGGCATCAACTATACAAAGTATCGACTCTGTAGAATTGCTTCAACTAGTCAACAAGGAAGCAGCAAGAATCAATCGCCATGTTAATGTTCTACTTCAACTTCACGTGGCTAAGGAGCAGACAAAAAGCGGATTCACTGTTGAAGAAATTCTCAATACAGCCAACGAGGGGGCATTCGACAACCTGAGTAATGTCACTATCTGCGGAGTGATGGCTATGGCAACATTCACCGACGACATGACCCAGGTAGCAAGCGAGTTTGAACTGGTGCATAACACTTTTCTCACCCTACGCGACAAGAACTTTGCCAGCAACACTGAATTCAAGCAAATAAGTATGGGTATGAGTGATGACTGGCCCATTGCCGTGAAGCACGGTGCCACCCTTGTTCGAATTGGCACCGACATTTTCGGAGCAAGAGAATACTAAAAATATTGCAAAAATAATCACATTAACTTGCCACTTAAATAAAAATTTGTACCTTTACAACAATTTTAAAAAAACGAATATTAACATCTAAAATACTATCAAAAACAATGACACAACAACAAAAAAAGAATGGTTCCATCATCGCTATCATCACGATGATGTTTCTCTATGCAATGATTGCATTCGTGACTAATTTGGCAGCTCCTATTGGCGTGGTCATGAAGAATGACCCCGAAGTGGGAGGATCTAACTTCCTCGCAATGATGGGTAACTTCATGAACTTCCTCGCCTATTTCTTCATGGGAATTCCTGCAGGAAAGATGCTCACACGCATTGGTTATAAAAAAACTGCTTTGTTTGGCATCTTGTGTGGTTTTATTGGGGTACTCGTTCAGTTCTTATCAGGATTTGAAGCACTCGAAGGCTATACCGACAACACCATCTATCTCCTTGGAGCATTCATTTCGGGCGTATCTGTGTGCCTTCTCAACACCGTTGTTAACCCAATGCTCAACCTCATAGGTGGTGGCGGCAAGCGAGGCAACCAGCTCAACATGATTGGCGGCACCTTTAATTCGTTGGCAGCCACTTTCACCCCTATGTTGGTGGGCGCCCTAATTGGCGAGCTTACTAAAGAAAGCGACTTCGCCGACGTTAACCTTGTGCTCTATATCGCAATGGCAGTGTTTGCTGCAGCATTCCTTGTTCTGGTATTTGTTCCTATTAAAGATCCAGAAATTGGCAAGGTTACAAAGGATACCAAGTTTGAACATTCTCCTTGGAAATTCCGTCACTTCGTGCTCGGAGCAATCGGCATCTTCATCTACGTGGGTGTAGAAGTTGGTATTCCTGGCACTCTCAATTTCTACATTAGCGACACGACGACAAAGGGCGCTGGCCTGCTTGCCAACGCTGCGGCAATAGGCGGTATGGTAGCCGGAACCTACTGGCTGCTCATGCTCGTAGGCCGAATCATTGGTGGAGCTATTGCCAGCAAGGTATCGAGTAAAACCATGATGATTGTGGTAACCATCATTGGAATGGCACTTATCCTTTGCGCTATGTTCATTGGAAAAGAAACCCAGACCTCTATGCCAGTGTTTACTGGTAGCGGATTTGCTATGGAGACCGTGCCACTGAGCGCACTCCTTCTCGTCCTCTGCGGTCTTTGCACTTCGGTAATGTGGTCATGCGTCTTCAACCTCGCCACCGAGGGACTAGGCAAGTACACAGCAGCCGCTAGTGGTATCTTCATGATGATGGTTGTTGGTGGTGGTGTACTGCCTCTCATCCAAAATGCAATCGCCGACAGTTCACTCGGATACATGTTCTCTTACATCGTTCCTTTGATAGGACTTGCTTACTTGTGCTTCTACGCACTCGCTGGATGCAAGAATGTAAATACCGACATTCCTGTTGAATAATTCATAACATACTGTTTTCCAACACTATAAGGACGGTGTCTTAAAAAGCATCGTCCTTGTTTTTACTTTTTCAGTAAAAAAACTCTTTTTTTCTTGCACATTATTATAATAATAACTATCTTCGTGACGTAATAATAGAAACTATATTTTATGATAAATATCAATTTATTGAATCGCGCGGCCAACAATATTAGAATCTTAGCCGCTGCAATGGTTGAGAACGCAAAATCGGGTCACCCAGGTGGTGCTATGGGTGGAGCCGACTTTGCAAATGTGCTATACAGCTCTTACCTCATTCACGACCCCGACAACCCTCGCTGGTTCGCTCGCGACCGCTTCTTCCTTGATCCTGGTCACATGTCACCAATGCTATATGCCACCTTATTCATGACAGGAAAATACAGCATAGACGACATCAAGGCTTTCCGTTCTTGGGGAAGTATCACACCTGGTCACCCCGAGCTTGATGTGGAACACGGTGTGGAGAATACCAGTGGTCCTCTTGGCCAAGGCCATGTAATGGCTGTGGGCTGCGCCATTGCCGAGCGATTCATCGCTGCACACTTCAGCGAAGTCTTCGCCCACAAGACTTACGCATTCATAAGCGATGGCGGTGTTCAAGAGGGCATCTCTCAAGAGGCAGGACGATTGGCAGGGCTCCTTGGCTTAAGCAACCTTATCATGTTCTACGACAGTAATTCTGTTCAGCTATCCACAATGTGCGATGCAGTAAGTTGCGAGGACACCGCCATGAAATACAGAGCCTGGAATTGGAACGTAATAGAAATCGACGGCACCGACCCAGTTGCCATAGCCAATGCTATCGGCAAAGCACAACACGAGACCAAGCGACCCACCATCATCATTGGCAAGACTATCATGGGCCGCGGATGTGTCACCGAGGACGGCAAGAATTTCGAGGGCCAGTGCAGCACTCACGGCAATCCACTCAGTAAATCGGGAGCAAGTTTCGAGAAAACAATCGAGAATCTGGGAGGAGACGCCACCAATCCTTGGCAGGTGTTCCCCGAAGCTGCTGAGCTATACAGCAAGAGAGCAGAACAATTGCGCGCCATAGTGGCCGAACGCAAAGCCAAGGAACAAGCGTGGCGTAAAGCTAATCCCGAAAAAGCAACCCGACTCGACCGTTATATCAAAGGCGAAGTTGACGCTATTGACTATGCCACCATAGAACACAAACCGAATCTTGCCACACGTGCTTCTAGCGCTAATGTCCTCTCGGCACTGGCACAAGGGGTGGGTAACATGATCGTATCAAGCGCCGATCTTGCCAACAGCGACAAGACCGACGGATTTCTCAAGAAAACCAAAGCCTTCACTCGTGGCGACTTTGAAGGAGCATTCCTTCAGGCTGGCGTTAGTGAGCTAGCTATGACAGCCCTCATCAATGGTATTGTTCTACACGGAGGCATGATTGCCGCATGCGGCACGTTCTTCGTCTTCAGCGATTACATGAAACCAGCAGTGCGACTCTCTGCACTCATGGAGCTGCCCGTTAAGTTCATATGGACTCACGACGCTTTCCGCGTGGGCGAGGATGGACCCACTCACGAACCAGTAGAGCAAGAGGCCCAAATCCGACTGATGGAGGAGCTAAAAAACCATAGCGGCCGCAACAGCATGCTTGTGCTCCGTCCAGCCGATAGCGCAGAGTGCACGGTGGCATGGAAGATGGCAATGGAGAACACCCTAACTCCTACCGCCCTCATCCTATCTAGACAGAACATTAATGACCTACCTTCACAGAACGGTGACGACTATGCTGCTCGCTACAACGACGCACTACAAGCAGAGCGAGGCGCATACATATTATATAAAGACGAAAAACCCGAGATCGTGCTTGTGGGCAACGGATCTGAGGTAGCGACACTTTTAGATGCCGCACAGATCATAAAGGCTCAACAAGAGTTCAGGGTACAAATTGTTTCCATTCCTTCAATAGGTCTATTCAAGAACCAACCCGTGGATTACCAGAACAAGGTGATTCCACCCGAGTTGCCTGCATTTGGACTCACAGCAGGATTGCCTTCAACTCTACAAAGCGTAGTTTACCAAGGCACTATTTTCGGGCTTGACCACTTTGGGGCCTCGGCACCCTACAAAGTTTTGGACGAAAAATTCGGATTTTCGCCTCAAAATATCGCCTCAAAAGTGCTCGAAACCCTAAAAAATGCCAAAAAATAGCACTTTTTTGAAGATTTTTTTGGCAAAACTATTAATATTCAAAAAAAAAGCTATATATTTGCACAATGTTTTGATAAGGTATACAATTTATTTTAGTGTTTAACAAATAAAAATTTTTATTTAAAAAAACGTAAGTCTATGAAAAAGATTACATTACTAGCATGTGCATGTGCTCTTTTCTTGGCCCCTGTAGTTAACGCTCAGGAGGTACAGTACGTTGAGGATCCCGCTCAGGGCTACATCTTCAACCGTATGCAAGACAACTGGTTCATCCAGGCTGAAGGCGGTGTAGGTGTTCTTATGTCTTACAAAGATGCTCAAATGAAGCTCGGTAAGCGCATTATGGCTCCTAAGGCTAATTTGTTCATTGGTAAGTGGTTCTCTCCACTGCTGGGTGTTCGCATCGGCGGTCACTTTGAGCAGATGAAGGGCGCTACCAATACTCCTAACGCTATCGGTTTCCGCACTGACATGGGTGATCAAATGAAAGACGACGCTGGTCAGGGTATCTTCGGACAGAAGTTCAACCGTATTGGTGTAACAGGCGACGTTCTGTTTAATGTTACTAACTGGCTCTGTGGCTACAAGCCCGGTCGCTTCTACAACGCTGTAGTTTATGCAGGTGCTTCTACTAGCTGGAACTTCTACAACGACAAGGCCGATGGCACTGGCAGCTGGAAGTACAAAGGTGCTAACAACGGTAAAGAGGGTTCTCACGACCGTAACTTCGCACTCCAGGCTGGTTTGCTCAACAGCTTCGCTCTTGGCAAGCACGTTGACCTCCTCCTCGATCTCCGTTTCGACATGATTCAGGAGCATATCGACGGTTGGGGCCGCAAGACTTGGAACGAGTACCCAAGCGCAATGCTCGGTCTCGCATACAAGTTTGGCAAGACTGAGTGGAACGCTCCCGTTGTTCCTATCTGCCCACAGTATGTTGATCAGACTCCCGAACTCGATGCTCTCCGCGCTAAGCTTGCTCAAGCTAACGCTAAGATCAAAGATCTCGAGAACCAACTCAACGACTGCTTGAAGAAACTCAAAAAATGCCAGGATGAGCCTAAGGGTGGCAACACCATCATCAACCAGGAAGGTCCTCTCGCTACTGTTTACTTCCCAAGAGGTAAGTCTTACATCACTCCAGTACAAATGGAGGTTGTAAACGCTGTTTCTGAGGTAATGAACAACGAGAATGACAACTACAAGCTCACTGGTTGGGCCGACAACTGGACTGGTAACGATGCCATCAACATTAAGCTTCGTCACGACCGTGTAAACGGCGTTAAGAAAGCTCTTGAGGACAAGGGTATCGATGGTGGCCGTCTCGACACTGAGACCAACAACGAGAACCATCCACATGCAATCAACTTGCAGGCTGCTCCTCTCGGACGTTGCGTTACTATCGAGCGCAAATAATTCTGAACAGAATTAACACTCGATTAAAATGAACAAAAAGTCCCGCAATTATGCGGGACTTTTTTATTATCTTTGCATCACACTTTTATACACCTTATTATATATAATAATGCCCACTAGTGACAACAGGCTCATCGACCTCATTAAGAATGGCAAGGAAATGACGCTCAAGCAACAGCTTAAACTCACTGTTCAGCTAAGCACTCCTGCCATTCTTGCGCAACTGTCAATGATCATCATGCAGTATATCGATGCGGCTATGGTGGGCAGTCTAGGAGCCGATGATAGCGCGGCTATTGGCCTTATGGCAACCTCTACATGGCTATTTTCGGGATTACTTAGTGCTACTGCTATGGGATTTACTGTTCAGGTAGCCCACCTCATTGGAGCTAACCGAAACAAAGACGCGCGCAGCGTCCTGCGACAGTCTCTAGTTTCTTGTATAGTTCTCAGTGTTGTGATGGCTCTTATAGGTGTGGCCATCAGCGCACCACTACCCCAATGGCTCGGAGGTAATGATGCTATCACAAGCAAGGCAACAACCTATTTCCTCATTCTTTCAGTTTTCCTTCCTTTCCTTGAGATTGAATTCCTTGCAGGAGGAATGTTGCGTAGCAGCGGCAATATGAAAGTGCCAGGCATGCTTAATATATTAATGTGTGTCCTTGACGTTTGTTTCAACTTCTTTTTCATCTTTCCTAGCCGCGAGGTAACAATAGCCACACAATTAGTACACATCCCAGGATTAGGACTTGGAGTAACGGGTGCAGCTTTAGGTACGGTTCTTGCCGAGGTAGTCACTTGTCTTATTATGCTTTTCTTTCTGCTCACACACTCACAAGAACTTAAATTGACAGGAACTAAAGGTTCCTTCACACCCACAACCATTTGTCTGAAGAGAGCTTTCAAGATAAGTCTGCCCATTGGTTTGCAGTCTGTTATGATGTGTGGCGCCTACATCGCCACTACAGCAATAGTAGCACCACTAGGGAGTGTGGCTCTCGCTGCCAACATCTTTGCAATCACCGCTGAGAGCCTTTGCTATATGCCTGGATACGGCATTGGCGAGGCAGCAACCACTCTAGTAGGGCAAAGTGCTGGCGCTCAAAGAATCGACCTCATGAAGCGTTTTGCCACTATCACTGTTCTAATGGGAGTAATTACAATGACATTTATGGGAATTCTTATGTACACCTGTGCACACCTAATGATGGGGTTCATGTCACCCGTACAGGAAATAGTCGATATGGGAGCACAATGTCTGCGCATTGAAGCGTGGGCCGAACCACTTTATGCTACGGCAATAGTGAGTTATGGAGTGATGGTAGGTGCCGGTGATACCCTCATCCCAAGTATCTTTAATTTGGGCAGCATGTGGATCGTAAGAATATCTCTCGCCGTCATCTTGGCTGCATCTATGGGACTAACTGGCGTATGGATTGCAATGTGCATTGAGCTTTGTGTGCGTGGTTCGCTATTCCTTTTTAGGCTGTGTTCTGGACGTTGGATCAGGAAAATGTCTTTTGCATATAATTAAACTCAATGATAATTTTATCAATGTTGCAATTATTTATTAACTTTGCGATATAATCCCGAATCAGAAATTGAACAACAACTACCATTTATAATATCTATGAATAACGAAAGATTCGATTTTGACGAAATTATCGATCGTCGACACACTCACTCAGTAAAATGGGATTTCTGCCCCAGCGACGATGTCATACCAATGTGGGTTGCCGACATGGACTTCAAAGCAGCTCCATGCATCATAGATGCCCTAAAGGAGCGACTTGAGCACGGTGTTTTCGGGTATGCCAATGTGCCAGAAGAGTTTTACGATTCTATCATCAATTGGTTTAGCAGGCGACACAATTGGACAATAGACCGCAACTGGATAGAATACACCACGGGTGTCGTTCCTGCTATTAATGCCGTGCTCCGCGCCATCACTATGCCTGGTGAGAATGTAGTAGTCCTCACTCCAGTCTACAACTGTTTTTTTGTCTGCATACAGAGCAACAACTGCAAGGTGGTCGAGGTACCACTAATCTACAAAGAAGACTATTCTTATTCCATCAATTTCGATGCTCTTGACAAGGCCCTCAGCGACGAAAACACTCACACACTGCTCTTCTGTAACCCTCACAATCCAGCAGGACGCTTGTGGAGTAAGGACGAGATGCTAAAGGTCAACAATCTGTGCCTAAAGCATGGTGTCACCGTCATCAGCGACGAGATTCACTGCGAAATGGTAATGCCAGGACATGAATACACCCCATTTGCGACCATATCTCAGGAAGCCCAGGACAACTGCATCACTTGCGGTTCACCTAGCAAGTCATTCAATATCGCAGGACTGCAGGCTGCTTTTATTGTTAGCAACAACTTGGACATTAAAGCCAGAATTAACAAGGCACTCATCGACAACCAAGTGTGCTCAATCAATCCTTTCGGCCTCGAAGCATTCATGGCTGCCTACAACTATGGCGAGAACTGGATTCTGCAGTTCAACGAATATATCGATGGTAACTTCCGTCTAATGCGTGATATGATGAACAAGGAACTGCCCGAATTCCACTTCACACCAATAGAGGGGACTTATCTCGCATGGATTGATGTAACTCCTACCGGTATGACAAGCACAGAGGTTACTAAAAAGATTCTAGACGTCGCCAAAGTACTTGTCAACGATGGTACCATGTATGGCAAATCAGGCGACGGCTTCATTCGAGTCAACCTAGCTACTCAACGCTCCGTGGTCGAAGAGGCCACTCGTCGCATCATCAATGCTTTTAAATAAATCTTACTATTTATTAGCTATATATTTTAGAAACGCCACAAGATAAAACTATATCTTATGGCGTTTTTACATTATTAACATCATTATTTTTTATGCTTAACATAAAACCACTAAATTTGCACGTTTTTTTAACCAATCACCAACATTTAGTAGTAACACTTGTTTTATAGATAATTACAAACTGAAAATATGGTTTTTTCCGATTTATTTTTCCTTTTTGTCTTCATCCCAGCATTTGCTCTTTGCTACCTGCTGGCCACATTCATTGACAAGAAATACCTGAGCGACAACCTCAAGCAAGTCAACACGTGTAAGAACTGGACGCTGGTGGTATACTCACTAATCTTCTATGCGTGGGGCGAACCAGTTTACGTGTTCCTGATGCTATTCAGTGTTCTAGTCAATTTCCTTGTAGGAAGATTTATTGACTCACAACAAGACGAAAAGAAGCGTAAGACTGCGCTCGTTATTGGCCTTGTATGCAACATTAGCATTATAGCCATTTTCAAATACTTAGGGTTCCTGGCACAGATTCTTATCGATCTTGGAATTCCCATCTCAAGACCCAATATTGCACTGCCCATCGGTATCAGTTTTTACACTTTCCAGGCCATCTCCTATATCATGGACGTATACCGACGCGTATCGCCAGCACAGAAGCGTTACCGCGACCTGTTGCTCTACATCTCCATGTTCCCACAACTCATCGCAGGTCCTATCGTGCGATATGAGACTATTGCAAGCGAAATCAACAACCGCCATGTCACAGCACAGGACTTTGCCGACGGTTCTTTCCGTTTTCTTGTAGGTCTTGGCAAGAAGGTTATCATGGCCAATCAGCTTTCTATAATATCCTCTCAGTTCCTGAGCGACGGCATTAACTCAATGTCGACAAGTGGTGCATGGATTGGATGTGCAGCATTTATGTTGCAAATCTACTTCGACTTCTCAGGCTATAGCGACATGGCAATCGGTATGGGACGATGCATGGGATTTCATTTCAAGGAAAACTTCAACCATCCATATTGCTGCGAAACCATTACCGACTACTGGCGCCGTTGGCATATCTCGCTAGGTAGCTTCTTCCGTGACTACGTCTATATTCCAATGGGCGGTAATCGCAGGCATCAAGCCCTTAATATAGGCGTGGTATGGGCACTTACTGGACTTTGGCACGGAGCCAGCTGGAACTTTGTCATTTGGGGTCTTTATTTTGGCGTGATTGTGCTTTTTGAGAAATACATTCTTCTACCCTACATCAAGCCTAAGACACCTAAGTTCCTGCTACACATCTACAGTCTAATGGTACTTTTCGTAGCTAAGGGGACTTTCTACTTTGTCGACTTTGGCGAATTAAAGATATTCCTAACTTCTCTATTTGGTTTCGCCGACGTAAAGTTCGATTTCATATCTCAAGCAGCCATTTTCGACCACTTCTGGCTGTGGGTTGTAGCAATTCTGTTCTGTATGCCCATCCGCGAACAAGCCTGCAAGCTCACAACTCGATTCTGCAACGGCAATGTAGCCATTGAGCAGAATATCTTCACAGTGGCACGCATCGTTACAGCAGTGGTAATACTCGTACTCAGCGTTGCACTGCTTGTGGGAGCTACCAACAATCCATTCCTCTACACTAGATTCTAATTTATAAAAATACTATTTTATTATATGAAACTATTTAGAATATTAAATATAACTCTCTCTACAATCACATTACTGGGAACAATCAACGCACAAGCCGAAAGCGTAAATCAAAAGGCCCAAGACCGTCGCATCAACATTACTTACAAGAACGAAGTGAATGCTTCTTGGCCAGCTCGTAAAGCCAACAAGGTCATCGTTGTAGGACGTGGCGACTCTATCAGAGCATTCAGTCCTTTTGCCGGCACAGCATCAAGCGCACAGGCCTATGCCGAGGTTGCTAACGAGTACAAGCGTATATTTGGTGACAAAGTGAACGTCTACTGCATGCCCATTCCCACTGCTGCAGCATTCTACACCCCCGATGCAGGCAAGTCGATGGTCAAAGATGAGAAAATTGCAATTAATGGACTCTTCAGTTGCCTTAGCGACTCGGTTTATGTCATTGACGTCTATACACCCTTGGCACAGCATGTGAAAGAGCCCATCTACTCTCGAACTGACCATCACTGGGCTCCTCTAGCTGCATTCTATGCAGCTCAAAAGCTCGCACAAGTTGCGGGTGTTCCATTCAAGGACCTAACCCACTATGACACCGATACAGTTTCCCATTACGTAGGCACCATGGCAATGTACTCCAAGGATCCCGCAATCAAAAATGCTCCCGAGGACTTTATCTATTATATCCCAAAGGACGTGAACTACACAACCACCTATATAAACTATAAGACTAAAGGGCTCAACATCATCAGTCAAGAGCAACCCAAGCAGGACAAGTTCTTCTACAAGTTCAAAGGTTCTGGAGCCTACTGCACTTTTATGGGCGGAGATTCCAAGATTGTGAAAGTTAAGACCTCAACCAACAATGGTCGCCACTTGATGCTCATTAAGGACAGCTTTGGTAATGCCATTCCTGGTTACCTCTTCTACTCATTTGAGGAAATTCATGTTGTTGATTGCCGTTACTTCAACAAGAACATGAAGAAGTATGTTAGCGACAATAACATTACCGACATCGTGTTTGGAAACAACATCTCCCATCTGTGCAACCCTCGCACATCCAACAACCTACACAAGTATTTGAATCAATAATCATTATATAACAACTGGGACAATGAAAAGGACTTATTCTTATCTAATCATAGTTCTCACTATTTACGCTGCTTTCACTGTGCTCTTCACCATCTTCCCAAGGAGCACGTTCTCTGAGCTTGAGAAACGCGAACTCGCGACTTTTCCTAAGCTCACCCTCGACAGTCTCGCCAAGGGACTATTTACCAGCAGCGTCTCTTATTGGTTCAGCGACAGCGAGCCTTACCGCGATAAATTCATGGCTATGAGTATGCTCTTTAGCGACAATACCAAGCTCAGGATTGGACACAACACTGCACAGAGCAACATCAAGTTCCATGCAGCCGACAGCAAAACCCTCGCCGAGTCGCCCGATCTCATGGCGGAAAACCAAGAGATTGATGAATACAATAACGAAGTAAATGCCAATGCTAACGCAAAAGTGGCACATCATGGCATTATTATTGCTGGGGAAGGCAACAACGTGAGGGCTCTCATGGCCTACGGAGGAGCCGAAGAAGGTGGTGTTGCCTACGCCAATGCTTGCAACGAATACCAAAAGGCATTCCCTAATGCTAAGGTCTACTGTATGCTCGTTCCCACTGCAGGTGAGTTCTACTGTCCAGATGCCGCTAAGGAAGCTACTAAGTCCGAGTTGCCAACCATTAAGGCTATCCATGAGCGTCTCAACGACTCAGTTAAGGTCGTTAATGCCTATTCAGCTCTCGCTGCCCACGTCAAAGAACCCATCTACCTACGCACCGACCACCACTGGGCACCATTGGGAGCATTCTATGCGGCTCAAGCCTTTGCTCGTGTTGCAGGTGTACCATTCAAGGACCTCAAGAGCTACACTAAAAAAGTTGTGCATAACTTCGTGGGAACAATGTACGGATTCAGCAAGGATATCTCAGTCAAGAATGCTCCCGAAGACTTCGTCTACTTCATTCCAAACGGTGTAACCTATACCACAAGCTATATCCACTACAAGTCTAACGAGAAATATCAGGTTATCAGCGAAGGTCCTAAGGTAGCTGGTGAGTTCTTCTACACCTATCCCGATGGTAGTGGCGGAGCCTACAGTACATTCATGGGTGGCGATGCTAAGATTACTCACGTCAACACCTCAACAAAAAATGGTCGCCGCTTGCTTATTATCAAGGACAGCTTCGGCAATGCAATCCCAGGTTATCTGTTCTATTCATTTGAGGATATCCACGTGGTCGACTTCCGCTATTTCGCCAAGAACATGAAGAATTACGTTCGTGACAATAACATTACTGACATCTTGATGTTCTCCGAAATCTTCCGCGCCTACGCCTCAGGACGAGAACTAATCGGTTACCTGACTCAACCCGACGGCACCTTCAACGGACTGAAAGACAGCAAAGGCAGCGACAATGAAAAAGGCAAATCTCAACGACGCAAGCGCCGCTAACTGCCTTCTTCTGCAGAATAAACATCAAGGCTGGACACTTGTGGAAAATGTCCAGCCTTCTTTTCAATCACAATCTCTTTATAGAAGTCGTGACAACACTTTGTAGAA
Organism: uncultured Bacteroidales bacterium; assembly: GCA_902785925.1. Classification (GTDB taxonomy): domain Bacteria; phylum Bacteroidota; class Bacteroidia; order Bacteroidales; family Muribaculaceae; genus Sodaliphilus. Next base: position 52,372 of record CADAAI010000001.1, read on the forward strand.
GTCGCCTGTGGGAATAGCGGTAAATTCTGGGGTTATGCGATGACCCAGTTGCGACGAATCTTTAAAACGCTCGCCAACAAGTTCTCGATACTGTTCTCTTAAGTCACCAAGCAACTCGTCGTGACTGCTACCAATGATGTAAGTCTCTGGAGTAATGTACTTCTCAATGCCTCGAAACTCATCCAGATCACTGAGTTGGCATGTAAAAGTCTGCACTCCATCTTCACGAGGGTTGTAATAATCTACCGTTTGCCCTATCTCAGGCAGAAAGCTCAGGTTGTTCTCAGGATTGAGTGCGGGGTTGACAGCAATCTTGGGAATGTCAACCCGTGCACACAATGTGTAATAGCCTCCCAAAGAACTGCCAGCTAGGATGTCAATCCCATTAGCAGCGATATAATCCTCAATCTTATTGATTGACTCTAAAGGATGATGAGTCACGTCAAAAGCATGAACTTCAATGTCATGATAATTGGCCTTCAAGTTCAAGATTGTGCTGCTCTGAGCTGAGCTGCGAAAGCCGTGAATGTACAGCAATTTCTTCTTCGCAGACATCATTTCTTAGCCTTCTTGGCTACAGTTTTCTTAGCAGGAGCTTTCTTGGCCGCAGGCTTTTTCTCTGCAGTCTTCTTTACTGGCACTTTCTTCTCTGCTGGTTTCTTGGCTGGAGCTTTCTTAGCAACAGGTTTCTTAGCTTTAGGTTCTTCGGGCTTAGGTTCCTCTATTACTTCCTCTACCCTAGGGACGAAGTCACCTGTTGTGTCCTTAACGATGTTGTTACGCATCATTTCCACCTCACGGTTAAGCTCCTCAATCTCCTTCTCTTGATTGCGTATGGTAAGCAGTAATGCATTAAGCTCCTCGTTTTCAATCTCTTCGGGGAACTGCTCACGCACACGAATCAAGAAATCGCTCAGCACGTTCATATAGTTGGTAAATGCTGAGTAAGGTGAGTCATAAGGGCTGTAATGAGAGTGAACCGAACCGTCGCTACTGTGCTTAGTGCTCATATAATAAAAATGGTCACTAGCCTGCAAATAATTCCAATCTTGACGAATGCGTTTATCCTGTATCAAGCGGATGCGCTCGCTCAAGCAGTACAGCTTGTTGACAGCCTCATCCTGAAGGATGTTACCCATCCAAGCGCTGGTGTCGCGTGCCTCGTCGGCCCAAGAAATGGGATGCATTACCGAGAGCTCGCCAACTGGCTTCATCTTGCTCACAACCTCACTTGGTGTCATGAACTCGATATTGTGCTGAGCAGCAAAACGAGGCAACGCCTTCATGAACTCAAAGATACCACTCTCGCGAGGCTGAAGCTCACCAAATGTCTCATAGTTCATAAACAAGTTCACAAGCATCTCCTCTTCAGGAAGCGCAGCTATCCAGTCCATATATTTGTCGGCAGTTAATGGATAAGCTGCCCATTCGGGATTGCTAAAACGAAACGCAATATCATCGCTCAATTTCGAGTTCTTCAACAGCAACCTCAATTTCGGTGCCGAAGCCGACTTATATAGGTAGTTAGGCGATTTCCATCCCAAAATATGTTTGGCTCCATCGGTAATAGCCCCCTTGAAACCCATTGATGCCACCATCGATGCAATATCATCGTCATAGATAAGCTCAGTATTGCGGAATACCTTGGGACGCTGGCCAAAGAGCTGGAAAATCTTCTCGTCATGAGCCTTTACCTGAGCTATAAATTCCTCAGGATCGACAAGCGACGACAGTGAGTGGGCATAGGTCTCACTCAAGAACTCCACACAACCAGTTTCTGCAAGGTCTTTCATCGAGTCGATAAACTCAGGCACATATTGCTCAAGCTGCTCGAGTGCAGTTCCACTAATCGAGAACGCCACCTTGAATTTCTTGCCATTCTCCTTAATCATGTCGAGGAGCATCTGGTTGGCTGGCATGTAGGAGCGTTGTGCTATGCGGGTGATGATATCATCATTAGCGAAATCATCATAATAATAATGGTCGTTACCGATGTCAAAGAAGCGATAAGTCTTCAGACGGAACGGCTGATGTATCTGGAAATAGAAGCAGATTGATTTCATACTATTTATATGTTTTATGGTTTATAATTATCTATTTATTAAACGCTTGTAAATGTCAATAACTTTGGCTCCAGCCTTATCCCATGTAATTTGGTTAACTTCTTCAAGCCCCTGCTCACGTAACTGCTTGTACATGCCAGGATATTTAATGATTGAGTAAATTGCATCGGCAATGGCATTCGTATCCCAATAGTCAACCTTAATCACGTTGTTAAGAATCTCGGCACAGCCACTCTGTTTTGAGATAATCGACGGAACACCCATCTGCATGGCCTCCAGTGGAGATATGCCGAAGGGCTCGCTCACCGATGGCATGATATAAACATCACTCGCCTTAAGCATCTCATACACCTGCTTGCCTTTCAAGAAGCCAGTAAAGTGGAAACGTCCGGCAATATGACGACGAGCAGCCAAGCGTATCATCTTTTCCATCATGTCACCGCTACCAGCCATCACAAACTGAACGTTCCTAACCTTTTGAAGAACCTGCCATGCGGCGTCGACAAAATACTCTGGACCTTTCTGCATAGTGATGCGACCAAGGAAGGTAATCACCTTCTCATGCTTGGGCGACATCTCAAGGTCAAGCAGTTCCTGACTCAGTGGTTCCACAGCATTGTGAACTGTAGTCACCTTATCGGGACTTATACCATATTTCTCTATTACCGTCTTGCGGGTGAGGTTACTCACTGTGATAATGTGATCGGCATTATTCATGCCATCTTTCTCAATATTGAACACCGTGGGATTAACTTTTCCACGACTACGGTCAAAGTCGGTGGCGTGAACATGAATCACAAGAGGTTTTCCTGTAACTTGCTTTGCATGAATTCCAGCAGGATAAGTAAGCCAGTCATGCGAGTGTATCACGTCGCAGTCAATGGTTCGAGCTATCACGCCTGCTACAATTGAGTAGTTGTTAATCTCTTCTAGAAGATTATCGGGATAACGGCCTGAGAACTCTATACAGCCCAAATCGTTGGTGTTCATATAGTTGAAATCACTGTATATGTGGTCACGAAGGTCAAAATAGGTCTGTGGATCAAGCACCTTACCTATTCGAGCTTCCACATAGTCCCAACTCACGTCGCGCCACGCCACAGGTGTGGTATTAGCACCTATGATGCGTGCGAAGTCCTTGGGCTCATCACCCCAGGGTTTGGGAATGACAAAGGTGATATCCATGTCTCCACACTCTGCCATGCCCTTGGTGAGACCAAAACTTGCTGTTCCCAATCCTCCAAGAATGTGAGGAGGAAATTCCCAGCCAAACATCAAAGCCTTCATAGTCTATATAGTAGTTTTTTAAGCATTTATAAATCCAATGTTCTTGAATAGCCTCAACACGCGCAACACGCCACCAACATTAGGAGCGTAGCTCACAGCGCCACGACCAATAAATGGTGGATTTCCGTCATAGAGTTCCGACAGAGTGCCGATGCCGCCCTGCGACATCTCGTCTTCGAAGCCAATCATCATGCGCTCGATAAACGATGCTCCATTAAGACCAAACACTTTAATATAAGCATCGGTGTAGAAGCCCATCAGCCAAGGACGTGCCGAACCGGCATAGTAGGCAACCTCGCGCTCTTCGGGATTTCCGAGATACCATGGTTTGTAGCCCCAACTCTTAGGACTTAATGTGCGCAGCCCCTTTGGTGTGAGCAACTCTCGAGTCACCACATCAATCACGCTCTTGCGCTGACGACGGTCGAGTGGCGAATAGTCGATACCAGCGGCAATTATCATGTTAGGACGTACGCTTGGATCAGCATACTGACCATCAACGTAATCAAACAAGTAGCCGTAGTCGTTCATGAACATGTCGACAAACGCAGGCTTGGCTTGATCGCTAAGTTTTTTCAACGAAGCGACATATTTCTTCTCTTCCTTTACCTCACCAAACATCTCCTGGGCAAACATCAGCGAATTATACCACAAGGCATTGAACTCAACGAGATAGCCCGTACGAGGTATCATTGGCGAGCCGTCGGGATGAGTCGAGTCCATCCACGACATTGGTTTCTTAGTACCATCGGTGCTTACAAGGCCGTTAGGATTCAACTTGAGATTAGGATGATTGCCATCAATGATGTGATTGATCATTGCTTTCACAAGGTCGCCATAGCGCTCACGAGCCACATCCATGCCAGCATCTTTGGCATATTCCTGCAACGACCAAATCGCCCACAACGGAACATCGGGCAAGTCAATTCCCTTCAGATGCTTGTCGAGGGAACCATCTGCTATGAAACGTAACAGCGCGTCCTTGGCAGTATCCATTATCTTCTCAAAGTCGGGGCGATGGTGGTTGGAAATAGTGCAGCCAGGCAATGCAAGGAATTCATCGCGTGCTCGTATTTTGAACCATGGATAACCTGCAAGCATATAGTTGCCGTCGGCATTCGTCAGATAGAACTGCTTGGCACTATTCTTAAGACAGTTGTAGAAACTAGTGCGTGGAGTGCGTGAATTTATTTCATCCTCATGCATTCGGCTTAAGTTGCGAGTGTTAACCTCGTTAATGCCTGCCGAGAAGATAAGAGGTTCTCCCTTCTTGATTTCTATTTCAAAATAGCCAGGAACATAGAGGTCCTCGGTGTAAGGGATTCCACGCTCCATATCTTTGATATACTCGATGCCTTTGTACCAGTGTGGGTCAAACACAAACTTTGGCTTGTGATTGAACTGCATGTAAAGTGTTGGATATCCCTCATACATGCAAGTGGCAATACCATTTTGCACTTCCCAATAATCACGGCTAGCTACCGAATTTTCTACGCACAGATCGTTAGCATTGCGGAATGCCAAGAATGGACGGAACTGCAACGTAGTCTTGGAGTGAGCATCTACTAGGGTATACCTGATGAGAATGCGGTTCTCATTGGTGATAAATATCTTCTCTCGTTTCATGATCACACCGCCTACCCGGAACAAGTGGCTAGGTACTCGCTCGCAGTCATACTCGCGGATGTATTTGTGGCCATTGGGACTATAAACATTGCCCTTGTACTTGTGCAAACCCAGATTAAACGGTGCTCCATGCTGAATCACCGTCTCGTCAATCGATGACAGCATCACATGGAAATTGTCGTCTATCTCGGGAATAGGGATAACCAGCAAGCCATGCTGCTTGCGGGTGTTGCACCCAACAATCGTGGTACAATGATAAGCCCCCGACTGATTTGTCCTGAGAATCTCCTTAGTGAGAGACTGCTCAAGATTAATCATCAAGTTTTTATCAAATTTTAAATAGCTCATTAAAATAATATGTAATGGTTAATAGTTTTTCTATTTTGGTAAGTAAAAGACCCTTTTCATGTAATCGTAACAAATTTACTAACATTTGGTAGATTATGCAAAAATTTTTCCACCTTTTTTTCAACAATCCTTTTTTCTTGAGCTATCGTGGTAGATAGGAATCTTATTTGATTTCAACTTTCTCGCCAAGAAAATGTGGCTGTTTATTAACCGCAAGATCAATCATCATCTTAACCCTAGCCAAATACTCGCGACCATGTATCTTGAGCCATTTAGTCCATGTGCTTACATCCTTTGCGTTATAGGCCACTGCATCTATTCCGTTGTAGTCGGCAAGATAAAGCGCGCGTTCGTTATGGAAACGTTGAGATATAATCGTGAAGTTATCTTGACCAAACACCTCCTTGGCCCTGACCACCGAGTCAAGTGTGCGGAATCCTGCAAAGTCAAGCACTATGCGATCTTCGGGTATGCCACGAGCCACGAGTGAGTCACGCATCCAAGTTGGTTCGTCATAATCAACCGAGCTATTCTCTCCGCTCACGAGAATATAGTCAATCTTGCCAGCTTTAATAAGTTCCTCGGCAGCATCTATCCTATAGATGAAATAGTAATTAGTATTTCCTTGCCGATCAAGTGGTGAAGTGCCAAGCAACAACCCCACTTTGTTGTGTGGCAGGCTGTCAATGTCGTCATAGGCGCGCTCTTGCGTGTTCTGCCTTACTATTGTGTCACACACCAGCGTCACCACAACACATGCAAGCGCCATCCACAACACAATCCTTTTCCACTTTTTTCCATTTCTTTTTGCCATAATCAAATAATTAAAAAGTAAAATGTAGCTGCACTCTCACGCCACTGCGATTAATGCCTGGGTTGTCACGGTAACTCAAGCGCCACACGTAGTCAACACGCAAGAATGTGAGTATATTGTCAAGGCCCACTCCTATTTCCATATATGGGCGACTGCCCATCTTGTGGCAGTCGGCTATAGCTGGGAACTGAAATAATTCAGGGTGAAGCATCGGGTCATTCTTGTCGGTGAGCGAGCCCCACAAGCCTCTGAACGATACCACCTCGCGCATCTTCAGCTTCTTGATGAGTGGGATGCGGTTAAGTATCGCACCATTAATCCAATATGTCACATCCCATGACAAGTACTGATCATTGACAAACTCCATCGCGTTCATCAGCGCAAAAGACTCGGGCTGAATGGTGTAAGAAAGGTTTGTGTTAGGCAACAGGAGTTCTGTATAAGGCACAGTGCTCCATATCTTCCCAGCCTTGAGGATGATGTCGGTGTAGCCGAATGCCGAGAACCAGAAACGTTTTTGGATTCCTGCCTCGGTCTTATTGAGAGTGTAGTCGCTGCCCAAGAATCCTCGCGGCATGAAGGTGTGCGAGAGAGTAAACACGGGAGCATCCTGATTGATAGGAATGCGGAATGAGCGCGTCTGATAGAATTTCTCGCCAGGAGCATAGCGTACCGTTACGTTGAAACCAGCTGTATTGTAATGCCCAAACTCGTTGCCGTTACCATCGATAAATGGCATGAACCTCGATGCCTCATGACGCTGATGCTGTACCGATGCCGTTAACGAGAATCCGGCTTGGGTCTCGAGCTTGTACTCTAGCATAGTTTCACGCAGATATATCATTTTGTCATCCTTTTGCCGCTTGAGTGCAAGAAACACGTTATCGGGGTTGGTATATAGATAGTGCTGGCCTAGCTTGTCGACATCGTAGCGGTGCATTAGGCGCAATGAGTTTACAGGAAATTCGTTAGAGTGAAACTTCTTATCGATAAACGAATACTCCAACTGGCCCATATATTTGAACTTCTCATCGCGGATACCATAGGCAACATAGAACTTGCCAAACCAACGAGGATTGAGCTTGGCAGTTGTCATACCACCCAATCTAAGCCTTAATCCCTCAAGGCTGTTACCGCTGATTGTCGTATTCACGGGACCAATGTCAAACTTGCTGTTACGCGCGTTCCCAGAGGTGGCGATATAGCCATTGACAAGAGTTGTGACCACCTTCTCGCACCAGTAGAAGAGTTTCGATTTCCTCAACCGTGCGAGCATATCCTTGACGGTGTTCTCGTTCTTCACTGCCACGACCGGACGGTGCGCAGCCCAGTAGTTCTCGTCTTGTTCAAGATTCTTCCTCATTATCACCTCGGCACTTTGGTCGAAGATTGACATGTCCTTAGGCTGCTTGAAGTTGTGGCCATCGTAGAAAGTTTGCCGTCGAGCATATATCTCGGGCGTCTTGGGAGCGATTTTGAACTCTACCATCAGGTCATCACGCACTTTAAGGCGCGACCCATCGGGAGCTTTGATGTAGTCTTGCTCTAGATACACCTGGTTCACGTAGTTGAGGTTAATCTTGTGAGGCACGTTCATCCTTATTTTAGAGATAAACATGGTGGTGTCATTGGCTGGTACATATAGCCTTCCCAGGAAGCCAAAAGTCTCGGTAGTGAATGGTGTGAACGTGAGCTCATAGCATTGCAGCCCGTCGACCATCACAGTGTCGAGGTAGTACTTGTAGAAGTCGGTACCTATGCTCGACAAGGGGCTCACAAAGCGGTTCTGCATGAACGTGATGTCGTTGCTGTAGATATCCATCTCACGGAACACGTCGTCGATGAATTTCTTAAGGCTCTCGGTGTCGTGCTGGTCATCGATACCGGCATGATTTGTTGCCATCACTACCTCACGATGAGTAGATGGCGACTTGCGGTAGTGTTCTTCACTCACCTTCTCCTGAATCGACAATGGCAATATCATCTTGCCAGTGATGTCGCTCGTGTCGACATATTCTTTCAAGAACTTGAAATTCTGAGCAATGATGTTCTTGTTGCTAGCAGGGTTGAAATTATTGAGTCCAAACGAAACCTTCTCATACTTGTGGTAGTTATAGTATTGATGATCCTTAGGATTATACATATTACGCCGCGCTCGCAGCTTCTCGACAAAAGCCACAGCAGGGTTTCCTTTCTTAACATATTTCTCGGTCTTGCGGACAAGTATCTCGTTGAGCATGACCGAAGTAGGCACCATCTTGACCACAAGGTCGGTGCGCTTTCCCATGGGCACATCCAGTTCTTGTGTCTGATAGCCAACCACCATAACCTTCACCTTGCTGAACTTAACTCCTGTGACAATAGTGAAGCCCCCCTGTTCGTTGGTGAGTGCGCCCGTTTGAGAGCCAAGGAGGTAAATCTGGGCATAGGGAATCCCTTCTCCTGTTTCAGAATCCTGCACCACTCCTTTAATGTAGGTGTAGCCATCAAGTGGTTGCCCGTGAGCAACCAATGCAACAGCCACTAGTAGAAGCAACAGAATATATCCCTTAACCCGTCTCACTTATCAGTCGTTATTTCCTGCTTAGCAGCGCGACATTCTCCACATGGTGAGTGTGAGGGAACATATCGACAGGCTGAATAGCGTCGACACGATATTTCACATCGAGCATAGCGATATCGCGAGCTTGCGTTGCTGGATTGCAGCTCACATACACAATGCGCTTGGGCTCGGCATCCAGAATCACTTTCACAACGTCTTCGTGCATACCGGCACGAGGAGGATCGACAATCATAACATCGGGGATGCCGTGGCGAGCCACAAACTCACCTGTTAGCACATCTTTCATGTCACCGGCAAAGAACTTGGTGTTCTCGATGCCGTTAACCCGTGAGTTGAGTTTAGCGTCCTCAATTGCCTCGGGAACATACTCGATGCCAATGACTTCACGCGCCTGTCGCGACACGAAGTTGGCGATTGTGCCAGTGCCGGTATAGAGGTCGTAGACAAGTTCGTTGCCAGTCAAGCCAGCAAAGCTGCGTGCTACCTTGTAGAGTTCATAGGCCTGCTCGCTGTTGGTTTGATAGAACGATTTTGGTCCCACGCGGAATTTCAACCCCTCCATCTCTTCCTCGATGTAGTCACGACCACTATAGAGCACAAACTCCTGATCGCCAAGCGAGTCGTTGACTTTGAGGTTTACGACGTACATGAGCGAGGTAATCTGAGGAAAATGCTCTTTCAAGGCTCCCATCACATCGTCGATAGCTTCTTTGTTATCCTCGCTGAACACCACCACGAGCATTATCTCGCCTGTGCTTGCGGTGCGCACCATCATCATGCGCATGAAGCCTACATTGTTACGTATGTCGTAGAACGTATAGCCACGCTCCTGTGTATAGTCGCGCAAGAAGAGACGAATCTGGTTGCTGATGTCGTCCTGAAGCCAACATTTCTCGATGTTGAGCACCTTGTCAAAGCCACCAGGAATGTGGAAACCCACTGCATTGCGATTGGTGAACTCCTCGCCGCTCTGCATCTGCTCAGTGGTAAGCCAGCACTTGTTACTGAATGTGAATTCCAGTTTGTTACGATAGAAAGTGGTCTTTTTTGAACCAAGAATTGGAGAGATAGCAGGGATGGGTACTTTAGCGATACGCTCAAGGGCATCAACCACCTGCTGCTGCTTGCACTGCAGTTGGTACTCATAGGGCAAATGTTGCCATTTGCAACCACCGCACACGCCAAAGTGCTGACACATAGGCTCCACGCGCAATTCGCTGGGCTTCACAAGTTCGTCAATTACTCCCTCGGCAAAACTGTGCTTCTTGCGAGTAATCCTCACTCGTGCCACATCGCCTGGTGCGCCATAAGGGATAAATACCACCATGTCGTTCCAGCGACCCAGGCTCTTACCCTCGGCAGCAACGCCTGTTATCTCAAAATCCTCAAGCAGAGGCAAATTCTTCTTCTTTCCCACAGACTAAATAATATTAAATTAATATTAGCTGCAAATTTACGAGTTTTTCTCAAACAATAAAGAACATTATACTAAATTTTCATTAGATACCTTTGTTATGACACTTTTCACAATTTGGGCTAACGCCATAGTAAAATGAGGGCTGGATCATCGGTTTCGAATTGTAAGTTGGGATTTTGGAAAAGTGGAAAAAGTGGGACACTTTTGAAAAAAAATTTTTTTGAGTTTGAGGATTAGCAGCCGGAATGGTTGATTTTTGTTTTAGATATTAAGCCACAGGGAGCCGATTACTTAATATCTCACACCCAGTGGGACAGTTTGCGCAAAAAACGCCCTGTTACGGATTGTAAGCGACTTACAGCAGAGAGGGAAGTGGGGAGAGAGAGCTGCGTCTTGAAAAAGCACAATGCATAAAGCATAATGCACAATTAGAGCTAACGCCAAGATTCAATGGTGGTATCAGGATGTCAATGAGCTCTTGTGCCTAGATTGTATTGCACGATTGCAAAGATATTGGGTAGTAATTTTGAAAGCAATATTAAATGGGATTATTACTACTAGTATTGTTGTTTTGAAGAGACAAAAAGAAGAGAGCATTGGAGTTATTTATTATCAGATAATAGTAGATTCATAAAGTTTTACTATCTTTGCAACAAGAAATACACATTATATATAAATATCATAACAATGATGAAAACAAAAAAACTTTTACTATTATCACTAGTAATGACAGCAATGACAATGAGTGCTGGCAATCTCAACAAGGCTGTTGACCGCAGCAACCTTGACTTGAGCACCAAGCCAGGCGAGAATTTTTATCAGTATGCCTGTGGTGGTTGGATGAAAGCAAATCCTCTCGACCCTCAGTATGCAAGGTTTGGCACATTCGACGGTCTTGCCGAGAACAATCGCGAGCAGCTCAAGGACCTTATCTTGAACTTGGGCACTAACAATCCAAAAGGCAGTCTGGCTCAGAAAGTTAGCGACCTTTATCTTCAGGGCATGGACAGCACCTTGCGCAACCAGCAAGGCACACGCCCCGTGGAAATGATGCTAGCACAGATCTATCAAATGCCTCGCAATAGCTTCGAAGCAATGATGGCCGACCTGCACACAGGAATCGCTGCTCCATTCTTCGACAGTGGTGTAATGGCCGACTTGATGAACAGTGACCAGAATTTGCTATACCTCACCGCTGGAGGTCTTGGAATGGGCGACCGTGACTACTACCTCGAGAACGATGAGAACACAGTTAAGGTTCGCAACGCTTATCTGTCGTACATCGAGAAGCTTTTCACCCTGTCGGGACGCAAGGCAAAGGATGCCAAGAAGATTGCCAAGAACATCCTTGCTATTGAAACTGAGCTTGCCAAGGTGGCTATGACCCGCGAGGAGAGCCGTGACTACAGCAAGCAGTACAATATCCGCACTGTTGCTCAGCTCAAGGCCGACTATCCAAACTTTGATTGGGAAAGCTATTTCAATCTGCTTTTCCCCGCCTCAATCAAGGTTGAAAAGGCATGTGTTATGCATCTTAACTCGATGGCAAAGTTCAACGAGATGATGGGCACTCTCAAGATTGAGGATATTAGGAATTATCTGGCGTTCAAGTATCTCGACGCTGCATCAAACTATCTCACTGATGAGTTCGAGCAAGCCAATTTCGACATGTACAGCCGTGCTATGAGTGGAAAGACTGTGATGCAACCACGCTGGAAACGTGCTCTCAACGTGCCAAATGGCGTCCTTGGAGAGGCTGTGGGCGAGCTCTACGTGAAGAAGTACTTCCCCGAAGAGTCGAAACAAAAGATGATCAAGCTCATCAACAATCTGCGCTTGGCACTTGGCGAGCACATCAAGGACTTGACTTGGATGAGTCCCAAGACCAAAGTGAACGCTCTTGTCAAGCTCAACAGCTTTACAGTTAAGGTGGGCTACCCTGACACTTGGCGCGACTATAGCGGCATCAACATTGACAGAGACAACTTCTACTGGGAGAACGTAATGAACGCTCGCCGCTTTGAGGCTGAGTATCAGCTTTCACAACTTAACAAGCCCGTCGACAAGGACAAATGGCAGATGACTCCACAAACTGTTAACGCCTACTACGACCCATCGACCAACGAGATTTGCTTCCCTGCAGGCATCCTGCAAAAGCCATATTTCGATCCTGATGCCGACGATGCTTGCAACTATGGCGCAATTGGCGTTGTTATTGGTCATGAGATGACTCACGGCTTTGACGACCAAGGCCGCAACTTCGACCACCACGGCAACATGATTGACTGGTGGACTGCCGAGGATGCTGCTAAGTTCCAAGAACTCGCCGACAAACTGGGCGCTCAATACAGCGCCGAGATTGTTGCCGACGATGTTCATGCCAACGGCACTTTCACAATGGGTGAGAACATCGCCGACCATGGCGGTCTGCGCGTTGCCTATAGCGCTTTCAAGAAAACAGAGCAAGGTGCTGGCGACAAGAAAATTGACGGCTTTACTCCCGACCAGCGTTTCTTCTTGAGCTATGCTAACGTATGGGCAGCCAACATCACCAAGGAGGAGATTCTGCGTCGCACCAAGACCGACCCACACTCGCTGGGCATCAACCGCGTGAACGTGGCAATCCGCAACCTCGAGCCATTCTTCAACGCCTTCAATATTCAACCAGGCGAAAAGATGTGGCGCGACCCAGAAGACCGCGTTACCATTTGGTAATAACAACAATAACCACACAAAACAAAAACAGGAAGACTCAATTGAGCCTTCCTGTTTTTTGCAGAAATAATATTATAAATTGTGCAGTTTTTAATTGCACAATTTCGTTAACACTAGTTTTCTTCTATAATCTTTATGATTTTGATGCCACTATTGCACTTATTATATCAACCCCGAATTCGTCGCAAGGGTGAGGGCTTCGGTAATAGAACGAGTGCCTAGGCGTTCAAACATCACTCGCTTGTAGGTTTTAATGGTATCAACTGAGCGATTCATCTTGTCAGCAATCTGAGCTACAGTCAGGCCTTGTGCCGAGAGAATGAGAACCTGTTTCTCTTGTGGGCGAAGAGTGAGTGTTTCTCGGGTTAGCCAGCAATGTTCCTCAAGTGAATATACCCAATAGGTCGAAGCACCTTTTTTGCGCAACTCAATGTGCCCTGCTTCACTATGCGACGAGAGCGACACCACGCACATTGCAAGCCACAGCCTGCCGTCATCGGCATATGCAAATGGGGTCATTTTATGATTTATAAGAAAACGGTTTTCGCCGTCCTCAATGTGGAAGTCATAACTTATAAAAAAACCATCACGTTCTTCAAAGGGGATTTTGTTGAACTTCTTGAATCCGGCAGAATTGATTTCAAGTAGCATTGCTTGCTCATTTTCAGGCACATGCTCAATGTAGAACCGATAGCCCATCTTCTTCATCTGCTCTGCAGTGTGACCACCCAGAAACAGCGGATTACTTGCTACGTGCAGGAACTCGCGCTTAAAATAGTCAATCACATATATGCTTTGATAGGTGGCGTTTGCCATCGCGTCAATGGCACGTTTTAGCATCTCAACGTGAGAGTAGCGCTCATCATTAAGCCCATTCACACTATTCTCGTCAGAAAAAAAGTCCTCGATTCTTACCATAATGGATAGTTTTGTGATTGCAAATTTACAAAACATTTCCAATCATTCGGTCATTTTAACACCCTAAAGTGTGAAAGTTGACTTTTTCTCAAAATTGCTGCAACATTCACACTTTAGTGTGCGTCTAATTAAAAAGACTTATCTAAATTTGTACACACAATTTATAAACCCAAAGACTATGGAAAAGAAAATTGCTACCTTCTTAATGCTTATGGTGTGTGCCTTTGGTGCGATGGCGCAGCAATATGGTGTGCAATGCCAAGTGAACGACAGCAAGGGCGAAGGTATTCCCTTTGCCACGATTTACATATATAATACTAGTGACACAACCACTGTCGTGAGTAGCGGAGTGAGCAACGCCTTCGGCAAGGTGGACCACAAACTCGCAAATTCTGGTTGTTACTTGATGTGCGTGCATTTTGTGGGCATGACACCACAAAGCAGAACCTTTGATGTGAGTTCATCGTCGCCTGTTGCAAAACTTGGCACAATAGTTCTCAATACTGAATCAACGATACTCAAAGAAGTGACTGTTACAGCCCAACGCCAACTCGTAACCTCCGAGATTGATCGCCTCACCTACGACGTGCAAGCCGATGCCGACAGCCGTACCAGCAACGTGCTCGACATGCTAAAGAAGGTGCCAATGGTCTCGGTCGACGGCAAGGACGATATTTTAGTAAAAGGGTCAACGTCGTTCAAGGTATATCGCAACGGCCATCCCGACCCTGCACTGAGCGGCCAAAACATGAAAGATGTTCTCAAGGCAATCCCAGCCAGCTCCATCAAGAAGATTGAGGTGATTACCGACCCTGGAGCAAAATATGACGCTGAGGGCACTGAAGCCATCCTCAACATTGTGACTGTGGGCGGCAGTGGTTCGCTGATGCAGGGTGTGATGGGTACAGTAAGTCTGTCGGTCGACAACACTGGTAGCCCTAATGGTAATACCAACATCGTTACACAGATTGGAAAAGTAGTCGCCTCGGTAAACTATGGCTACACTAATAAGAATCGCCATTACGACCACAATATCATGGAGAGCGAGCACACCTATGCCACTACGGGCAACTCTTTATATAGTCACAACGAAACTCGCGGCTCTTTCAATTTCCACTATGGCAACCTCAGTGCCAGCTGGGAGCCCGACACATTGAATCTTGTTTCTCTCTCGTTTGGCGGCTACTATTATGACCATCGTTCCGATGGTCTCAACAACGCTCGCATGACCGACCGTGATGGAAACATCTTGTATAAGTACACAACTACAGGTCGTGTCCCCAAGAGTGGTTCCTATGACCTGCATGGACGTGTCGACTACCAGCACACTATGAGCAATCCTGGGGAGATGTTGACCCTCAGCTACATGCTCTCTACCAGTCATAATAATCTAAAGAGCATCAGTTCATTCAGCGATATGCTCAATTGCCCGTTCCCCTACACTGGACAAACCACCGACACCAAGGAGACATTTGCCGAGCACACATTCCAGCTCGACTGGACTCGCCCATTCGCTAAGTATCACACTATTGAGACAGGCTTAAAGTACATCAACCGCTTCAACACAAGCGAGGGCACTTTTGGATTTGATGGTGCGCCCGAAATGGATAACACCACGCACTTCAACCACCGCACCCATGTGGCGGCCGCCTACTTGAGTTATCGTTTCAGTAAGGAAAACTGGGCAGCCCGAGCCGGACTGCGCTATGAGTACAGCCGCCTCAATGCCGAGTTCCCCGACGGCATGCAGGCCAATTATCACCGCAATTTGAATGACTGGGTGCCCGACTTGAGTGTGCGATATAAGTTTAACGATGCACATAGCCTCAAGATTAACTATTCCACAAGCATCCGTCGCCCAGGTATCAGCTATTTGAATCCGGCAGTTGAGGAAGATCCCACAAGCCGCAAGTTTGGTAATCCTCACCTCGGCAGCTCGCTCAACCATTCAATTGCTATGACCTACATGAAGATTGGCAGCAAGCTCACTTTCAGCCTCAGTCCAAGCATCTCGTTCAGCAACAATCGTATAACTGGCATTCAGTACACCGACGGCGATGTGCTGGTTTCAACCTACGCCAACACTCTCAAGATTCGATACTTTAACCTGAGTGGTTTCATGCAGTGGGCGATAGGCCCAACCACAAGTTTCACACTCAATGGCAGCGTGGGAAATTACAACTACGAAAGTCGTGATCTTAACCTCAAGAATAATCGATGGGTTGCGTTCTACTATGCACAACTCAATCAGCAGTTGCCATGGAAGTTGCGATTTGCTGCAACCTTGAGCGGCCGCAGTGGTGGCATTGTTGGACTCTATGGCCACCACACAGGCACTATGTATTATAACTTTAGCTTGCAGCGCTCATTCCTCAAGGAAGACCGCCTAACAGTGAACTTGAGCACTGCAAACCTCTTCAATTCCAGTAAGTTCAATAAAATTACCATGTACACCACCCACGGCGACTACACAGGCTTTGACCGCCATTGGCAGTTTTTGCGCGAGTTCAGGCTCACTGTGACCTTCCGTTTTGGCTCCCTCAAGGCCGGCGTAAAGCAAACCAACAAAACCATCCAGAACAATGACCTCGAGGGTGGCTCTGGGCAAAGCGGAAAATGATGGAAAAAACACGATTCTTGCCGAAAGATAAGAGAAAGAGAGAAAAAATGACTAATTTTGTAACATCTGATAGTCGTTTTTACTCTATCTCATATTAATCATATTTAGATGAACGAGACACAAAAAACGAGAGCGTTTTTTCCATAGTCTAAGATTGCCCGATCTAAAGAAAAGATTGAAATGTTGAATGCCAATAAATATTCAGAACGATGAAGAAATTACCATTAGTCATCTTCGTTTTCATAATGCTTGGTGCGGTCTGCTCAGGCGTATGTAATTATAAAAGTACCGAAAACAGGATAACGCGAGATGTAAACAATGCCCTGAAGCTTACTCTTGCCGAGATGCCTACCAACGTGGTCAATGCCGATACCATCAGCTGCTATCGCAGTCATCTCACCATAGCCGAACTGAAGGACACGGCATGCATTGCGATGACATGGGTGAGCAGAGCGGGCCGGCAGGAGACGCAGATGGTGGCACAGGCTAATTGCGGCTTTATGACCATACTGATGCTTTCTGACCAGCGAGCATCTGGGGCATTATTATTTGTCGGCATTCTGTGGATTATGTGCAGCCTGTGGTATATGCGCAGGTTTAAGCCTGAATTGTTTGTCGCAGGCCTGAGTTATGGTAGCATTGTGTTTGCCACCGACAAATTTCTTACGGCTAAGGGTGAACCCATTCATTTCACTCCCATGCAGTATTCCCTTATGGAAATGTTTATGACTACAGAATCTCATTCACTATCCAAGCAAGAAATTTGTGACCGCCTTTGGCCCAAGAAACCTGATGCCAGCGACACACTTTACACACTTATCAAGCGGGTAAAGCCTATCTTGGAGGCCAATAGCAACCTGAAAATCGAATCAGATAGAGGCAAGAGCTATACGTTGAAAATCAAATAGTTAGTCTGGTTTTTGATAAATGTCAGACAAATGTCAGATAATAAATCTGGCATTTGTCTTATTCCATAATACTTTTGCATCAAAAATCTCTAAATAATATTGATGCAAATGAACCAATTATTTTTACTCACTATCCTTTGTCTTTCTACATTCGCGGCCTTTGCTCAGAATGAAGACAAGATTGTTACTCAAGTGACTTCGACTCAATGCGACAGCGTGATTACTGATACGTTGCCCGAGATAATTGTAAAGGCCAAGGAGCAGATTGAAACGGCCGACAAGGTCATTCTCATGCCTACAGCTACTCTGCGCAAGCATGCTGCCAATGCACTTGACCTAACAGGACTGATGGGCATTGCAGGACTAGTAGTGTCGCCACAGGAGAAATCAGTTACCACACACACTGGCGCTGAGGTGGTATTGTGCATTAATGGCGTGGTAGCTCGCGCCGAGGATGTGGCCATGCTACAGGCACAAGATGTGGTCAAAATGGAATATTTGCGAGCTCCTTCGGGCAAATGGGCCGGCAAAGCGGCAGTGCTCAACTACATAGTTCGCAACTCAGGTGGCAATGTCTATCTCTCAGCCGACGAGGGGTTTATTTATCAGCGAGGCGAATATGTGGCAGCGGTCGATTACACCCGTGGCAAGACCAAACTACGGCTGGCTGCAATGAGCAAGTGGAACCGCGACCATAGTTATATTGAGGAGTCGGGGCTCTATACCTTTGCTAACGGCCATCAGCTGACTCGCTACTACATCCCCGACCATGCACTCGCTCGCCACCACGGTGAGGATGTTCGCTTTGAGTTGACCAACAAAGGCGATGCCCACCGCTTTAACCTTACCCTAGGCCTGGATGCATCAACCGTGCCGGTACGGGACATGACAACTGCTGTTATTTATCTCAACGACACCACAACTATGCATCGTCATGCGAATAGTAAGGCACTGTCCCCCAATATCTTTCTTGAATACACCAAGTGGTTGCCGGCCAACCAGATTATACAATTTGTCGCTAGCGGTAGCTACGGCCACAACACCTATCACAGCTTGTATGAGGAAACCGACCAAACCGCAGTGACATCGCATGTTAAGGAAGACAACTTCGCACTAGCTGGGCAGGGACGTTACTTCAAGTCGTTTACCAATCAACTGATGTTTATGCTTATGGCAGGACATGCGCTCACCAACTACAAGGACTACTATAACGGAACTTCAACTGGTTATCAGCACTTGATCACTAATGTCACGACAGCTATGTTGCAGCTCAGCCGTTCGACTGGCAGTTTGTCTTGGTATGCCACGGCTGGTGTGTCAAACTCGGCAGTGTCGCTGGGAGGCAAGCGCTACAACTATTGCAGCCCCATCGCCTACTATGGTGGCACCTACGTTCCATGTGAAGACATGTCGCTATCACTAAACGGAGTGCTGACCCACACGCTGTTCGACCCCAGCAATAAGAACAGCATGACGCTGCCGGTCTCGTTTTTCGAGGCCACGCAAGGAAACCCCGACATAGAACCCCTAAGGGTGTTGAGCAACACGTTGTCACTAAACAAGCAGTGGGGCAAGCACTCACTGGCGATCTCTTATATGAGCTACATATACTTCAACAACATCGTGCATCAATACTATGCCGACCAATCGATCATCTATGACAAGAAACTGAATGACGGTAATTTCTATGGAAACATGTTCACTGCGAGCTGGTCATTTAGCGTATTGAGCGACCGTCTGCGTGTGGGCCTAACAGGTATAGGCGAATACAACGCCGTGCGCGGTGATGTGTATGACCTGTCGCGGACCATCGTGCGCGGCCGTGCCAGCGTGACTTGGCTACAGGGTGACTTCAAATTTAGCGCAAATTTCAAAATTCCATCAACGCAACTTGACATACGCGAGCCGTTTCTGGTGCATGACCCCATGAAGTTAGACTTTCTGGCCGGATGGAACCACAATGGTTGGAGCGTGGAGTTATGGCTTAACAACCCTTTCAACCGTTACTACAAGAGCCACGAGTGGATGGACTATGGTTGTTACGACATGGACCGCTGGCGCATGAACGAAACAGCAGGTCGCAGCGTGAGCCTAAAAGTAACCTACACTTTCAATTTCGGCAAGAAGACCGACCACAGCGATGTGCAGTTCAATCCCGTCATTAACAGCGCCATCATGAAATCATTGTAACACCCTAAAGTGTGAAAGTTGACTTTTTCTCAAAAATGCTGCAACATTCAACCAGGCGAGAAGATGTGGCGCGCCCCTGAGGACCGCGTGACCATCTGGTAATCACAACATTAACCACACAAAACAAAAACAGGAAGACTCAATTGAGCCTTCCTGTTTTTTGCGGAAGCATTATTTTAATAAATTGTGCAGTTTCCAATTGCACAATTTCGTTAACACTAGTTTTCTTCCATAATCTTTATGATTTTGATGCCACTATTGCACTTATTATATCAACCCCGAATTCGTCGCAAGGGTGAGGGCTTCGGTAATAGAACGAGTGCCAAGGCGTTCAAACATCACTCGCTTGTAGGTTTTAATGGTATCAACTGAGCGATTCATCTTGTCGGCTATCTGTGCGACGGTCAGGCCTTGTGCCGAGAGGATGCTGAACTGCTAAAAACCATAAAGCGACTGGATGAGCCGTTTGTTACCGTGAACACCGTGACAGGTGATCTCGGTATCAAACAGGCACAAGACAGTTACCAAAGGCTGATGAACAATAAAAGTCCCAAGAATAAACGAAAATAATGGAATTTTCACTATCTTTGCCCCACTAAATTATGTATAAATGAAGAATAATGAATACGAGGCTACCAGGCTCTTGTTTAAAGCTAGAGTGATCGAGGAATTAAATGATTCTGAAATGTTTCATGTGCATACTCCACAAGGAACATTCTCCATGACAAAAGAAGATTTCTACAGAGTTTTCTCTAATGTCGTTAAGACAATAAGTTATCGGGAAAGAGGTATGTATCATTATCCGAAAACTCCAGCAAAAGCTTTCCAGTTCCTGAAAAAATAGAACTTCTTAGTTCAATTACTAGATTGTTTATGTCGTATATCACAGCTTTATTATTTCTTATTGCAATAGTTGCTCTCGTTGTTTTAGCAGTATGGTATAATTCTCCGGAGCAGAAAGGTAAGCGAGGTGAAAAATTAGTACATAATATACTTTCACAACTTCCTGAGGACTATTATGTGCTCGATGATGTTATTTTAAGCACAGACAGAGGTACGACTCAGATTGATCACATTGTAGTGTCAAGATATGGCATTTTTGCAATAGAAACTAAGAATTATCGTGGCGATATATATGGTGATGATAACAGAAATCAATGGACACAGATTATTGTTACAGATGTTAGATATAGAAAGAAGTGGTACAAGACATATACACATGTAACTAAAAATCATTTTTACAATCCTGTCAAGCAGTCACTTGGTCATAGTTACGTAATTAAAAAGTATCTTTCTGAATGGAGCAATGTAAAGGTAATACCAGTAGTGGTGTTTGCAGGTTATGCGAATATCAATAATGTGAAATCAAATAACCATGTTATTTATGCTAGTAATTTGATTTCAACAATACAGATTTATCGAACAGTGTATCTTTCTGACCCTGATGTACAAAATATCATAAACCGTCTTACAGAGAAGAATGTTAGAGGGATTGTTGATAACAAAACCCATACTTATAATGTTTATGCAGCAAGACAAGAAATAAACCAGAAAGTTGCTGCTGGAATCTGCCCAAAATGTGGAGGCAGAATAGTTCAACGAAATGGCCGTTATGGTATGTTCTATGGTTGTTCAAACTATCCAAAATGTAAATTTACAACACACTAAACAGTTATAATTCGTCTTTTAAGGCATTAAGCGGTTGAAGAACTTATACCAAAATGATAAAAGGCAGGACGAGTACCAGCGCCCCATGAACAATAAATCACCGAAAAATAAGAGAAAATGAGTGTTTATCAAAGAATAATATATACCTTTGCTCACTGATTTCAATAGTTAACTGCCAAAATGAATAATAAGATGAAACACTTGATGGTTTTATTTGTAGCCTTCTTTTCTGTCTTGAGCTTAGCCGCTCAGGAGGAAGGGGTGATTCAAGCAAAAATGATAGTAAACGGGTACTTTTTCAAAGACGACATAAAGTTGCCTGAAAACGCAACCCCGGATGTAACGCTTGTAAACGACGGGCAAAAGAACCGGCTTATCGCCTATACTTATGACATGACTCTCCCTGAAGAACTGGTCAATCAAGCCATTCCTGTAGAGAAGGTCTTTCATGGAACCCTTTTTCTTGAGAAATATCAGGAGCAAGCCGAAATGATGCGCATGACGACGCAGGCCGATGGACTATCCAAGCCTGTAGTTGGAGAGCCGTTTCCACAATTCAGTGAAACCGATATTGACGGGAGGACGTGGACAAACGATGGCGTGAAGGGAAAGGTCATGGTTCTGAATCTATGGTACTCCGGATGCGGGCCATGTCGCAAAGAAATGCCGATTCTATCAACGTGGAAAGAGATGTTTCCCGATGTGCTCTTCTTTTCCGCAACCTATCACGATGAAGCCCTCACACGCAAGATCACGGGACAGCACAACTTCAACTGGACCCACTTGATTGAAGCCAAGGACATGATGTCATGGGTTCAAGGTGAAGGCTTTCCGTTGACTATCGTGGTAGATAAGAACGGAGTCGTCCGTCATCTCGTTCATGGAACAAATGAAGAGAAACGCGCATCTATTCTCGAATGCATCAAGCAACTTGAGAAATGACATGATAGCGCTTCCTTCGTCTTTTCAAGGCATACGCGGTTGGTTTACCTTTGTGTAACCAATCGCTTTTTTATGATACTTACAATTAACGGACAATAGGTTGCACTGAAGAAAGGACGCTAAAAAAGAGGGATTCACTAAAGTGCATCCCCTGCGCTCCCGCGGGGTTCCATGTAAAAGAGGGATTCACTAAGGTGCATCCCTTGCGCTCCCGCGGGGGATGCTAAAGCATTAAGGCTGGCACTTTGTGCTTATCAGTTTTTTATTTTTAGTTCTCATTCAAGTGAACTTGATGTGACTCAAAATAAAAAACTGGTTGAGAAAACTCAACCAGCCTTAATGCTTTGCGGAAAGAGAGGGATTCTTTCTCCGCTGTGCTACGAAAGCGACCTGAAGGTCGATGGCGAACCAGGTGTTCGACTCCGCAGCCCTTGTCATAACAATGAGAAAGACGCCCACAAGGGACGTCTTTCTCATTGTTGCGGAAAGAGAGGGATTCGAACCCCCGGTGCCTCTCGGCACGCCGGTTTTCAAGACCGGTGTAATCGACCACTCTACCATCTTTCCGAGTGTCAATTAAATCGAGAAAAACAAGGTTTCCGATTTTGACGGGTGCAAAGTTACAACGAAGTTTTAAATCCTGCAAGCAAAATCAAGTTTTTTTATTTCTCTCAAGCATTTTTCGTTCTTGTTGATAACTTATTATGTGTTTTTTTACTCTATTAATAGTGTTTTATAAAAAAAAACACTAACTTTGTAGGTTAATAAAATAGTACGTGGCAAATAATAACACTTAATAATATATTCAAGATGAAATTCAACATTCAAAGCAAACTCTTATTCACTCACTTGCAGGCAGTGAGTAAAGTGGTTAACTCAAAGAACACCATCTCGATTTTGAACAACTTCTTGTTCAACCTTAATGGTAACACGTTGGTAATTACAGCCAGTGACCAGGAGACCACCCTCACCACACACGTTGAGGTAACCAACGCCGAGGGCTCAGGCAAGTTTGCCGCGGGAGTCAAGGAGCTGCTCGACATGCTCAAGGAGCTTCCCGATCAGGGTCTGACCGTAGACATCAACGACCAGAACCTAGCGATCAACATCACCTATATGAATGGTGAGTTCAACTTCATTGGCATGAACGGCAACGAGTTCCCTGTTAAGGCACCAAGCGAGGACACCGCCAAGACACTCATTCTTCCCGCCGAGAAGGTGACAAGAGGCATCCAGCAGACCGTGTTTGCAGTAGGCACTGAGTCGCTTAGACCAATGATGATGGGTATTTACTGGGATATCAAGCCCAACGAGATCGCCTTCGTCTCGACCGACACTCACAAGCTGGTTCGTTTCCGCCAGTTAGCACTCGAGACAGGTCTTGAGACCTCATTCATCCTCCCCACTAAGCCTGCGACAATTCTCGCCAGCATCCTCGACAAGCAGGAAGGCAACGTGAAGATTACAATTGACTCAAAGAGTGCCACTTTCGAGAGTGCCGACTACACACTCTCTTGCCGCTTCGTGAATGGCCGCTACCCCAACTACAACTCGGTAATACCTCAGGACAACCAATTCACTCTCACTATTGACCGCATGACAATGCTAGCCGCAATCAAGCGCGTGTCGGTAACTGCCAGCCCTGGCGGTCTTGTGAAGTTTGACCTCAAGGAGAACCAAATACACCTCGCCACTCAAGACATCGACTTCTCGAAGTCGAGCGAGGAGGTTGTAGCATGCGACTACACAGGAGCCGAGATGCTCATTGGCTTCAACGACGAGAATATCATTGACGTGCTCAACAATATTGACAATGACATGATTACAGTAGAGCTTATGGACCCCTCACGTGCCGGCATCTTCAAGCCCGCTGAGCAACGTGAGAACGAAGACTTGCTCGTGCTGCTCATGCCAATGATGGTAATCGCTTAAAAAACCATAAAGCTGTAACAAGTGAGAGTTGTAATACACTTCTTGTTACAGCTTTTTTCTACCCTAATGTCAGCATCTTTACCAAATTTGAACTATGCAACTCAATCTTAAACGCCCCATTATCTTCTTCGACCTCGAGACAACAGGATTGAATATCACCAAAGACCGCATTGTCGAGATCTCGGTCATAAAAGTCTATCCCGATGGCCACGAAGAAGAGAAGACCAGACGCCTAAACCCCGAGATGCCTATTCCTGAACAGGCATCGGCTGTACATGGCATTCATGACGAGGATGTGAAGGACTGCCCTACTTTCAAGCAAATTTCCAAGAGCCTTGCTCAGATGTTTGAAGGCTGCGACATTGGCGGATTCAACAGCAACCGCTTCGACATTCCACTACTTTCTCAGGAATTCTTCAATGCCGGCATTAAGTTTGATTTCAACAAGTGCAAGTTCATAGATGTCCAAACCATCTTCCACAAGATGGAACCACGTAACCTGATAGCCGCCTACAAATTCTACTGCAACAAGAACCTTGAGGACGCACACTCGGCTTGCGCCGACACACGAGCCACCTACGAGGTGCTCAAAGCACAGCTCGACCGATACAGCGACGACCTTGAAAACGACGTGGAATTCCTCTCGAACTACTCAAGCCAAAACCGCAATGTGGATTTGGCAGGTCGCATTATCCGCAACGAGCAAGGCGTTGTGGTTTTCAACTTTGGACAGCACAAGGGCAAGAGCGTAGAAGAAGTGCTCACTAAGACTCCTCAATACTACGATTGGATACAGAACCGCGACTTTGCCGAGGACACCAAGAACGTGCTGCGCGAAATTTACATCAAGATGAAACAGCGCAATAATCCAGGCACTATCCAGTTTAAGTAGGGAATGAGAAGAGAGGAAAGAGAATCACTTGAAACAAAAACTTATTGATTGAATGTTGAAAGGAAAGAACATAATTGTGGGAATAACTGGCGGTATTGCTGCCTATAAGACCGCTTCGCTAGTACGCCTCTTTGTAAAGGCAGGAGCAAGCGTGCAAGTAATCATGACACCTAATGCCAGAGAGTTTATAACTCCTGTTACACTCTCTACGTTGAGCGGAAAACCCGTTATCAGTGAATTCTTCACAGCCAATACTGGGCAATGGAACAGTCACGTCGACCTTGGTCTGTGGGCCGACGCAATGGTAATAGCTCCAGCTACCGCATCGACCATCGCGAAGATGGCTCACGGCGTTGCCGACAATATGCTTGTAACAACCTACCTCTCGGCAAAAGCGCCTGTCTTTGTTGCCCCAGCTATGGATCTTGACATGTTCAAGCACCCGACAACAACCCACAACCTCGACTTGTTGCGCAGCTATGGAAACAACATCATAGAGCCCGCAGCCGGAGAACTTGCCAGCCACCTGATTGGCAAGGGCCGCATGGAAGAACCTGAGAAGATTTTTGAGGTGCTTGACCGTTTCTTTGAGAAGGGACAAGACCTTGCGGGAAAGCGGGTTATGATTACTGCCGGACCCACTTATGAAAAGATTGACCCCGTGCGCTTTATCGGCAATTTCTCGTCGGGAAAGATGGGATTTGCTCTCGCCGAGGAATGTGCATCACGTGGCGCTGAAGTGACTCTGATTGCTGGACCAGTGGCTCTCAAGACCGAGTCGCCCGCAATACGTCGCATCGATGTAATGAGCGCCCAAGAGATGCACGATGCCGCTATTAAGGAATTTGCGACTAGCGATATTGCAATCCTGTGTGCTGCCGTTGCCGACTATGGCGTTGAGAATGCCGTCAACCACAAGATCAAGCGAGAGAAAGACGAAATTCCCGTTATCCGCCTTAAGAAGAACCCCG
This sequence comes from uncultured Bacteroidales bacterium, assembly GCA_902785925.1. Taxonomy (GTDB): domain Bacteria; phylum Bacteroidota; class Bacteroidia; order Bacteroidales; family Muribaculaceae; genus Sodaliphilus. Next base: position 78,246 of record CADAAI010000001.1, read on the forward strand.
ACATCGCCAGAGCGATAGGAGAAATGAAGAAACCTGGTCAGATAACTGTAGGCTTCGCCCTCGAGACCGACAATGAGGTAGAGAACGCAAAGGGTAAATGCCAACGCAAGAACCTTGATTTCATAGTTCTCAACTCACTTCAGAATAAGGATGCAGGTTTCCAGGTAGACACCAACGTCATCACAATAATCACCAGCAACGGCATGGCATTAGAGTATCCTTGCAAGCCCAAAACAGAAGTTGCAAAAGATATCATCAACGTGCTGAGCGAGAAATACATGAAATAATACTAAAAAGAATATACCTTTTTCTTGGGGAATATAAACCACGGCAGTAGCCGTGGTTTTTTTGTGCATCCACTTCAACTGAAATAGAATTATTCAAAATTTGCTGTTACGTTTTGGGGGTGATAAACGTCTTTATAGTGACATGGGACACGACTTGATGACATCCTCGTTTCTAGGCTTGCGCGACAAGCTGCACCACATCGCTATGCGGTATCTGCACAGTGAAGAGGATGCTCAAGATGTAGTCCAGGATACTTGGCTCAAGTTGAGTGACAAAACCGACGTGGAGACTTCGCAGGAAGCGAGAAACAAACTTGTGGCTGTGCTGCGCAACATTTGCATAGACCAATTAAGGAAAAAACGCACAGTATCAATTGACTCAATCAACTCAAGCGACATGCCGCAATACAGCATGGAAACCGACGACATTGAGCGACTTGAGCTCCTGCTGCAACAGCAGTTAACTCCACATCAACGGCAAATATTCAATCTCGTAACCAATGAGAGCTATGACTATGAGCAGATTGCAAAGCAACTGTCAATGACGGTCGAAGCGGTCAGAATGAACATGAGCCGCATCCGCAAAAAGATAAGAGAAACATTAAAAGAGTTGGACCTATGAAACATCCCGATAATCAATTCACCATAGAAGAAGTTGAAAGGCTTTGCCAGCTTTATCAAGATTGCCAGCTCTCTATCCTAGAAGAAACAGAGTTGGAGTATGTGTTGATGCATAACGATTTTGACTCACCATTAATTAAAGGCACCAAAGAGTTGATGACCGTTTCACGATTGTTAAAACTGAAAACCGTAAGACCGCAAAAGAGCGTCTGGAGTTGGGCATTTCGAGCTGCTGCCAGTGTAGCCATTGCGTTAAGCGCTTTTACCATATATCACAACATCAAGTTCAATCATCAAAATGACAACTGCATTGTCTATGTTGCTGGGGAGAAGGTAAGCCCAGAGAAAGCTCATAAGCTAGCCGAAGCCGATGTTGCAAAGATGCAAAAATTTAGGCAGACAGTAAATGAGCTAAATGCTCAAGAAGAATCAAAAGTAGAAAAATTTATGAACCAAATAAACCCATCAAGATGAAACGTTTAACCATCATATTATTGTGCATAGTGACTGCCATTGCAGCCTTTGCAAGACCACCAAAGTTGATTGTAGAAAACCTGTTTGACGGCCGCTTCAACAACAATAAGAGTGTTTCCATTTCCATCTACAAAAACAATGGAAACTACTATCGTGGAATTACTGTAAACAACAATCCTGGCATCATCAAGAAGATAGCCGATGCTATAGAACAAGACAAGCCAAGGGCATCAAATTATTCAGAGCATCAAGGCAACGACGGTCAATATACCTCGCTGCAAATCATCAACAACGGAGAAATAATATACATAGGGTTGCAACGCGACCGACATGGCGGAGGATTCTTCTTCATTCAAGGAAAGGAAAAAGCATTCAAATAACAAAAAAATAATGTGATATGAATAAAATTCTTAAAGCCATCATTCTGATGGCTATGCTTCCTACATCCCTTTACGGACAGGAGATGAGTGACTCGGCAGCTATTGATTCTATTGCCGAATATTGGGATAAAGTGCTTGAACTCAACGAAGTGGTGGTAATAGGGCATCGCACAGTGCTTAAACAATCGCCCGACCGAATAGTATATCTTACCAAGAACGACTCCTTTGCCCGAGGCATGAACGGCATTGAGGTGCTCGACCGCATTCCACGAGTGTCGGTTGTCAACGATCTAGTGACAGTGGCAGGAAAGTCATCAGTAAGGTATATCGTTGACGGTCGCCTCTTGGAGATGAGCGACGAAGCCATTGCTATGCAACTCAAGAATCTGCAGGCATCGGGGATAGAGAAGATAGAACTGCTCACCACTGCCCCTGCCAAATATGCTGCTGGCACAAATGTGGCATTCATCAGCATCACGACCCGCAATGAATCGCTTGGCACTCGAGGAAATGTGTGGGGAAACGGCATCTTTAGAGAAAGCTTCAATTATATGCTTGGCGGTAATCTGTCGCACACAACTCGCAAGGTGGAACTCTCATTTGATGCAAGCTGGAGCGATATCAAGGGCATAAACGATCTTGACCGCACTTACACCTTCAGAGACCATATCAAGACATCGAGCCGTACAACACATTTCACAAATAGATCACTTGGCGTAAATGGCCTCTTCAAATACAAGTTCAACAGCAACATCTGCGCTGGAACAATCGTAAATCTCAACACAAGCCGGCTAAACAGCAGACTTAGAGATACAACTATTGACCGAGATCTAGTTTTCAACTCCGTCAACAATTCGCCAACTCGCCCCAATAACGCCTTGACTTTGACAGCTTTTGCCGACTGGCTATTAGATGACAAAGGCAAGATGCTCAGTCTAACTTACAACTACTTCAACCGCAGCAACAAATCGTTTTCGAAAGTCATGACTTGCTGTGGGAGCGATGAAGCAATACTAACCAATGAAGGACATAACAATTATCGCATTAATTCAGCAAAAATCGATGCAACCTTACCTTTCAATGCATTTAGGATGGAAACAGGAGTTGCAATAACGAGCATAGGCAATAACACCGAGTTGGATGTTTGTAATTACGAAGCTGGCGAGTGGATTAATGACCTATTGCAGAGCAACCGATTTAACTATGATGAGAGTACTGCAGCAGCCTACCTAAGTGTAGAGAGTAATTTATCAGACTCTTTCTTCGGAAAAATTGGCTTGCGACATGAATATACCAAAGTTAAAGGATTTCAAGATGTTGGAGAGGAACATCACAACAACAGCTATGGTTATTTGTTTCCATCGCTTAACCTGAGCTGGAACAGTCGAAGTGCAGGTCGGCTCTCTTTATCATATTCAATGGGCATCAGTCGCCCCAATTTTGCCGACCTAAATCCATTTCGCTACTTTACCACAACAACTGACTATGTTTCGGGCAATCCAGACCTAAAGCCAAGCATAGCACATAATGCTGAAATAAGTTACAGTTTTAAAGGCGTCTATGCCGTGCTTTACAATTCCTACAACCACAATTCAATAGGCTACGTGACGCGTTTCAATGCCGATGGCAGTCAGCAAACAATACCCGAAAATTGTTTCAACAACAATAAGGTCGGTCTATATGTTTCATACAATCGCTCTCTTTTTGATTGGTGGAATATAAACATCGGTGTTGAGACTTTCAACACTTACGCAAAATCCAAAATTGCCGATTTCAAAGACCTTAACCAGGGAGACTGGAGCGGCAAGTTAGAATTCAACACATCATTCATGCTTAACCGCCAAAAGAACCTTATACTCAACATGCGATTCAGCCACTATTTCCCTTACAATGAGCGAATGGTGCATTACAAATCGATGTCGCTTATAGGCTGCGAACTGCGCTATATGCTACTAGATAACCGCCTCGCTCTCATCGCTTCGTTCAGCGATCCATTTGGCTGGAACATAACCAAATCGGCAGCTCATTACAAAGATTATAGCATTACTTCCCACAACAACATTCATTCCCATTCAATTCAGCTGCGCATATCTTACGCATTTGGCAGCAACAAGGTCAACAATGTGTATCGTGACTCTAAAGAACGCGAATCTACACGCTCCAATTGACAGCAAAACCAATATCTGCTTCATCTTTGAAAACGTGCTTCGTAATATATGAAGTACGTTTTTGATTATCTCTTTAATTGAAATGCAATTTTTTATTTCTCAATACGTTATTATATTACGTAATAATATATTTATTATTGGGAGAGAAACAACTAAATTGCTTGAAATGAGAAGTATTAGAAAAATATTACTTGCTACTGCCGCAACACTTTGTTGTCTGGGTGCTGGTGCCCAGGAGCTGAATTGCACTTTCGACATTGACTCCAGGAAAGTGAGTAATGCCAACAAAGACATTTTCAACACCCTGAAAGAGGCAGTGAACGAGTATCTTAACACCACTGTTTGGACCGATGCGCAGTTTGCTGCCAATGAGAAGATTGAGTGCAAGATGTTCTTGACCGTTGCCGAGTATGATGAATCGAACGGCAGGATGAAAGGCGACTTGCAGATTCAGAGCACGCGCCCAGTCTACAACAGTTCTTACACTACAACCTTGATTAATTTCAAGGACACAAAAATTGATTTCACCTACGACAACAACGAACAGCTCGTCTACAACGAACAGGAGATGCAGAACAACCTGACTGCGATTCTCAACTTCTACGCGCTGTTTGTCATCGCTGTTGACTTTGACTCGTTTGCGCCCTATGGTGGTGATCCTTACTACGAAAAACTCGGCAACATCGTGCGAATGGCACAAAGCAGCGGCGAGAGCGGATGGAAAGCTTTTGAGGACAGCAAGAATCGCAGCGCCATTCTGAGCGCCTATACCGACAAGCAGACAGCTGCCATTCGTGAGGTGTTCTACAACTACCACCGCATGGGTCTTGACCAAATGGTGACCAGTGTTGACAAGGGTCGCGCCACTATTACTCAACAAATTGAAACACTGAAGTCTATTTACGATGTAGCGCCAATGTCGGTATGCCTATCGATGTTTAAGGATGCCAAGATGGACGAGCTAGTGAACATCTACTCCAAGGCAAACAGCACCGAGAAAGAGAAAGTGTATGAACTTCTTTATCCTCTCTACCCCACCGAGACCGACCGCCTGAACCGCATCAAGAACTCTGAGAGCAAACCATAAGGCAGCAAGAATTAAGTCGCAGCGCCTTTCTGGCAAATTCATGACATGTGATTACCGTCAGACATCTGATTTCCAACAAATGCTGAAACGTTTATCAATTTCAAATTACGCCCTAATTGACCAGCTTGAGATAGATTTTGAGCAAGGGCTCACTATCATCACTGGCGAAACTGGTGCAGGAAAATCAATCATACTCGGGGCGTTGTCCCTTATTTTGGGCGAGCGTGCCGACTCGTCATCAATTCGCGATAAAGAACGCAAGACGGTAGTTGAGGCCATTTTCGATATCAGCGATTATAATCTTGAACCATTCTTCAACGAGAACGACATCGACTACTATGACGGCGAACTCATTGCCCGCCGCGAGATAAACCCGAATGGGCGCTCGCGAGCCTTCGTCAACGATGGAGTAGTGGGACTTGCTACTCTCAAGGAGCTGATGACCCGCCTAGTTGACATTCACTCACAGCACAGCAACATGCTGCTGTCGAGGCCTTCGTTCCAGCTATCCATTCTTGACAACATCGCTGGACACCATAATGAGCTGAACACCTACAGCGACCTTTATGCCAATTACCGCGCCATTGAGCGTACTCTCAACGACTTGCGCGAAAACTATGAGCGCAACCGTAGCGAAGAGGATTACCTGCGATTCCAGCTAAACCAACTGCAAGAGACCAACCTCAAGCCCGACGAGGATGAGGAACTCGAGCAGCAGCAACGACGGCTCGCCAACGCCTCAAGTCTGAAAGAAGACTTGTGGAAGGTTATTAGCATACTCAACGGTGAGGAACACTCGCTACTCGACCAATTGCAAGATGTCAACCACACTCTTGAGGCCGCCGAAGAGAACCTTGAAGAGGTGGCAGGAATGAGTGAGCGCGTGGGCAATGCCCTCATCGATCTCAAGGACATAGCGCAGAGCATATCATCGATTGAGGAAGGTCTTAACAACGATCCTGCAGCTTTGCAGCAGGTAGAGGAGAGACTTAACGCCATCTACTCGCTCGAGCGCAAGCACAACGTCAAGACAGTTAACGAACTGCTCAAAGTGCAGGAAGAATATATGCATCGACTTGACGCCATCGACTGCAGCGAGGAACGCATAGAAGCAATGCAGGACCAACTCGACAAGGAGCGGAACGAAGCTGAACACCTAGCGCACATCATTAGCGAGAACCGCAAAAAAGCTGCGAGTGATTTCATGGCCATGCTGTTGCCCCTGGCTCAGAACCTGGGCATGAAAAACCTGCAGTTCCACATTGATTTTAAGCCAGTAGAACTCAATGCCAGCGGATGTGACGGCGTGGATTTTCTCTTTGCCTTCAACAAGAATCAAGTTCTTATGCCCGTCAAAGACACTGCATCGGGAGGCGAAATATCTAGACTCATGCTGTGCATTAAGTCGGTTATAGCACAATCCATGAACCTGCCCACCATTATCTTCGACGAGGTGGATACTGGCGTCTCGGGCGAGATTGCTCACAAGATTGGCGACATGATGGGTGAGATAGCGCAGCGCATCCAGGTTATAGCCATCACTCACCTGCCTCAGGTAGCAGCACATGGCAATAGCCATCTGCGTGTGTTCAAGACCGACACAGCCACGCAAACCGTCACCAGCGTAGAGCGCCTTAACGAAGAGGAACATGTTACCGAAATTGCACGCATGCTCAGCGGCAGCGAGGTGAATCAAGCAGCGCTCGACAATGCGCGTGCACTTATCAACAGCAACAAATAAACGACAACAGTATATGGACATCATCTTTGGACTTCACGCAATAATTGAGGCTATAGAGGCCGGTAAAAGCATCGATAAACTCTTGCTCAAGAAAGACCTGAGCGGTGACCTGGCAAAGCAACTGATAAACCTAGCACGGGAACGCGACATCACCATCCAGCGAGTGCCCATCGAGAAACTTAACCGCCTAACGCGCAAAAACCATCAGGGGGCTGTGGCAATGCTTGCCGCCGTGACCTACTACAAGGTGGAGCAAGTGCTTCCTGCTGCTTTTGACGAAGGAATAAACCCATTTTTTATAGTACTCGATGGCGTGACCGACGTGCGAAACTTTGGGGCTATAGCACGCACTTGTGACTGTGCTGGTGTTACTGCTGTTGTAATACCCGAAAAAGGTAGCGTAAGTGTCAACGGTGATGCCATTAAAACTTCGGCTGGTGCCCTCAACTACTTGCCCGTTTGCCGCGAGAAAAACCTGCAAGAAGCCATCAAATTCCTACACGATAGTGGATGCAGGATTGTTGGTACCAGTGATAAAAATTCAGTAAACTACACCCAAGAGGACTATACAGGCCCAGTGGCATTGGTACTTGGATCTGAAGGAAAAGGCATTTCTCGCGAAGTAATGAAAATGTGCGATGCCCTGGTTGCCATACCTGAATTTGGCAATATCAACTCCCTTAATGTCTCGGTAGCAGGTGGAGTGATGATGTATGAGGTGGTGCGTCAACGCATCGCCGATGGGCAAGGTGTAGAATAATCTTGAGAACCTAAGAAGGTAATTATTATGAATAGAAAGCCGCCAGTTGTGAGACTGACGGCTTGAAAGAAATGTCACGTATAGTAGTAAGTTAGTCTAGCGCATTGGAGTGATAGATTCGAAAGAATTGTCATCATAGAAAATCATAATATTGACTATCTGGCGCTGGCCAGTAGGGGAGTGTGATGCACCTCGGCTCACATTCTTGGCAATGCTCTGCAGGGCGTCGCTTAATGCCGAAGCACCGCCACCGGCAGTGCTTGATCCTCCATCGCTGAAGCTGATGGTGCGTTGAGAACGCGCCGAATTTCCCTGCATATTGCCATTAACCCCACCCATAAAGCCATCACTAGAGTGTGGAGTTTTGGACAAGTTTTGCGCTCCAGCATTTCCTGGCGAACTAGCGTCCTGAGAAACGTACATTTCGCCATCTCCAAACATCAGCCACAAAATATTGAGAGAAGGATAGGCTGCGTGAATCTTAGAGATTACCTCGTCGCTAACTTTTTTATTGCGTCCATTGAGCAACTGTGAGAGAGTTGGGCGCGGTATAACACAGGTGTCGGCAAACTGTGAATTTGAGATGCCGTTCTGCTCTAAGAAGTATTTTAAGCGCGAAATTATGTCCATAATGCGGTTAACAATTACAAATTTTTCGTTTGCAAATTTAAGACAAGCCATTGAAAAAACCAAATTTTTAAACATAAATCTTAGAATTTACGTTTTTAATTCCTGAAGACAGCATTTAAATTTGAGATTTCTGTGCCCCACACACAACATTAAAGCAAATATTTAAATTAACTGCACTATTATATTACTTTTCAACATGTTATAATACCACAAAACCAATCAATTACCCCTATTAGACTAAAGACAGCCAAAAATCCAACCAAATAATACATATTGACATACTTAAAAGTCTGATTTTCATGATAATATGGAGATTGTGAATTTTTATTAAAGTCTATTTTATTTGATTTTGCAAACTTTATAAACGCAAATTACCGAAATCACACTAGTCCCGATGGCAAGAATTTTGATTTTATAGAACAGAATTGGCGGTTAATGTTTGCAAAGACTCCACCGCCCCACCCTGTTCGGTTTGGTAAACACCCAATGGTAAAGTTACCATTTTTGTCGAAAGTTCAAAATCTAGGGCATGGAAACCATAATGCCCCAACGAAATCCAAGATATTGAATTCTGAAGGGCTTAAAACGTCAGGAAAACAGCAAACTCAACACCATCAAACCACCGATTATCAATGAGTTTACACCAGTCATGCACACATATAGAATTGCCCCTAAAAACCGCCCAGAAAAACTCAAAATGCCCCCTCTCCATGGACAAATATGCCCTTAGAAACTTTACCATTCTCCTGTTTTCACTATTTTAGAGCTAAAAATGGCAAGAAACACACCTGTTTCGACATTTTCCGAGACAATCCTCTCCCACTCTTCTCCCACAATATGGCAACTCAACAAAGCAAAAAAGAGACCCTGAATCAAATTAAGATCATCCCATCTTTGTTAACCATGAGATAGCGCCCTATCCCACCCCACTTTTTTCAAGGTCAGAATTTGTAGTGCTGAAAAATTTTCGATTCTCGCGAGGATAAAAAAATAGGGAATCTGCCAACAATACGACTTTTGGACTACTCATTTTTTGCCGTGCAAAGGACCAACTCCACCATAACTAGGTGCAATGAGTTCCACCCTACCATTACATTTAACAAAAGAACAGAAGATGAAAAGAGAAACAAAATTATTCACATAAAGGCAATGAAAAAACACCGCAATTCTTTGCGGTGTTTTGTTTCCTAGCTTTAGTCATATTGTCTCTTATCGCTCCAGCATCCTACTAACCTATTTATAAAACTAGTTCTTCTTTATTATCCAATAACCCACATACTGGGCATCACGAGCTTTGCGTCCAAAACGTCGTTCACACTCATCACCAATTTCATAATCAGATGGTGAAGAAAAGCTTGAGACCACCTGTATAGTAGTACCCTTCGGCATTCCAGCTCGACTTTCTTTAAGAATACATGTAAAAACTGTCTTCATAATCGTAATAAATTTGTTGACTACTCTTTGAAAGGATTTTCAGCTTGGTCCTTTTATTTTGATTCTAAATGGATTTTTTACAAAAATAGAAGAAAAGGATGGGAAGCACTTGGTCCATTTTGGTCCTTTTGGGGTGGTTGTTGATAAAAAAGAGAGGTTGTGTTGTGGATTGGTTATAATTTGATTAAATTTGTGGCATGAAATCAGAGAAAGCGAAAAACGTCGAGATGATAAAGGCCCTTAAGCATGAGGTGGAGATAGTGTGTCAACACCCAATGCAGACGCCACGTGACTTTGACTGGCTTAGCGATCAGCTTGGACAGATGGGAGAACGCCTGTCATCCACCACTCTAAAACGCTGCTGGGGTTACTTGCCTGAGGAAGTGACATCACGACCTCACACCCTCGATGTTCTTGCACATTTTCTGGGATACTACAACTTCAACCATTTTGTGACAGCTCGTGAAATTGACAATGGTCCTTCGAGCGACCCTGTCCTTGGCAAAAGCCTCAACCCATCGAGCGACCTTGGTATGAACGAGCGAGTAATGCTCACATGGCAACCAGGCCGTGTTTGCGTGATTCGCCATCTGGGCAATGGGATGTTTGTGGTTGACGAGGCAGAACGCACCCGTTTACAACCAGGCAACACTTTCTATTGCGGCCTGATAATTGAGGGAGAACAACTATATCTGAACAATCTAGTCCAGGCTGGACAACGTCCTCGCACCTATTGCTGCGGTATGCTTAACGGCATCCACTTTCAGGTGATTACCAACGAAGAAAATAGTTAGGCCCTAATTGAACACATTTCAATCGAGTACCATTAAAACAATCTCCATACATGATAGACGACTTATCGGCATCGGGATTTCAAGATGAGAGCACATTTGAGAGCGTGAACTCCAAGTTCACACAGATTGAAAGGCTAGGTTCTCATGGGCACAATGTGCTAGCCCGCGCCAAACGATACGGTCGCTGGTATCTTCTAAAGGGGTTGACTCAAGAGCATGCACACGATGAGATGTACTGTGAGTCGCTAAAAAAGGAGTTTGACATCATGATGCGGTTACAGCATCCAGGTGTAGTGCAGGCAGTGTCGCTGGAAGAAGTTGAAGACCTGGGCACCTGCATTGTGATGGAATGGGTCGAGGGCTATACCCTTAAAGAATGGCTTAAAAAGAATCCACCACGTGAAGAACGCATTCATGTGATGAATCAGCTACTGAGCACCATTTCCCACATACATGACCATGGAATTGTGCATCGTGATATCAAGCCTAGCAATATCATGATAACGAGTAGCGGCAAGAATGTGAAAATCATTGACTTTGGACTTGCCGACACCGATGTTCACGCAATACTCAAGCAGCCAGCCGGCACAGAACAATATATGGCACCCGAGCAAGCTTCAACAAGCAAGCCAGATGTTCGCAACGACATCTACAGTTTAGGATTGGTTTTGCGTGAGCTGGAGCTTGGCCGCCAATACAAGGCGCCTATTGCTCGCTGCCTAATGCCCATTGCCGAACGTTACCAAAACACCGAAGAGCTCAAAGCAGACCTTCGCCGCCGCGAGTCGCGCCGCCGCACTACTGCCATTGGTGCAGCAGCTTTAGGTCTCGCTACCATACTCGCCACGACAGCCATTCTTGCCATTCATTTCGATCGAAAAGACCCCAGCAAGATATATGTAAAAGACAATCAAGCACGTCAACAGGTTGACTCCCTGCGCAACGTACTTAACGAGACTGCCGACTTGATGGAACAAAGCCAGCAGGAGCAGGATAGCCTGCGCAATCATCTGGGCAGCATGAACGACACCATTAACCAGCTGAACGTCGCCAACTCGCAACTGCGCTCGGCACAAATGGAACGCGAAGCAAGGCAAAAATTGGTTGACAATGCCATTGCCGAGGGCCTGAGAATTATAGACGCCACCAATGCTGCAACCCATATCAAAGAGCACGCTGACACGCTGAGTGACAGCAAATATATGTGGATAGACTGGCATTACCAGACTGTTCAAGGTGAGAAGAAAATTCCAGATTACATGAACAATATCCGTAACAAGTTCACTAGCAAGGAACTTGCCGAGATAGAGTATGCCCTAAAAGAGCACTGCAATAATTACGAGAGCCAGATCCGCAAGAAACTTGACAAGGTGGGAGGATTTACTAGTGTGGTTGATGATAAGTAGCACGGGAATGGCGCAAGGCCTCTATTTCCTTTTGTAGCTGTTTCTCTTTTTCTTGAGTTTTTCTCAGTTCACTTTCCAAGTTATTGATTTGTACATCAATCTCATCAATTCTCAATTCACTGCCATCAGGCATGTGCGACTGTATGATCTTAAACTCCTTCCAGCCAGGTGCATTGCGATAAGCCTCCTCACATCCCACGGGCACCACTACTATAGTGGTGAGAGTGTGATAAGGCTCAATCACCTCGTCCCAAGTACAACCATAGAAAGGATGCTTGTTGTTCAATGATGGAGGTTCACAACGTCCTGTCTTAATTACCCTGAGATTAGGACAATCAAGCAAGGCCCCTTTCAATAAGCCACCAACATTATTTCCCATATCCAAAACCATTAAATTCCGACAACCGCGGAATGCTCCAGGCCCTATCTCTACCACAGGATATTTGCGTCCGTACCATGTTACCATATCGGGTATCTTCGCCTCGGTGATTGTCATATCGAGGCATGTGTCGAGAGTAAGGTGAGGTGCATCCCAATTGCTGTAGAGAAATACTCCCTGAGTAATGCGCTTGATGCGTCCCTGCGACACTCCATCAAAGCTCGTCATGACAGCCAATGCCACGAGCAGTATGGTTAGTATGTGCCTATTTCTATTCATAGGTTTGAAGTTCAGTTTTAAGGTATTGTGCAGTTATGGATGTGGTAGATTGAGCAACTTGCTCGGGAGTGCCAGCAGCGACCAATTCGCCACCGTTGCGTCCACCATCGGGGCCGAGGTCGATAATGTAGTCGGCACACTTGATGACATCCATGTTATGCTCGATTACAATCACGGTATTTCCCTTAGCCACAAGACGATTAAGCACACCAAGTAGAATTTTGATATCTTCGAAATGTAGTCCCGTGGTGGGCTCGTCGAGAATGTACAATGTCTTGCCTGTGTCTTTCTTGGATAGCTCGGCTGCAAGTTTAACACGCTGGCTCTCACCTCCCGAGAGAGTGCTTGATGGCTGGCCAAGTTTAATGTACCCAAGACCCACATCTTGCAGAACTTTAATCTTGTGAAGAATGTTTGGCACCGCCTCGAAAAACTCCACAGCCTGATTGATGGTCATGTCAAGCACGTCGGCAATCGACTTGCCCTTGAAGCGCACCTCGAGTGTCTCACGGTTGTAGCGCATACCTCCACACGCCTCACAAGGCACCAGAACATCGGGGAGGAAGTTCATCTCTACCGTCTTGTAGCCGTTGCCCTTGCACACCTCACACCTACCACCACTAGTATTGAACGAGAATCGTCCAGGCTTATATCCACGAATCTTGGCCTCAGGCAGATTGACAAAGAGATTACGGATGTCGGTAAAGATATTAGTGTAGGTGGCGGCATTAGAGCGTGGCGTGCGTCCCAGCGGTGATTGGTCGACCGTAACCACCTTATCGACATGCTCCAAACCCTCGATAGAATCGTAAGGGAGCGGTTCGGTGAGTGAACGGTAGAATCGCTGGCTCAAAATGGGTTGCAACGTGGCGTTGATGAGTGACGACTTACCGCTACCACTCACACCCGTAACACAAATGAAAGTACCCAAAGGAATCGTTACATCCACATTCTTGAGATTGTTACCTCGACATCCACGCAAAGTTATCGCCTTGCCATTGCTTTTGCGCCGCTCGGCAGGCACCTCAATCTTCTCGGCCCCATTCAAATACCGTGCCGTGATAGTGTCGGCCTTGAGTAGTTGCTGTGGCGTGCCTGCAAATACAACTTTTCCACCTCGACGCCCAGCCTTGGGCCCTATGTCGACCACATAGTCGGCTTCGAGCATCATGTCGCGGTCGTGCTCCACAACTAGAATAGTGTTACCATCGTCACGCAGATGCTTAAGCGAGTCGATAAGGCGCTTATTGTCGCGCTGATGCAAACCGATACTTGGCTCGTCAAGGATATAAAGCACATTGACCAGCTGCGAACCAATCTGCGTAGCGAGTCTAATTCGCTGGCTCTCACCACCCGACAGCGATGCGCTGCTGCGGTTGAGCGACACATAGTCGAGCCCCACATCGAGCAGGAATGACAGACGACTATTTATTTCCTTCACCACTTCCTCGGCAATCGCCCATTGGCGCTCAGGAAGCTGATTGTGGAGATCGAGCATCCATTCACGCAGCTGCGCTATATCCATCCTCGCCAGCTCAGCAATATTCTTGCCAGCAAGACGGAAGTGCAGTGCCACCTTGTTCAGGCGGTCGCCGTGACACTCGGGACACACCACACGCGAGAAGAATTGCCCAGCCCACTTCTGCGCTTTAGACGTGGCATTCTCGCTCTGTTGCATCTCTATATACTTCACCAAACCATCATAAGAGAGGAAATAGTTACTGGTGCTCATCGTCTCATTCTTGATATTGAGTCGCTCGTCGGTGCCATTCATAATGTCATCGACAGCCTCTTCGGGCAAATCACACAATGGCGTGTCGAGCGAAGCCCCATATTTCTCACAAATAGCCTGTATCTGCCAGAAGATGAGCGAATTTTTATATTTCCCGAGCGTCGTGATGCCACCGTTGCGAATTGACAATGACTGGTCGGGCATTATCTTCTCCTTATCGATAATATTGACAAAACCCAACCCTTTGCACTTGTGGCAAGCTCCCTGAGGCGAATTGAACGAGAAACTATGGGGAGCAGGTTCAGGATAGGACAAACCAGTAACTGGATCCATTAGAGAGCGACTATAGTGCTCAATCGCACCATCCTCGGCATCCATTACCATGAGCTGCCCATCACCTTGCTTAAAGCAGGTGTTGATTGTGTCGCGCAAGCGTACCTCATCCTTGGCATTCACCTTGAGGCGATCGACAACTAGCTCCACATCGTGGTTGCGATAACGGTCGAGCTTCATGCCAAAAGTAATCTCACGCAATTCACCATCGACTCTAACGTGCAGATACCCTTTCTTGCGCAACTGCTCAAAAAGGTCCTTGTAGTGACCCTTGCGATTCTTTACCAGCGGTGCAAGCATGTAAATCTTCTTGCCCTCGTAACGATCAAGAATCAAGCTCAGAATCTTGTCGAGGGAATACTTAACCATTTTCTCACCCGAAAGGTAGCTGAAAGCATCGCTTGCGCGGGCAAAGAGAAGACGCAGGTAGTCGTAGACCTCGGTCACGGTTCCCACCGTTGAGCGCGGATTTTTATTGGTAGTCTTCTGCCCAATCGAAATCACAGGACTTAGTCCTGAAATTTTATCTACGTCGGGACGCTCGAGCACCCCAAGCATATTGCGGGCATAGGAAGAGAACGTCTCAAGATATCGCCGCTGACCCTCAGCGAAAATAGTGTCAAAAGCCAACGACGACTTACCACTGCCACTAAGCCCAGTGATAACACTGATCTTGTAGTGAGGCAAGTCGACATCTATATTCTTGAGATTGTGAACCCTTGCGCCAAGCACCGAGACACAATCCACTTCCTTTCCCTTATATTTCATTGAGACTAGAGTCGATAATCCAATTTAGTCAATGACCCAATTGCTGTTGTACACGGAGTTACCAGCTGTACTGCGGTAGAGTGAATCGCGCTTAGGCACCTTAACTCTGTAGACCTTACCAGAAGCATTGGGTAGCTTGATGCTTCGAATCCAGGGATTAGCGTCGCGCAATTGCGCATAGGTAATGCCATGCTCGCGGGCCCATGTGGTCCAATTGGCCACAGGAGCATTAACCCTAACCTCATCATATTCAATGGGTTGATATAACTGGTTGCTACGCAAGCGATATCCAAAGCGTTTTGGATTCTCAAGGAAAATCTTTAATGCAATAATACGGAACACATATCTCGAAGTCTCGGATACGAGTCTCAAGTCGAAAGAAGTGTTCACTTGCTGACTAGCTAGCTCGTTGGAAATTCTTGTCGTGCCAGCATTGTAGCTTGCACACACGGTAGCCCAATTTCCATACTTAGAATAGGCGTTGCGCAGATACTGGCAAGCAGCCACGGTCTCCTTCTCGGGATCGTAACGCTCGTCAACATCGTCGTTCACCTCAAGGCCGTACTGTTTTCCTGTCGATGCCATAAACTGCCAAATACCTGCAGCCTTAGCTGGTGAAAGGGCGTTAATATCGAGTGAACTCTCAGCCACAGCCAAGTAGATGAGATCTTCGGGCATGCGGTTCTGTTTGAGAATCTCGATCAGCCGTGGAAAATATCGGTTAGCACGCTTGATGATGAGCGATGACATGGTTTGACCATAGATAGTGCCAGTGAGCTCCCTGTCGAGACGCTCGGCCATGTCGATTCGATCGAAGTCGACCTTATCGCCACAAAAGTTAATAGACTGAGGAATATCGGGGCACGTAACCGCGATATACCCATCATTAACACGCTGTGCGCCAGCATAAAATACTGTCGCACACACAAAAAGAGCAATTGCAAATATATGTCTTGTTATTCTCATACTAAATAATCATTAATAGTCGGGATCGTCGATTGCATTATTCATCTCATGCTTCTTGTAACGCAGGATGTTGATGTCACCACTGAGTTTGTAGTCCTTACCATCGCTACCTTTGGCCTTAATGACATAGAAATAGACTCCAGTGTTCACTAACTTGCCTCGGTAAGTTCCGTCCCACCCGTCGGAGGGATCGGTAAACTCCTTAATCAGATTACCCCATCGGTTATAAATCCAGCAATGGAACTCAACAATTGACTTATATGAGACCTTCCACTCGTCGTTATCGCCTTCGGTGGAACCAGGCGAAAAGAAGTTAGGACACAACAATATACTTTCGCCTATATTCACTGATATGGGGTCACTAAAATATTCGCATGAGCCATCACTATTGGCTGCATAGAATCTCCAATAGGTTGTTCCTGCATCGTTGAAAGTATACTCCACCTCATCTTGCGAGAAGTTCATCAGCAGGTCGTTGAACTCAGGGAAACTGCTCACTTGCCATTCCTTGTAGGTAACAGCATCGGTACAGTAGGCTTTAAATGTGATTGTTACTGGAGCTGAGCCTCCGAATCCCGAACCTTGAATCGTCTGCTCGTTATCATTATTTCGCTCTTCCTGAGTAACTTCAAGTTCAACATTTATAGCCTTTGTCTGTAAAGTTTCGGTCGTTTTGCTCTCCCTCTCGTTCCAGAACTCAAGAAATTTGTCACCACTGACAGTGAATTGAGTATCGCAATATGGAGCAGGAACAGCAATAGAGCTCTTCAAGAACTTCTCTTCCTCAACGACTTGTTGCTCTTTCCAAGTGGTATTTTCACTATCCCACTCACGAGTGTAGTAGGTTATTTTTATTTCACGGTCAAGCGTTTTAGTGCCATCATACTTAATCTCGGGACCACTACCATCGATGTGCAAGAGAGCTGTTCCACAGTCGCTATTTTCTTGATCGACCGAAGCGCTGTTGATATGAAGCCGGCACTTGCTGTAGTCTATTACCCACAAATAGGTAGTTTGGGAGTCACCTTCCTTGATGATGTAACCCCTATCGGCCCTCACTGGAGTCAAAGAAGTCACATTGCCATCGTGGTCAACATCAATATCGTTGTAAACCCTTTCACCCAGGTCGTTGATTATGATTTCCTGCCAACTCACATTGTAAGGGTCGATACTGGCTGTGTATTTCATAGTCACTCCTTGTGCCGAGTATAGTACATAAACCGCCATGCTGCCAGTGCTGGAAGATCTCCCTTCGACATATACTGGCTTGCTGTTGCCCTCAAAGCTAACTTGTGCCACAGCTGATGACACACTCATGGCCAAAATAGCCATTATAATATATTTAGCAATCTTCATATAATATAAACGTAAGAGCGGTGCTAAAAATTGCCTCACAACCAACATTGCAAAAAAGCATTGGCCTTTTCACACAATTGGATTGGGGAAAAGGTCAAGGAAAGCAGTAGGGAACGGTGTTTCAAACTCCAATTCCTCGTGAGTGACAGGATGCATGAAGGCAAGGCGGAATGCGTGCAAACCAAGGCGATTGAGAGAGTCGTCGACACTGCCATACTTATAGTCGCCCACGACAGGATGTCCCAGCACTTCCATGTGCACACGAATCTGGTTCTTGCGGCCAGTGTTCAGATGCAGCTCGATTAACGAGAAGTCGTCGTTGCTGTCGAGTAGCCACCAATCGGTGCTCGCCCACTTGCCACCATTGTTGAATGGACTGCTCACCACCTTGCGAGAAGGCGTGTCGCGCAGCCAGCTCTCGATGTGCCCGTGGTCACTTTCCATAGCGCCTTCAACCACAGCCACATATCGACGATCGCGCACATGAGCATGCCAGTTGTTGACCAGCAGTTGCTGCACCTCAACACTCTTGGCATAGACCATGACACCCGAAGTGCGCGTGTCGAGGCGGTGCACAACATGAGCTGTGCAACGTTGTTTTGTATAAGCAAAGTACTGATCCAGAAGGATTTTCATATTAAGGCTACCACGCCCTACTCCCATCGACAACACTCCATCGGATTTGTCGACCACAATCAAATACTCATCCTCATAAAGGATGGCAAAGAAACGGTCGAAGTTCTTCATGGGCATGAACCGTGGGTTCTTGGTCACCTCGACCACCATATTTGGTTTCACGACGAAATTGTACTGCTTCTCCACGCTGCCGTCAACCTTGACGAGAGAGTGGCTGAGCAGACCCTTAGCCTTGTTGCGGCTGATGCCATCCATCTTCTTGAGTATGAAGTCAAGTAACCCCATTTCTTGATCGGCAAGAAATGTGGTCACTTTCATCTCATGACGTGGCACGTGTGGGCCATTAAACATAAATCGTCGGGACTTCATATATTTTTAAATTAACGATTGACTAGTCTTAGTCAAACATGTGACGAAGGCGGCTGAAGATGCGCTCCTTGGTCGACGCACTAGGCTTAAACGATTGTGACTCGCGCAGTGCTTCCATAGTTCGCTTCTCGCTCGATGTCAGATTTTCGGGCACATAGACCATCACGTTAACCAACAAATCGCCATTGCCATAGCCATTGACTGATGGCAGACCTTTACCCCTGAGCCTAAGCACCTTGCCTGGCTGAGTTCCTGGTTCGATAGTAACTCTAGCGCGTCCGTTGATAGTGGGTATTTCCACCTTACCACCAAGGGCGGCAGTCGGGAAATCAATCATCAGGTTGTAGATAAGGTCCTGATCGTCGCGGATGAGGTGCTCATCGCGCTGCTCCTCGATAACGATTTGCAGGTCGCCTGGCACTCCACCGCCTGGAGCATCGTTGCCCTTGCCGCGCATGGTGAGCATCATGCCCTCCTTAACGCCCGCTGGAATATTGATGTTGACAATCTCCTCGCGCTTAACAAGTCCGGTGCCACCGCAGTCGGGGCAGCGCTCCTTGATACGCTTACCCGAGCCACCACAGACGCTACATGCGCTCTGCGTCTGCATCTGTCCGAGCAATGTGCGACGTATGCGCACCTCTACGCCCGAGCCATGGCAGTTGGGACAAGTCTCAAGAGCTGTTCCGTTCTTTGCTCCAGTGCCGTTGCATGAGTGGCACGATACTTGGCGAGGTATCTTAATCTTCTTCTCGGTGCCTTTGGCAACTTCCTCTAAGGTCACTTTGACACGAACTCGCAAGTTTGTGCCATAGTTGACCGACTGGCCTCGACCCGTGTCGCCAAAACCGCTGAAGCCACCAAAACCACCAAAACCACCGAAGAGGTCGCCAAACTGGCGGAAGATATCCTCCATCGACATGCCTCCACCCGAGAAGCCACCGCCTCCCATCTGGTCATAACCTTCAGGGCCGAGTTGGTCGTAACGAGCACGCTTATTGGGGTCGCTGAGGACATCATAGGCCTCGGCAGCCTCTTTAAACTTCTCCTCGGCCTCCTTCTTCTCGGCGTCGGACTTACCCTGCTGACGGTCGGGATGATACTGGATGGCGAGTTTGCGATATGCTTTTTTCAGTGCGTCGGCATCGGCGTTACGGTCAACGCCAAGCACCTCATAAAAATCTCTTTTAGCCATTATTTCGTTATTCGTTTATCTTTGTTAGTTCTTTTCTAGTATTTCTAGACATTCTAGATTCACCAGATTTTTTTAGACTCACTTGAATCGGTGGAATCACCGGAATCAGTGGAATCACGCTACTGGCCTACCACCACCTTGGCGTGGCGTAACACTTTGTCGTTTAGCGTGTAGCCCTTAAGTACCGTGTCGATAACCTTTCCCTTCTGTTCCTCGCTAGGGGCAGGGAAAGTTGTAACAGCCTCGTGGAAATCGGTGTCGAAAAGTTCGCCAGTCGATTCAATAGGCACCACGTTATTGCTCTTAAGGAAGCCCAGTAGCTTGCTGTGAATGAGATCGACTCCCTCTTTAAGGCTGTCAATGTCGCCACCCTGAGCAATAGCGTCGATGGCTCGCTCAATGTCATCGACTACTGGCAGGATGCCCTCAAGCACCTTTTGGCCGCCGTTTTTCACCAAGTCCTGCTTTTCTTGCAGTGTGCGCTTGCGGAAATTGTCAAAATCGGCCATGAGGAAAAGATATTTCTTCTTCTCTTCCTCGAGCTCAGCGTGCAAGCCAGCAATTATCTCCTCGGGAGTAGGCTCTTTCTCAGCCTCTTCCTCGGTTTGCTCAATTGACTGCTCTTGGGGTTGCTCCTCTTGAGCAACGTTTTGCTGCTCGTCAACTACAGGTTCTTCGACCTGAGGTTCGTTATTTTCTGCTTGTTTTTTCTTTGCCATATTGTATTGTTTCGTTTATCGTTTATTGTTACTCGTGCGAAATCATCCCCCTCAATAATAGAAGGGGAGTTATTCTTTCTTATAGGCCATGCAAAAATGTTGCCGACACACATTAATTATAATAGTATGACAAAATCGGTGCTGCTTGGGAATTTTCCCTTCAATTTTTCTGCCATATTGACATCATTAAAAATACCAAAGATTGACGAGCCCGAGCCCGACATTGAAGCGTAGAGAGCTCCAGCTGCTTCAATATCGGCCTTGATTGACGCTAACTGTGGATAGGCTGCGAAAACACTTGGTTCAAAGTCGTTCTTCACTACCCCACTCCACTTGCTCACATCAGCTTTGACATCCCTATCCAAAGGCGAAGTGCTGTGAGCAGGGGTCACGCGCGAATAAGCAACCTTGGTGGGCACACTCACATCGGGCTTTACAAGATATAGAAACAAGCCCTTAAGACTCAGGTTGATTGGTTTCAGGATGTTGCCAATGCCGGTTGCCATCATTGGCTGATTATAAATAAAAAATGGGCAGTCGGCACCTAATGTTGCAGCGAGTCGAGCCAGTTCATCCTTTGGCACACCAATATTGAACATTTCGTTAAGCATGAGCATCGTACTAGATGCGTCGCTCGAGCCGCCACCCAAACCTGCTCCGTCGGGAATGTGCTTATAGAGATGGATGTCGACCTCGGGCACGTTGTAGTGCTGCTGCATGAGGCGCAAAGCCTTCATCACCAAGTTTTTCTCCACTGGGCAGTCAACAGGATTGCCATAGGTAGTGAGAGTGGAGTCGGGTCCTTGAGCAGGCACTATCTCGAGGATGTCGGTAAGGCCAATGGGATAAAACACCGTCTCGAGGCTGTGGTAACCATCGGCACGTCGCTCCACAATGTTGAGCCCTAGGTTTATTTTTGCATTAGGAAAAGTGATCATTTTAAATGTTAAGTACCAAGTTTAGGGTTATAAGTAATTTATTGCTCGCGGCGAGAGTTGATTTTGTCGACGATAAGGGCGATTGCACCATCACCGGTGACGTTACAGGCTGTGCCAAAGCTGTCCATAGTGATATAAAGGGCGATCATGAGCGCCTGTTGCTGAGCATCAAAGCCCAAAATAGACTGTATCACTCCCAGTGCAGCCATGATAGCTCCACCAGGCACACCTGGTGCTGCCACCATCATCACGCCAAGCATGAAGATGAAACCGGAGAACATTCCTAGGTCGAAAGGCATGCCAGTCATGAGCATCAGCGCTACCGAGCATGCAACAATCTTGAGGCAGCTACCCGAGAGGTGGATAGTAGCACACAGTGGTACGACAAAGCCTGCAATGCCTTCACTCACGCCATTAATGAGTGTGCGCTTCAATGTCACCGGAATTGTTGCTGCGCTCGATGAGGTGCCAAGGGCTGTAAAATAGGCTGGCAGCATATTCCACAACAAGCGGAATGGGTTGCGTCGTGTGACGAGTCCAGCAATGCAATACTGCAACACAAGGAGGAAGATGTGCATGGCGAAAATGACGCCAATTATTGCTATGAAGACATTGAGCACATGCCAAGCTTGGCCTGTGTGGCTCATCTCCAAGAAAATGCCGAAGATGTAGAGCGGCAACAGCGGTATTAGTGCCACCTCGATAGTCTTTGCAACAATGTCCTTAAACTCGTCGAATCCAGGCTTCAACGTCTTGGAACCGAAGAATGCTATTCCCAGGCCAATGGTAAACGCTGTCACTAATGCTGACATCACATCAACCAACGGCGGTATGTTAATCGTGAAAAATGGCTCAAGAGCCTTAACCTCGGCAACCTTCTCTACTGTTTGCCCATGGTTGATGAGCAACGGGAAAACATTGGAGCTAGTAAAATAGGACAAATAGCCTGAAAATACCGTGTCACCATAGGCAATAATGGTGGTCAACAGAAGCAATTTCCCTGCGCTCTTGCCGATGTCGCTGATGGCAGGAGTGATAAGGCCAATGATAATTAGGGGAATAAGGAACTGGAGAAAATGGCTGAAGATGCTGTTGAATGTGGCAAACACCCTCACTGCGGGCAATGGCAGCACCAGTCCAAATCCTATACCCAGGGCAATGGCAATGATGATGCGAGCCAGCAATGGCAATTTCTTTAACTTTTTCATTGATGCTTCGGTTTTAGGCAACAAAGATACACAGATTTTTCTTTATTGACAATTAAGGATATTACTAATATTGTTTAGTTAACACAGATTGGGACGAAAAAACTCCCTTGCCGGCACGATGGCTGACAAGGGAGAATTATTGGGTTGTGGTTAAGGTAGCGTTAACCAGATTGGCGATTAATCGTCGTAGCTTTGGTCGTTGCGGTCGTCGCGGCGACGGTCGTTATTACGGTTGTCGTTGCGGCGGGGACCACGGTTGTTGTCGCGGCGGGGACCGCGGTTGTTGTCGCGGCGTGGACCGTTGCCGTTAGCGTTGCCACCACGCTGGCCATTGCCACGTGGACGGTTGCCACCGTTGCCACCACGGCGCTCCTCATAGCCCTCGGGCTTTTCCTGAAGAGCACGCATCGAGAGGCGGAACTTGCCGGTCTTCTTGTCAATCTCGATGAGTTTGACAGTCACCTCGTCGCCCTCGTGCAGACCGCTAGCCTCCATGTCGGCGAGGCGCTCCCAGCTAATCTCGCTGATGTGGAGCAAACCTTCCTTGCCAGGCATGAACTCAACAAAAGCACCAAACTCAAGAATGCTCTTGATAGTACCGGTGTAGATGGTACCCTCCTCAGGAACTGCAATGATAGCCTTGATGCGCTCAACTGCAGCCTCGATGCTGTCCTTATTGGCAGCCGAGATTTCAATCTCGCCCTTGCCGTCGATCTCATCGATAGTGATGATTGCGCCAGTCTCCTCCTGGATGCCCTGGATAACCTCACCACCCTTGCCAATGATGGCACCGATAAACTCTTTGTCGACAGTCATTGCCACGATGCGTGGAACGTGAGGCTTGTAGTCCTCGCGAGGCTCAGGAATTGTTTCGTTGATGATATTGAGGATGTGGAGACGGCCGTCGCGAGCCTGACGCAGAGCCTGCTCAAGAATCTCGTAGGGAAGTCCGTCGCACTTGATATCCATCTGAGTTGCAGTGATACCGTTAACAGTACCAGTCACCTTGAAGTCCATGTCACCGAGGTGATCCTCGTCGCCAAGGATGTCGCTGAGCACAGCGTGCTTAACGTTACCCTCATCGGTGATGAGACCCATAGCAATACCAGCCACTGGGCGCTTCATCTTAACACCGGCATCGAGCAGAGCCAAGGTGCCACCGCAAACTGTAGCCATAGATGATGAGCCATTGCTCTCAAGAATGTCGCTCACAATGCGGCAGGTGTAGGGGAAGTCATCGGGGAACATACGCTTGAGAGCGCGGTGTGCCAAGTTACCGTGACCAATCTCACGGCGGCTCACGCCACGTGGTGCGCGTGCCTCACCGGTAGAGAATGCTGGGAAGTTGTAGTGGAGCAAGAAGCGCTCGTTGCGGCGTGTGAGCACGTCGTCGATAAGCTTCTCGTCGAGCTTCGTACCCAGGGTAACAGTAGCGAGCGACTGAGTCTCGCCACGGGTGAAGACAGCGCTTCCGTGGGGGCCTGGAACATAGTCGGTCTCGCACCAGATGGGGCGAATGTCGGTGGTCTTGCGGCCGTCCATGCGGATGCCCTCGTCAAGGATGACGCGGCGCACTGCATCGCGCTGCACGTCGTGGAAGTAGCGGTTGATCATTGGAGTCTTCTCCTCGCGCTCCTCCTCGGGAATGGTCTCGATGAAGTCCTCAAGCACCTTGTCGAAGCTGTCGTTGCGCCAGTGCTTGTCGGCGTTGCCTGCCTTAGCGATGTCGTAGCAGGGCTGGTAGCACTCCTTGCGTACGCGCTCCTTGATTTCCTCGTCGTCAACCTCGTGGCAATATTCGCGCTTAGTTACGCCGAGCTGCTCGGCAAGCTCTTTCTGTGCTACACACATGGGCTTGATTGCGTCATGAGCAAACTTGAGCGCTGCAATGAGGTCTTCTTCCTGTACTTCGTCCATCTCACCCTCAACCATCATAATATTGTCGTAAGTAGCACCTACCATCAATTCCATGTCAGCGTTTTCGAGTTGTTCGAAGGTTGGGTTGATAACGAAGTTGCCGTCGATGCGTGCCACGCGAACCTCACTAATTGGCTCCTCGAAAGGCACGTCGCTCACGGCGATAGCGGCACTGGCAGCGAGGCCAGCGAGAGCGTCGGGACAATCGGCACCGTCGCTCGAGAACATAAGGATGTGGACGATAGTGTTGGCGTGATAGTTCGAGGGGAACAAAGGCCTGAGCACGCGGTCCACAAGGCGTGCTGTCAAGATTTCATAATCGCTGGCGCGACCTTCACGCTTGGTGAAGCCACCAGGGAAACGTCCGAAGGAGGAATATTTCTCCTTGTATTCAACTGTGAGGGGCATAAAGTCGGCGCCCTCTTCGGCGTCCTTCGCCGAAACAACGGTCGCTAGCAACATGGTGTTGTTGAAGCGCAATTCAACTGCTCCATCGGCTTGCTTGGCAAGCTTTCCTGTTTCAAGGGTGATTTCGCGTCCATCACCCAACACGATGGTTTTCTTAGTAGGTGTTAACATCTAAAATAATATTATATAATATAAAAACTGCTTTCTGCTTTATTTCCGCTTTGTTTTTTAAAAGACCGTTTAAAAAACCGCAAGGTCTTTTAAAAAATCGTGCAAAGGTACAAAAAAGTTTTCTTTTCCCACACAAATTACCATTTAATTAAACCTAAATTAATAAATTGCTATTGAGAAAAGAAAAATATCTAGTGATTCTAGAAATACTAGACACCCTAGAGCAACTAGAACTACTAGAAATTCCAGAAGAACTAAAGGCTTAGTAGCACTAAAGATTCTTGATGGAGCTATTTCTTGTTATTCTTGTTTCGGTAATCGAGGCGGGCGCGGGTCATTCGTTCCCTTACTCCACCGTCGGTGACAAATTCCTTTTCAGTTCTTTCCTGATGAGAAACCATCATCTTGTCTATCATGTGAGCCAAGGTGATTGCCACGTTTGCAATCTCCTCATCGCTCCATTTATCAAAGAATGGCTCGTAATCTTCAAGTTTATTATGAGCTCGGCAATACTTAAGCATCGCATCATAACGCGAATGAGAAGCAGTCCAAAGCCCTAAAGCATGGCGATGCAAGCTCTGAGTTCCTGAATGCTGCCACGTGCAAAGTTAAGCAACTTCAACTCACTTTCAACCGATGCCACACCATCGGCAAGGCCCTCAACGATGTTCTGCTTGCCCGAACGTGCAGCCTGTATCATCTGGTCGACAGTGCGGTCGCCATAGACAGGAAGAAAACGACGCGTGAAAACACATGTCAAATGATACAGAACAACCGCTTTCTGGTAGAACCACAGTTCATTCCAGTTAGCCTGAGGTCGCAGTACCGAATCATTATTTCTTTCCTTATCCATAGCAAGCTTTATCTTAAAATGACACTTCATCAAGCTAGAAATACTGCAATATCTAGAGCTTCTAGTCTACAAAGATAATAAATTATTTTCAACAATCAAAACAATTGTAGACTTCCTGCTCTCTCAATAAAACAATTCAAGGGAACAACATGAGTCGTCCCCTTGAATCACCTTATAAAAATTATCTAAAATTTTTATTTCAAGATCTTTGTTGTGGTTGTCGAGCCATCGCTGTAGCGAGTTACCACGATGTTCACACCCTGGAATGGAGTGTCGCTCTCGATACCTGCCACGTTGTAGTAAGTAACACCTACTACCTGACTAGAATTTAGATTCTCGACAATACCAGTAATGATAGTGTAATCCTTCGATGAGAAATCAATTGTACCCTCAGCAATATAGTAGTCGAAATCACTACCAGTCACTTCACCTAGACGAGGAGCGTTAGCAGGAGCAGGAGTAACAACCAATTTCATGTCACTCTCATTAGTCATATCAACTACAAGCTTATATGTACCTGCCGGAACCTTGTATGCACCAGGGTTTGCATTTTTCTCAAGATGTAACTCCTGTCCAAACAAATCGCCATCACCTGTCACAATCCAACAGTTATCATTGCTATAGAATCCATACCTATTACTGCTAATGTCATCCCAACCAGCTCCAAGTTTCTTGGTAAAGCTAAAGAAACCACCATCATCGTTTTGGGCAGCAACAATCTCCACATTTCCAGTATAAACTTTACCATCTGTAGAGTAAAGATTACCTATAGAGTTAGATGTCGACCATGAAACATTTTTGCCATTTCCAATAACATAAAGTACCTTTGGCATCGATTCGCCTGGCTCTTTATTTGTCAATGGGTTATCACTACGAGTGAAATATGCACGCACCTTAAATTGAGCATTGAGTTCATCAAGAGAACCATATTGGTCGTTATCACTTAGTTTCAGTCGCTCAGCACCGAATGTTGCACGAGTCTCACCTTCAACGGCATCGGCAAACATTGGTTCAGGTGCATTAGTGTCGCCTGGATTCTGTGCTTTGGCAAATGACACTGAACGCTCACCAATCTTAGGAGCATTTTGGCTCTTCAAATTAGCCATACTCATAGTCAAGAAACTTCCATCATTTTCAGGCAATGTAAGCTGGTCACCATAGTTGATGTCCTCATAGAGGTACCAACCATTCTCGTCGATTCCACTGATGCGGGCAGCACGTGTCGGGAACATTTCAGTGTTCTCATTCAAAATATTATTGGTGTTATCTACATTGCGCCAAGCACGAACCTTATAAAGCTCATAACCTACGGGCACATTCAGAGCCTTGAAGTTCAGCAAGATGTTGTAGTAAGAATACCACTTATCCCCATCCTGCCATTTTGAGGTACTCATCAATGGATAAGCCTCACTTGGTTCAACAACCTCAACGTCAAGTACACCTGTTGCAAAAGTCTGCAATGGACCACCGTAGGTGTTGTAGTCGCCACGCTCATCGCCAAAGTAATCTCTACCAAAGGCCTCTACTACAGGAGCATAGGTGTATTCACTAGCAGAATTATTCTTAATAGGAACCTTGTCAACAAATGTCGCAGTTCCAGAACCATTTTCAACATACACGATGCCACCGCTTACTTCATCACTTGAACCTGAATTCATTCTGACAGTATAGTACTCACCTTGGTTATCGGCTTGACCTGTAGGCTGAATATCAACCTCATTATCCTCACCATTCACCTTATCAATAATAAAGCCCCAATTATTAGCGCCTACGGTCCAACGGTAAGCATCGTAACGCAGAACTTCAGTCCTAGAAACAAGCTGTACGTCAACATCAAATTCAACATCCTCGAGTTGACTGCTGCCATTAGTGTCTTCCAAAACATTGTCCAGTGTCAACGAATTGATATCGGTGTCAGTCTTATAAATTACTACATTGAACAAGCTGCTGTGACCTTCACCCGTAGGGAATGCATCACCTTCGGCATGTTTGAAGTTCACTGTATAAGCCTCATAGGTGTAACGTCCTGGATGAGTACCATCCGAAACACTAGCTGTGAAGTTGTCGCAGAGAATCATTGGCTCATTATTCTTAAAGATAATATAGCCATCCTCATCGACATCATAACTTATTTTCCATGTTTCATTACCAGCATCATTTATAGTAACTTGGCCACCATTATTTGCATGATAACCAGCACGATAGGAGTTTGGCCCGGTAGTTAAACCATATGGGAAATCAGTAGAAGGCTTCTGATTCTTCATCTCAATGGTAAGTTCATTATTACCAGTGAAAGTCGCAGTAGCTATCTCTATCTCACCATCGGCACTCTTGCGCTTGAATGAAAGTGCGGTCTCATTCACAGTTATATTGACATTTCTAAGACCATCAACATTATTCAACAGCTTGAAGCGATTACTGTAGCAGTTGATCTCTTTTTGCACGTTAAAGCGGCTGTAGTGCGAAAGTTCAACAAGCGATAAAATCTCAGTTGGGTCAGTACCCTTTATAATGTAGCTCTCCTGGTTTGACCTCTGAAGGCTTAAGAAGTGCTTGTGCTCACTGTCTTCAGCATCCCAACCTTGGATAGCGTATGTGACCTCAAAGCTTGATTCTTGACGCTGAACAAAAACATCAGTATAAATCTTATTTTCTGCCTGATCAAGTTTCAGCTTGATTGGTGTCTTATGATCTTCACCTTCTAAGCCTGTTTCTGGATCATAATAAACTACAGTCTTACCATCGGCAGCAATCTTGGTGTAATATACAGGAACATACTCATTGCGACCTAATCGTTCGTTATAAACAACTTCCAGAAGGTCAAACTCCTGCTGCTCACCTGGCAAGAAATCATCAAGATTAGTCTTCCAAGTCAATGTCAGGTGATAATAGTCATCTGTAAATGCAGTTGTCTCGGTGATAGGATTCTGATGAATCACGTAGAGACCCATAGTTGGCTGAATGTCGCGATGATATCTAAAATAGTCCTGAGTTTGATTTGTGCCAACACCATTAAAGCCACGATCGCTCCAATCAAGCATACGATAGTCAGGCACAAAGAACATCATGTCACGAACGTCGGCACAGTCTGCAGAATGACTGTCTGGTCCGTACATCATAAAATGATGACCATCACTAACAAAGGGCACATTCGGACAGTCATGAACAACACCAAAGGATTCCATGTTAATCAAATCCCTGTATATATCATCTCTCGCACCTGTCGCTGCATCTCCTGATGAAGATATTGAAGGACTAAACTGCTCAAACATGTGACCTAAGAAAAAGTAAGTATCGATTGCAGGGTCATAATACTGATTAATGTTACTACTACTATTATAAACATAGCAAGGATTATTACAAAAATCTGGTCTAGCACTGATACTATAATACGATGTCCTAAACCATTGTAATTGACCTTTAGCAATAAGATAGAACTTGTTCATCTTGTCGCAATCAATCTTGAAGAGTGTACCCTTTTCCAAACCATCACCTGTGCGTACAGCCTCAGTAATAATTCGAGCCGATTTGATTGTCTTAGAAAAATACTCTCTCAGCTTGGCATAACCTGTAAGGTTCTCATTAAACGTTGTCGCAGGAAGTATTACCTTACCATCCTCAATAACATCTTTAGGTGTAAAGTCATCTTGCAATTCAAGCAACAACAGGGTCAAGCCTTCTTCTTCTGGACTGTATTGTTCGGGATCCATATACCAATAACTATAATTGCCAGATGTTTCACCACCAGCAACAGCTAAATTGCCAGGAATGTCCCATCCAAAAGTATCATCAAAACTAACCGTGCCATTGCTAGCTCTTACCAGAGTTCCTGCTCCAGTATATGCCACGTCATCATCATGATCGCTACCACCGGTAGCTGAGAATCCACGCTTCTTGTTTCCCGGGATAGTTGGGTCAGTATAGACAGCCTTCAACATGGCAATAATCTGGTCAGGGTTTTTGGCAATATTATGTAGGGTATCTATATGCTCTTGTCCTGTGCCGTTCTCTTTCCAGCTATAAAGTTTTTCTTTATAGAAGTTTATGTCTTTAACCGCAATTGTCCGCTCCGAAACAGTTCCCTGATGTGGAGTTCTATAATATATAGTTAAACTTGGAAGGAAATTAACTCCATTATCATTATAACCACCATTACTACTGCTATAATAGTATCGGCTCACATTATTTCCCATATTATTTGATCCATACCAATTAACTGTAGGAGCATAATCACCACTATTCTTACTGATATCAATGACAAAGTTTTGTCCATTATAGGTATAGGGTTCACTAAAATCAAATTTTACAGTAGTAGTTCCTGATGGCAATTGACCTGTATAGACATTTGTTGCATTTTCTCTATTTTCTAGCATAACATCGTGATTTGATATGCTGGTTAAAGAAGTTTCACCAACCCTCACTGTAATGCTATTAGTTTGGCCATTGGTAGGATTAGCAACAGATGCGTTTGTATGAAAGGCAATTCCCACAATTTCTGTTCCTTCAGCAAGCCCCATACGAGTACTTGAATAAATCATTTGTCCTTCACATGTCGTTCTGCCCAAACGACTTGCATAAATAGGCAAATACGCATTAGTACTGTTTCCACTCACGACATCTTTGTTGTAGTAGTCGTGAATCTGCCCCCCAAGTTTTTGTGATGGGGTGTTCTGTGCCGCTACAGGCTGCCACAGGGGCAAGGCGATAGCGGCGATTAGTAGTAATCTCAGAATACGTGTCATAAATAAAAAATTTTAGATAAAGTTTTTAAAAACAATTATTTATACTCTCTATGATACATTTTTATACAAAAGGCAAAACTTAAAGCACGCAGTCTTTTCCCTATTCCAGTCATTTTAGACCATCATAACATATAATGGTTTAAGGGTGTTAATAACTTGTGTGTTATTATGTTCCTTTGCTTCCTGCAAGTGCATTCATCGCCTTGAACCCACAAACTTGCCTCTGCAACGCTTGTGCTGCGCTGTTGTCTCGGCCGATGGTCTTGATTTCGCCTAATTCACAGTTGTTTACGATTCTTTTCAGTTTAGCAAATCGTCAATCTATAACCATCATTTTTTTATGCCTCAATTACAACAGGCTATAATATAGTACAAAATTACATTTTTTCTTGGAAATAATGACCATTTCGCGTTAAAAAAAAGCTGGTTCGTCGAATAATTTAACAATAATTAACAGACTTGAGTCTAATTGAAATATTTTCAATAAAAATGCACAATGATTCTATAGCATAAACTAGAGGAACTAGAAATTCTAGACAATCTAGATTTTCTAGTTCTCAGGAAATTAAGGTCTTAATGTTTTATGATCTGGCTACTCGACGTAGAGGACAAGGCCTTTGAGGTATTCGCCCTCTGGGTGGTAGATGTTGATGGGGTGGTCGGCTGGCTGGGTGAGCTGGTGCAGGATGCGCACCTTGCGGCGGCTCTGAGCTGCCGCACTGAAGACAGCGAGCCTGAACTGCTCCTTGCTAACCGCCTGCGAGCACGAGAATGTAAACAGCACTCCCCCACTCTGGATTTTAGCGAACGCCTTGGCATTGAGGCGCCTATAGCCAATCAGAGCATTCTTGAGTGCACTCTTGTGCTTGGCAAAAGCGGGCGGGTCGAGGATGATAAGGTCGTAAGCGTCGCGCTCCATGTTG
This sequence comes from uncultured Bacteroidales bacterium, assembly GCA_902785925.1. Classification (GTDB taxonomy): domain Bacteria; phylum Bacteroidota; class Bacteroidia; order Bacteroidales; family Muribaculaceae; genus Sodaliphilus. Next base: position 109,920 of record CADAAI010000001.1, read on the forward strand.
TCGAGATAGTCGAATGCGTCCTGAGCAAACGCTTTGTGACGCTCATCGCCTGGATAGTTGAGCTCGACGTTGCGCTCGGTGAGCATCACTGCCTTGCCCGAGCTGTCGACCGAATGCACCAACTGTGCACCACCACGCATAGCATAGAACGAGAATCCACCGGTGTAGCAGAACATGTTGAGCACGCGACGATCCTTGCAGTAACGCTCGAGCAGGGCGCGGTTCTCGCGCTGGTCGACGAAGAAACCTGTCTTCTGTCCGCGCAGCCAGTCCACATGGAATTTGAGGCCATTCTCCATTGCCACATCAGTGTCGAACTCGCCTATAAGGTATTGATTCTCAGGGTCGAGATGCGCCTTATAGGGCAATGTTGTCTCGCTCTTATAATACACATTAATTATATTAGCGTCGGGCAAATTCACAAGTGCCTGAGCGATTGATTTGCGCGCAAAGTGCATACCAGGCGAGTGAGCCTGGATGACGGCAGTGCTGCCATATACATCGATCACGAGACCGGGCAAGAAGTCGCCCTCACCGTGAACTAATCGAAATGAATTGTTGTCGGGACGCACGAGACCTAGCGCCTGACGCACGCGCCACGCCTGCACGAGGCGGTCGCTGTAGAAAGCGTCGTCGATGGCGGTATCGCCCCAAGCGAGGATGCGCACCATGATGCTACCCACCTGGAAATGACCATTGCCAATGTGTGTGCCATCGCTGGCGAATACCGAAACGAGGTCGCCCTCCTCGATGCTGTCGTCGGCACTGGCAATGGCTCCCGAGAACACCCAAGGATGGAATCGCTTGAGCGACTCCTCCTTGCCACGCCGCAGGGTTATCTTCTTATAGTTCACAGTTATGAGTTATTAGTTATTAGTTTTTAGTTGTCTAGAAAAACCAGATTTTGCATTAATTGATGAAAGGCTTGATGATCCAGCGGTAGATATCGTTTCCGTTGGCCCATAGGAGGAGGGCAAAGAGGATAGCCATACCCACCATCTGAGAACGCTCAAGGAACTTTTCGCTAGGTTTGCGCCTGAAGATAATCTCATAGAGCAGGAACATCACATGACCGCCGTCAAGAGCAGGGATAGGCAGGATGTTCATAAACGCGAGAATTACCGACAGAAATGCAGTGAGGTCCCAGAAGCTATACCAGTTCCACTTGTCGGGGAAGATGCTGCCAATGGTGCCAAATCCGCCTAGGCTCTGAGCTCCTTCCTTAGAGAATAGCAACTTTAGGCTACTCACATAGTTCACCATCTTGGTCCATCCCATCTCAATGCCTCGTGGAATAGACTCAAGAAAGCCATAGGACTTTGACTCCACATTGAAAATTTTTGTCACATTCCGCAGCCCTATGCCTATCTTGCCAGCATCGCTCACCGCAACATTGGCGCTGTCGAGCTTGCCGTCACGCATAAACGACATTTGCACCGTCTTGCCCTTGTGCTCCATAAGCTGAGCGGTGAACGTGCTGAAGTCGGCTGCATCGACCGTATCGATCTTCAGAATCATATCACCCTTCTTGAGACCAGCTTTGTCGGCTCCATCACCGGGCATAGTGGTCTCGACAACCACAGGAATGCGATAGTCCATAAAAGGCTCGCCCTGCTTGGCATCTTCCTCGGCATCAAAGATGAACTTATCGGGAATGTTAACGGTCACAGTATCACTACCATTGCGCAACAACTTAACCTGCTTGGCAGTAGTAATGGCCTGAACCTCATCGCTGTTAAGATAGTGAAGTTGACGACCGTCGGCGCTCAATGGGATGTCTCCATCACGGAAACCAATCTTCTCGGCGCTCTGGCAGAAGTTCATACCCATTTCGGCATTCTTGTAAGGAATATATTGCTCTCCCCAGTAGTATACCATACCAGCATAGATAATAATGGCAAGCAAGAAATTGTTTACTACACCGCCTATCATGATGAGCAAGCGTTGCCATGCAGGCTTAGAGCGGAACTCCCAAGGCTGTTCGGGCTGTTTCATCTGCTCAAGGTCCATCGACTCGTCGATCATTCCTGCAATCTTGCAGTAGCCACCCAGGGGCAACCAGCCCACGCCATACTCGGTGTCGCTTTTCTTGGGTTTAAACTTTAATAGACTACCATCCCAATTAATACCTAACTTCTTAAGTCCAATATCAAAGAAAAGGTAGAACTTCTCAACTTTCACGCCAAAGATTCTTGCCCACATAAAATGGCCAAGCTCGTGAATGAACACGAGCAAGCCCAATGAGGCAATCATCTGTAAGGCTTTAATCCAAAATGTAGTGGTCATTTATAGTTTTTAGTTTATAATTCTTAGTTGTGGTGAGCTAGAACTCCTAGGTCGTATAGAATCTATAGAAGTTCTAGATTTACCCAAAACGAGAGTCAGAGCAATAAATTCAGCTCAACCCTATTTATTTATCAAATTTTCGGCATAGTCGCGAGCCTCGGCGTTGGTCGCAACGTAGTCGTCATAGGTGGGAGAGGCAATAAATGGAGCCCACGCCATCGTGCGCTCTATAGTGTTGTATATGTCGTTAAAGCCTATCTTGTCGGCGAGGAAAGCCGCTACAGCAATTTCATTAGCCGCGTTCATCACACATGGCACATTGCCACCACGGCGAGCTGCCTCGTAAGCGGTGCCAAGCAGCGGGAATTTCTCGAAATCGGGTTCCTCAAATGTGAGCGAAGCATAGTCGGCAATTGTCATTCGGGGCTCGTTGGTTGCCAGTCGTCCCGGCAAACCTAGAGCATAGCGAATGGGCAGGTGCATGTCGGGCAGACCCAGCTGCGCCTTAACCGAGCCGTCGACAAACTCCACCATAGAGTGTACAATCGACTGCGGATGCACCACGATGTCGATGTGCTCTTGCGAGATGCCGTAGAGCCACTTAGCCTCAATCATCTCGAAGCCCTTGTTCATCATCGTGGCACTGTCGATAGTGATTTTGGCACCCATCGCCCAGTTGGGATGTCGCAGAGCGTCGTCCTTGGTCACAGTGGCAAGCCTTTCGCGCGGAAAGGTGCGGAAAGGACCTCCCGAGGCCGTGAGAATGAGGCGCGACACATTGCCGATGTCCTCACCCACCAGGCACTGATAGAAAGCGCCATGCTCGCTATCAACGGGATAGAGCACCGAGTCCGAGTTCTTGAGCAACTCATTGATGAGCTCACCCGCCACCACAAGGGTCTCCTTGTTGGCGAGAGCAATCTTCTTGCCCGCCTTGATGGCTGAAATAGTAGAGGCGAGACCGCTGTAACCCACCATGGCGGTCACCACAGTGTCGACCTCGGGCAATGCCACAAGCTCCGACACCACGCTATCGCCAGTGTGCACAGCTATTCCTGTGCCTTCGAGCGCCACTTTCACTTTGTCGTAAAGGTCGGCGCTGGCAATCACCACATTGCGTGGCTTAAACTGCAATGCCTGCTCAATTAGCAAGTTGGCACTACGGTTAGCCACCAGCAAGTCCACCTCAAAGAGTTGTGGATACTCGGCAACAATGTCGAGCGTCTGCCTCCCAATCGAGCCAGTGCTACCCAGAACGGCTAATTTTCTCTTTTGCTCCACGAAGATAAGCTTTAAAGGTTAAAGACTATCAGAGTGTAAAATTAAAGAGCCAAACGCAAACCTATGTCGTCATCGCCAAACCCAGTTGAAGCTTTAAAACGCTTTGTAATACGGCATTTCTTAGCAGAGCCACACCAGCTGGCACCACGCATCACTTTCTCGCCACCAGATGCTGGACCAGTAGGATTGGTCTGTGCCTCGGCGCTATAATCACCATACCAGTCGCTACACCATTCCCACACGTTACCACTCATGTCGTAGATGCCAAGCTCGTTAGGTGCCTTGGTTGCAACAACATGTGTTTCGTTATCTGAGTTGTCTTCATACCAAGCCACATCGCCAATAATGTTTCCACCGGCATAGATATAACCTTGACTCTCGTTTCCGCCACGTGCAGCAAACTCCCACTCAGCCTCAGTTGGGAGACGGAAATTCTTACCAGTCATCTCGTTAAGTTTAGCTATAAAATTCTGGCACATCTCATAATTGACATACTCAACAGGGTATTGCAAGTTACCCCCATGGCCACTGTAGTTCCACCCCATAACAGCCAGCCACAACTCCTGAGTAACCTCGGTTTGACCAATTGCAAATGAGCTAACTGTTACTTGGTGACTTGGGAACTCATCTTCATTAGCATTTGAGTCACTGGCATCAGCTCCCATAGTAAAGGTTCCACCCTCAACATTTACCATCGCAAAAGTCACACCATTGACAGTATACTGTGTGATGTTGCTTGGCATTCCATTGAGAATCACGTCATAAACTGCTGTGATATCGGCCGAAGTGATGTGCCCATCGCCGTCAACATCATAGGCACTTTCGGCATAAGTCATGTCATTGTTCAGAAGATGATCGTAGATTGCGGTCACGTCGGCCGAGGTAATGTGTCCGTCACCATTCACATCCCATTCGTTTGCCGACATTGGCAAAGCTGACACCATGAGTGCCGCCATTGCGAGCGAAAATTTCTTAATTGTGTTCATTGTTTGATATTATTTTTAATTATTATTTTTCACAAAAATTATTTTAGCTTACAAAGGTATTACAAATCGCGTAAAGGACAAAATATTCACTATATTTTCTTGCTCAGGCAAACGGCAGTGCGTGCTGCCAAACGCGCATTATTAAGAACAAGTTGTATATTGGCTTCCAAGCTGTTACCACTTGTAATATCCTTAATTTCGGATAGCAAGAAGGGGGTTGTTGCCTTACCTTTGATGCCCAACTCCACACTCTTAGCCACAGCACGGTCGATGGCGGCGTTGATGTAATCGGGGTCAAGCGAATACTCTTCTGGAATAGGGTTGGTGACCAGCATACCACCAGCAAGCCCCATCTCGAGCTTGGCGCGAAAAGCATCGGCAAGTTCTTCGGGAGAATCAATGCGGTAGTCCACCTTGAAACCACTTGTGCGGGTGTAGAAAGCAGGCAACTCATCGGTGCCATAGCCTATCACCGGCACGCCCTTAGTTTCAAGATATTCAAGCGTTAAGCCTAGGTCTAGAATCGACTTTGCCCCTGCACAGATTACCATGACTGGAGTTTGGGCAAGTTCCTCGAGGTCGGCACTGATATCCATCGTGGTCTCGGCACCGCGATGCACGCCACCAATGCCACCAGTCGCGAACACCTTAATTCCCGCCATTGCAGCAATTATCATCGTGGTAGTCACTGTCGTAGCGCCATCCTCGCCACGTGCGATGAGCACTGGCAAGTCGCGACGCGACGCTTTGGTCACTGCCTGGCCCTTCTTGCCCAAATATTCGATTTCCTCAGGAGTGCAACCAGCCTTCAGTTTGCCACCAATTATTGCTATTGTCGCTGGCACAGCTCCGTTGTCACGTATGGCTTGTTCCACACGCAGAGCCGTTTCCACATTCTGTGGATAGGGCATACCATGAGAAATAATTGTCGATTCTAGCGCCACTACAGGTTCACCTGTTTCGAGAGCAGTTTTAACTTCTTGAGATATAGATAGATATTTATTCATGTGGTTTATTGGTCGTTAGTGATTAGTTTATAGTCGTCAGTTTAGAGATTGCGGGATTTACTGCTGTTGTTGATTGAAGGGCGATAGCTGCGGCTTGAGTGCCCAAGGCACATGCATCGTGCATGGTGGCGCCATTGCGCTCGGCATGGACTACAGCAGCCATAAAAGCATCGCCAGCACCAGTTGCGTTCACCACAGTCACGGCTTGCGATGGCAGCAAAATGCTCTGCTCACCATCGCTACAATATACGCCTCGCGAGCCCATTGTAATATAAATGCGGGTAACACCCTGGTCTATGAACCAATGAGCCATAGCCTCGACATCGCCTTTAATGCCAGATATAGCCACTGCTTCGGCATGGTTCACCTTAACGATGAGCGGTGCCAGCCGATTGAGCCCCAACACCATCTTTATCTTCATAGCCTTGGCAGCCGAAGTAGCATCGATATAAAGCTGTGAAGTGCAGTTGTCAGCAAGATATTGCAACACTTCGCCACTCACGTTACAATCGGCAACGACGGCATCGCTGGCATTGATACTGGCAATGTGAGTAGCCACCATCTCGGGCGTGAGGTGCGACATAAGTTCCATATCGGCGGCTCCCGCCTGCATCTCGCCATTGTGGTCGTTTACGCAGATGAAATAATTGCTCCTTGCCCCTGCCACCTCAAGAATTGGGTCGACCGTCATGCCCACACGTCGACAATCGTCACGCAGGGAGAGAGCGATGCTGTCGTCACCAAAAACGGTAAACAGCCTCACCCGCTCTCCCATCAGGCACAAGTTGTGGGCAATGTTGCGCCCTACACCACCATAGGAAATCTCCACAAGGCTTGGGTTAGAGTCGCAAGGAACATATCGCCCTATTGGGCTAGCGGTTATGTCAACATTTGCCGCACCTATTACAGTTATCATTTTCTCATTTAAATTGTGCATTGAACAAAGCTTCGGCGCAGCGCTCACCGTCGATGGCGCTCGACACGATGCCGCCGGCATAGCCTGCTCCCTCACCACATGGGTAAAGGCCTTTCACGTCGATGTGATGAAGCAGTTCGCTATCGCGCGTGATGCGCAGTGGCGACGACGTGCGTGTCTCCACCCCAATTACTATCGCCTCGTTGGTCAAAAAACCATTCGCCTGACGTCCAAAGAGCTTGAACGCTTTTGTCAGGCGGTGACTGATGAATTGAGGTAACCACTGATCGAGGCGCGAAGGCTGCAGACCTGCGGCAAACGAAGACGGTGGAATGAGCTTCGATGGCTTGCCTTGAACAAAATCCAGCATACGCTGAGCTCCTGCACATTGGCTGTTTCCTGCCATTTGGAAGCATCGTTCCTCGAGCGCTTCCTGAAAACGCATTACGCGCAGAATCCCATACTGATGAAACCGCTTGGGCACATCATCGGGGCGCACCTCAACTACCATACCGCTGTTGGCCCAATAAGAACCTCGTGTGCTTGGCGACATTCCGTTCACCACCAGTTGACCGGGCTCGCTTGCCGCTGGTACCACGATGCCACCGGGACACATGCAGAAAGAGTAAACTCCGCGGTCATCGATTTGTGTCACAAAACTATACTCAGCAGCCGGCAGATAATCGCCTCGGCCGCCTGACTTGTGATATTGAATCTGGTCGATGATGTGCTGTGGATGTTCCAGACGCACTCCCACTGCTATGCCTTTCTCCTCCATCGAAATATTGGCCTCATAGAGCATTTCATAGACATCGCGCGCGGAGTGACCTGTGGCAAGAATAACCGGCCCGTGAAATTCTTCTCCGGCTGAACTCTTAACCCCAACAACCTCGCGTTGATTATTGATTATCAGCTCATTGACACGGGTATTAAAATGTACCTCACCACCATTATCGAGAATTGTGTTGCGCATGTTCTCGATAATACCAGGCAACTTGTCGCTACCGATGTGGGGATGAGCGTCGATGAGAATGTTCTCGCTAGCGCCATGCTGGTGGAAAATGCCAAGGATGCGGTCAACCGAGCCACGCTTCTTGCTGCGGGTATAAAGTTTGCCATCGCTATAGGCTCCTGCACCTCCCTCGCCAAAGCAATAATTACTGTCGGGGTTTACAATGCCTAAGCGCGAAATAGCGGCAACATCGAGGCGACGGTCGCGCACATTCTTACCTCGCTCAAGCACGATAGGCTTAATACCCAACTCAATTAGACGCAACGCTGCAAAGAGGCCGCCAGGTCCTGCACCCACCACAATAGCTTCACGGTCACCCTTTACATGATGGTATTCAATGGGGGGAACCAGATAGTCGGCTGTCATGGGCTCATCGATGTAGGCCCGCACCTTGAGGTTGACCATCACACGCTGCTTGCGCGCATCGATAGATCGCTTGATAATACGCACTCCATGCAACCGTCGACGCATGATACCCTCTTGCTTCGCCACCACCTCCTCTACGGCGTCGATGAAATGAGCTGTGCGCGGGTCTAATCTTAGTTGTATTTCTTTTATCATAAATATTTTGAGTATAACTGAACAAGAAAATGGGAATGAAGGTATTAACTCTCCACTCTCATTCTTTCCTCTCCACTATCTAAAACAGTTTTGCTAGGTTCTCACTCATCATTTTTACCGACATGGCGAGCAAGATTATACCAAAGAACTTGCGCAGGAAGAAAATACCTCCCTCGCCCAGAAACTTTTGTATTTTATCGGTCGCCTTAATTACGACAAACACCCACACCATGTTGATTGCCAAGCCAATGAGGATATTGATGTCAGCATACATCGCTTTGAGCGAGATAAGTGTTGTGAGCACACCAGCACCAGCAATCAGTGGGAACACCATTGGCACAATGGTTGCACCACCGCTTGGTGCATTGTTCTTGAAAATCTCTACATCGAGAATCATCTCAAGTGCCATAAGGAACATAAGGAAACCACCAGCAGCGGCAAACGACTGTATGTTACAATTGAAAATCTCAAGAATCCAGTATCCACCATAGTAGAAACCGACCATCACGATAGCCGAATATAATGTTGCCTTCCAAGCACTTACTTCACGCCCTTTGGCACGCAAATCCATAATTATAGGCACTGAGCCCACTATATCGATGATACTGAGCAACACCAGTGCCGAACTTAATATCTGTGTGAAATTCATTTTTTCTTCAATGCACAATTTGTTTAAATTTTACATAATCTATAGTCTTTCACCCACCCACTTCTAAGCCAACGCAAGGATGATGAGCTGCGCTGTTATCACTCGCAGGAACATCGTGAGTGGGTACACAGTACTGTAGGCTACCGACGGGGCATCGTTACCAGCTGTTTTATTGGCATAGGCAAGCGCGGGAGGGTCGGTAGTGGCACCTGCCACCATACCCATAATCGTGCAATAGTTCAACTTGAATTTACCACGAGCCACCATTGTCACAATGAGCAGCGGAATGATAGTGATCATGAAGCCATAGAGCACCCAACGAGCACCTTGTGCATTGAATACCGTCTCGGCGAAGTTGCCACCAGCTGCGATACCCACACTGGCAAGGAACAAGCAAATTCCAAGCTCACGCAGCAACAAGTTTGAACTGCTACTAGTGTAGGTAATAAGTTTAAATTTATAACCATATCGACCCAGCAGAATTGCCACAATTAGTGGTCCACCAGCGAGTCCCAATTTCATAGGCACGCTCATGCCTGGCAGCATCAGTGGGATGCTTCCTAAAATGATACCCAGCACTATGCCAATGAACATTGTGAAAATGTTGGGATGGTCGAGGGTCTTCTCGGAGTTGCCCATGTACTTTGCAAGGCGATTGATGTCTTTAATGTTACCCACCACAGTGAGTCGATCACCCACTTGCAATGCAAGGTTTGGGCTGGCTAGTAGGTCAAGACCCGCACGATGAACACGAGTGACATTCAACTTGAAGCCCATGCGCAAGCGTAGCGAGCCGAGTTTACGACCCGAGAACTCGCTCTTAGTCACCAGTATATGTCTTGCTGTAACTGGGTCGGGGTCGGCCTTCCAGTCCATATTCTCGTGAGGTCCAAGCACAGCGTCAAACATCTCTTCGTCTTGCTGACTCATTACCACGAGCAGTAGGTCACCTTCCTCAACGATAGTCTCGCTCACAGGAATGTGGACGTGACCATCACTCTTGCGAATGCGAGAAATGATGAAGTTGTGGTCGATAATCTGATGAAGGTGATGGATAGTTTTACCAATAATTAGCTGATTGGTAACTTTATATGTCACAAGATGTGGTTGAAGCTGAGAGTTGGTGTTCTCATCCTCGATCTCCTTTGCTTCATTATCAATGCCAATATTGAAAATTGCCTTTAGCACAATGAACGACAGGATAATTCCCACAACTCCAAGTGGATAGGCAGCGGCATAGCCCATCGACATCGACTCATTAAGGGCAGTGGCAGCATCGCCTTGTGTCTCAATAAGTGTCTGTTGAGCAGCACCAAGCCCAGGGGTATTGGTGATGGCGCCCGAGAGGATTCCCACCATGTCAGTTATGCGAACTCCGCCTATGCCAAAGTATATGCCCAACGCTACGGCGATATTGAGAAAGATAATAGTAACAGCAAGTCCATTGAGCAACAATCCGCCGTGTTTGAACGACGAGAAGAACGAGGGACCAACTTGCAATCCAATAGAGAAAATAAACAAGATAAGACCAAACTCCTGAATAAACTTCAGTGTGTTCATGTCAATCTCCAACCCCAAGTGACCAGCAAGGATGCCCACAAAGAGCACAAATGTTGCTCCAAGCGAAATGCCTTTCACTTTAATCTTGCCCAAAACAACTCCCAGAGCTATCACTATAGCATAAATAAAAATGGAATGAGCCACTCCACTTCCTGTCAATATCTCTGTAAACCAATTCATTGAATCAAGTCGTCTTTTATTCTTTCACAATATCATTTAAATTGGCAACTCTACTGTTGTCTTTTCAACGTACAAAGGTAGTAAAAAGTTTTCAGTTATTAGTTATTAATTATTAGTTTTAAATCCTAAGTTCTTGTTGACACAACAGATACAGAGGGTTTCCAGCAACGAGAGGCTCTGTTAATCATTAAATTGTAATTTTCACAGCCTATAACGTATTGGCGTATGCCTAGCGAGAGATCGCTAATAACTAAGAACTGATTTCTGACATCTAACACATAACTTTTTAATCTTGTTCACAAAAATGATAAGTTATTACCTTTGCCTTGCTATTGCAAATAGAGCTCATTGACATGTTGCCACACACTCATTCTGTTAGATTTTGATATTTTTCTTTATTTCTCGCCGCATGCGACCTCACCACTATCAATCGCTATTTTTTAAAGACACAGAGCCCCAACAATATCGATTGTCATTAATAACCAAAAAGCCGGATGGCTATGAAGCCATCATCTAGTGTAAATAATTATAATTGTCCTTTATTGTCTGAGTCAGGTGAGTCAACTGAGTCAGGTGAGTCAGGTGAGTCAGGCGAGTCAGGCGAGTCAGGCGAGTCAGGCGAGCCTAGTGGCCCCACTGCTTCAAGGAAAATGTGCATTATGAATTGTGCATTATGAATTATTTTTACTATCTTTGCAGTTTGGAAATCTATAAACACATATAAAATTATGTCGATTGAGAATATACTTTCACAAGCCACCGCACAGGCGGTGAATGAATTATATGGCTTAACAGTTGAGCCACAAACTATTGTACCCCAAGCCACACGCAAGGAGTTTGAAGGCAATCTCACCATTGTTGTATTCCCTTTCCTTAGGGCATCCCACAAAGCTCCCGACGCAACTGCACAAGAGATTGGAGAACACCTAGTCACTCACTGCGAGGCCGTCGAGAAATTCAATGTTATCAAGGGATTCCTCAACATAAGCATCAAGCCTTCGTTCTGGGCGCAATTGCTAGATGACATCTGCCGCGACGAGAACTATGGCTTTAAGCAGGAAACTCCCGAGAGCAAGCTCGTGATGATTGAATACAGTTCACCCAACACCAACAAGCCACTTCACTTGGGTCATGTGCGCAACAACCTACTAGGTTTCAGCCTCTCGCAGATTATGAAAGCCAATGGCAACAAAGTGGTGAAGACCAATATCGTTAACGACCGTGGCATCCACATCTGCAAGTCGATGCTTGCATGGCAAAAATGGGGCAACGGCGCCACTCCCGAGAGCACTGGCAAGAAGGGTGATCACTTGATTGGCGATTTCTATGTGCTCTTCGACAAGCACTATAAGGCCGAAATCAAGGAGATTGCCGAAGCTCAAGGCATCACCGAGGAGGAAGCCGAGAAGCAGTCAACACTCATGCAAGAAGCTCGCGAAATGCTCAAGAAGTGGGAGGATAATGATCCCGAGGTTCGTGCGCTATGGGAGAAAATGAACTCATGGGTTTATGCTGGCTTCGATGAGACCTACCGCCGCATGGGTGTAGACTTCGACAAGATTTACTATGAGAGCCAAACCTACCTCGAGGGTAAGGAAAAGGTTGAGGAAGGACTGGAGAAAGGTGTGTTCTACCGCAAGGAAGACAACAGCGTGTGGGCCGACCTTACCCCCGACGGGCTCGACCACAAACTCTTGCTGCGTAGCGATGGCACTAGCGTCTATATGACACAAGACATTGGCACTGCCAAGCTTCGTTATCAGGACTACCCTATCGACAAGATGATATATGTCGTGGGCAATGAGCAGAACTATCACTTCCAAGTGCTCTCACTACTGCTCGACAAGCTCGGCTTCAAGTGGGGCAAAGACCTCATCCACTTCTCTTATGGTATGGTGGAGCTGCCTCACGGCAAAATGAAATCGCGCGAGGGAACAGTAGTTGATGCCGACGACCTCATGGACAAAATGGTAGAAGACGCTCTAGCAATGACCAGCGACCGACTTGAAGGCATGAGCGACGACGAGAAACTAGAAGTTGCACGCATCATTGGCATGGGTGCGCTCAAGTATTTCATCCTTAAGGTTGACCCTCGCAAGAACATGCTCTTCAACCCAGCCGAGAGTATCGACTTCAATGGCAACACAGGTCCATTCATTCAATACACCTATGCTCGCATCCAATCACTGCAGCGCAAGGCGGGCGACAATCTACCTGCACTCAACGTCGAGGCAGTAACGCCAAATGAGAAGGAGATTGCAATAATTCAGCGAGTTGCCGACTTCCCTGCTGTAGTCGAAGAGGCTGGCAAGACCTACAGTCCCGCACTTATCGCCAACTACACCTACGAGCTTGCCAAGGAATTCAACCAGTTCTATCACGATTACAGCATCCTCAAGGAGAAAGACGAGAACGTGAAAGTGTTCCGCCTCGAGCTCTCGCGCACCGTTGCTGGTGTCATCAAGCGCGCTTTCTCACTTCTGGGCATTGAGGTTCCCGAGCGAATGTAAGATTTGGCATGCTTTTTGCACCATACAAACTAAAAACTCAGAACTAACAAATAACAACTTTAAATATGAACTACAACAATCTTCCACCGCTGCCTCAGCCTAGTGCTACACAAGCAGCACCACAACAGAACGAATGGTCGCTCACTGCCTACATGTCGCAAGTGATGCGCAAGGTATATGTGAAAATGTTCCTCGGTCTGCTCGTCACAGCACTCACATCATGGTTTGTGCTCAGCAACGAGACTATTCTTATGACCTTGGTTCAGAGTCGTGGACTACTCATTGGATTATGCGTCGCCGAGCTTGCATTGGTTTTCATCCTCTCGATGGCAATCAATAAACTCAGTTCACCATTAGCGACACTGCTCTTCTACGTCTATGCTGTGATTAACGGTGTGACGCTAACGCCCATCTTCTTGATGTACACCATGTCGTCGATAGCTCTCACATTCTTCGTGACAGCAGGCGTATTCTTAGCAATGTCAATCTATGGCTACACAACAAAGAGCGACCTCACTAAGTTTGGGACTTACATGGTAATGGCTCTCATTGGACTTATTGTTTGCACAATCATCAACATCTTCTGGGCCAATAGTGTCATGGACTGGATCATCAGCTTTGCAGGCGTGATAATCTTCATCGGACTCACTGCATGGGACACCCAGAAAATCAAGCAGATGGCACAAGAGACCGATCAAGCAAATGTTGGCAAACTCGCCACATTGGGTGCACTCTCGCTCTACCTCGACTTCATCAACCTATTCCTCTATCTGTTGCGCTTCCTGGGTAGCCGCGACTAAGAGTCAAGATTTCACATTTCACACATCAAGCGCCACACTCCATTGGATTGGAAGTGCGGCGCTTTCTTTTGCTCCGTCTTCTCGTTTCCTCTAAATAAAACATACCCTAATACAATAAAACAGCGCAAAAGTAGTTTTATAATTTAGATAACAATAATTTTGGCTGTTTTAGATTATGAAGAAAACAACAAGAATACTCGTGGCTATGGCGCTTATGCTAACTAGCACTGCAGCGCTAGCCGACGATGACATCAAGAACGAAGAGTTCAACCCCATCACCACCGGTGTTACATCGCTGAGCATCACTCCCGATGCACGCGGTGCATCAATGGGTGACCAGGGTGCTGCAACCGACCCCGATGTTAACTCGCAATTCTGGAATCCATCAAAATATGCCTTCGCCTATAGCAAGGCTGGTGTATCAATTTCCTACACCCCATGGCTTCGCAAACTCGTGAACGACATCTTCCTCGCCAACCTCTCAGGTTATTGGAAGATTGGTAGTAACGACAACCAAGCTGTGAGTGCATCGATGCGCTACTTCTCGCTTGGCGAGATTAACAGCACCGACGACGGCGGAAACTCGCTGGCTAGCATCAATCCATTTGAGATGGCAGTTGACGTGGGTTACTCACGCAAGCTTAGCGAGAAGTTCTCAATGGGCGTTGTGCTGCGTTATATTTATAGCGACCTAGGTTACTCCAACTATAGCGGCACCGACCAAACTACAGGTGCATCGGCTTTCTCGGCCGACATCTCGGGATATTTCAACACCTATCCCATGATTGGCCGCAACGAGTGCCAGTTTAACTTGGGTTTCAACATCTCTAACATCGGCTCTAAGGTAAGCTACAACGGTGGCGACGACCCAGCTTTCATTCCAACCAACTTGAAGATTGGTACTGCCTTTACCTTCCCTCTTGCCGACTATCACAACCTCACACTCAGTGCCGAGGCTAACAAGCTGCTCGTTCCTGCACGTCCTCGCTTGACAAACTATGAGAACCAAGAAGAGTATGAACAGGCACTACAAAACTGGAAAGATATGTCGTCAATCTCGGGTATTTTCAAGTCGTTTACCGACGCTCCTGGCGGATTCAAAGAGGAGTTACGCGAAATCACCTTCTCGATTGGTGCTGAGTACAGCTACAACCAGCAGTTCTTCTTGCGTGGAGGTTTCTTCAACGAGAACAAGTACAAGGGTAACCGCAAGTACTTTGGTCTGGGTGCCGGCTTCGCGCTCAACGTCATAAAGCTTGATGCAGCCTACATGATTGCCACAGCGCAGAACAGCCCACTTGACCAGACACTCCGCTTCACCCTCTCGTTCGATATGGAAGGCATTCGCAACCTGTTTAACAAATAATAAAACAACACATAATATACTAAAGGGATGAGGCACGCCTTATCCCTTTTATACAATAAAATAACAACGAACTATGCGCATTGGATACGGATTTGACGTTCACCGCCTGGTAGAAGATAGAGAGTTATGGATTGGCGGCGTGAAAATTGAGCATGACAAAGGTTTGCTGGGACACAGCGATGCCGACGTGGCAATTCACGCCCTATGCGACGCACTGCTAGGAGCTGCCGCCCTGCGTGATATAGGCTATCATTTCCCTGACAGCGACCCACAATACAAAGGCATCGACAGCCGCAAGCTACTGCGCGAAGTAATGCGCCTGCTAGATGAGAATGGCTACACTCTGGGCAACTGCGACATCACCATCTGCGCCGAGCAGCCCAAGATGAATCCACACATTCTAGCCATGCAGCAGCAACTCGCCGAATGCATGCAATGCGACCCGGCACAAATCTCCATCAAAGCCACAACCACTGAGCACCTAGGCTACACCGGCCGTGGCGAAGGCATCGCCGCTCACGCCGTCGCCCTAATAATCCACAAGTGATATTCCCAACAAGCTATATAACAAGAAAAGGAGTGAAAGAATCACTCCTTTTTTTCTTTATATTTCATAACCTCTAAATTTGACGTGCGACTTGGAGGGCGGTCATAACTGCCACGCCGGTATCGTCAATAAGTTTGAGACTGTTGTGTCCACTCAATATTGAACCAATAGCATATAGGTTCTCAACAGGTCGCCCATCCTTAATGGCATGAAACTCATTGTCGGTTGCAACACCAAATTCCATATAGGGTTGTGCCTCAAAGAGGTTTTCTTTACTCCATTCCCCACTTAGTCCAGCATAGTCAACATCCAGACCAAAAATTGGTTCTTTCACTCCATCGGTACTCGACACCAATCCACCATTCATGAACGAACCTGTCGCCAGAACAAAATGGTCGGCAACAATATCTTGGTCAGGAAAGTTCTTGGCCTCGACACTCAGCACCCTATCGCCTGCCATCTTTGCGCTCTTCACCATACTTCCAAGAAGGAATGTTCCTCCATTCTGCACAAACAACTTGCGAAGCTTCGACAACAGGCGCGTACCCGCAATACTGGGAGGCAAAGTGGACACAAATTTCACTGGCGCTTTTACCTGATGCGCTATCTTAGCTGCAGTGTCATCGCCATCAAGACCAAATACTGCTGGCAGCAGCACGACCTCGGCATCACCCATCGCAGAACGCACCTTTCTTGCCAAGTCGTTAAGCACGCCATCATTCTGCATAAGCTTAGCAACTGCTGTGGAACGCATCACTGTGGGACCACTGGTAAGTTTGTCAATAGTACCCAGCTTGATATCACACATGTCACACTCAGCGCCAAGTTTCCTTAAAGACTCGGCAACAAACTCGGCAGGAAAATCGAGAAATCCCTGCATGTTCACCAATGCCACCTTGCTCCATGGCAATGAGTCGCGACTGTCGAGAGTTATATAGTCGTCGAGAGTGAGCCACGTAGGCTTCAATAAGCCCAATGGAGTCATGCGATAGTGGTTTCGGTTGCTCGAATCGCCATATAAGCTTAGTCCTGCTCCTTCGAATATTACAGGAGCCATAGCGGCATTGTGAACAACATTGGCAATTCCCATCTTGGAATAAGGATGACGAGGCCCTAGACTTGGTATAGCATCAAATGGATCTTCCACCTCATTGCCCTGCTCATCGGCGCCTAGCAAGTCAATCGAACCCGAACTGAAGTTGAGTTTGCTCTGGCCTTTCACCATCAGCGCCACATGCTTACCACTAGTAGCAAGCGCTATTCCACACATGATGGCACTCATACCGCCACCTATCACTATAACGTCAAATTTCATATTGCCTAGCTATTGTTGAGGTTGTTTCATCATTGACAGGCCACACAGACCCTGATAAATTGTAATTGTGAGCTGTGCCTCGCTTAGCGAGGAGCCCCATGCCACAGGACGCATACCCTTCCAACGCTCGTTCATGAATGCTGCAAGGTCGGCAAGAGTCGCATCGGCGTCGCCAGTAGACTTGCACAGAAGTGCTGCAGCGCGGCATGCGCACAGCTTGCCCTGACACGAGCCCATTCCCATTCGGGTGCGACGACGGATATTTGTGAGGTTGTTTACATGTAGTTTCTCAATCGCATATTTCATCTCGCTAACGCTGACATGCTCACATTCACACACCATTGCTTTGTCCTCGCTGCTGTGCTCCTTAATTTCCTTTGTCAACGAACCATGACGTTCCACTGCAGCTTTCATCGCTACTGCATGATGATGGCTGCCACGCTTCTTTGGCACTTTCTCGTCGCTACCAGGCAATGGCAGTATAGCTGTTGTGCATGCTCCTACTTTATCAATTTTCTTGCAAACCAAGTCGGTTGCCCTTTCAGCCATTAGTCGGTAAGTCATCAACTTGCCACCAGTTATAGTGACGAATCCGTCAAGTCCGTCACGCTCTTTGTGGTCGAGACATACTATGCCACGGCTGATGCTGCGTCCCGATGGGTCGTCGTCGCTCGCCACAAGTGGCCGCACGCCAGCATAGGCACGCAAGATGCGTGTCTTGGCTAGCGAAGGAACCAATTGCACACCTTCCTTTAGTAGTATTTCTACCTCGGCAGGTGTTACTCGCATGTTATCAATCTCAGTTATGGGCACCCTATCACTTGTAGTGCCAAGCATACTTACTATTTTATCGGGCACAAGAATATCGCCATTGGCAGGCTTGCGGCAACGATTTATCACCATGTTGTTCATGCGGCGTCCAAAGATGAGCAGCGACCCCTTTGCAGGGAACATATTTATCACCACGCCAGCCTTCTGAGCTATCAAAGTGCCCCAAATGCCAGCAGCATTCACCGTAACTGGAGCATAGGCCTCGCTGGTTTCACCAGTGAGATTATTGCGTAATTTCACACCTTTCACTTGGGCATTCTCCACAATCATTTCGGTTACCTCATGATAAGTGAGAGCCACTGCACCATGACGGCGAGCGTCAATAAGATTGGCTGTAGTGAGAGCGAATGGGTCGATCGACGCATCGGGCACTCTCACCGCCCCAATAATTCTAGGGTTCAAAGCAGGCTCAATAGCACGGGCTTCAGCAGGGTCAAGTATCTCAGCATTAATGCCTGCGCGCAAACAAGCATCGACAAATGTCGCTTGATAATCAAGATCGTCATCAGGAAGAGTGACAAAAAGGCCGTCGGTCTCCTCGATACAGTGACGTGCGATTTGACGCAGAATCATGTTCTCGCCTATGCACTCAGCTGCACTTTCCTGATCGGTTACAGCATAGCGTGCGCCACTATGGAGCAAGCCATGATTGCGGCCAGTTGCCCCATTGGTAAAGTCGAATCTCTCGACCAATAGCACCTTTAGCCCTCGCATTGCGCAGTCACGCGCAGTGCCAGCTCCTGTGATGCCACCACCTATTATTATAACGTCATATTCAGGACTTGAGGCTTTGTTGCTGTTAGGCATTATATAATTGTTGTTAGTTTGCAATTTTGTTGATTAAATTACAAAGATACATAAAAAAACTACTATTTTCTTCTTTTTAATACTTTTTATTAGCACTTTAAAAAAAATCACATTTTAGGTAAAAAAACGACAAAGAATGTAACTTTTTTGACCATAAAAGAGCGTTTTTCCAACGAAATTTGCTATATTTGCAAGGTCATGAGTTCA
>CADAAI010000002.1 GCA_902785925.1 uncultured Bacteroidales bacterium
CGCTACGGAAGTTATTTCCGACTTCCAACAGCACAATATCATATATGTTCTTTAATTCAACAAAGAATTATTTATTGCACTTCGTTTGTGAATTTAGAAATAGGCAGTATATTTGTCACAAAAAAAAACGAAATGGAGATACGGAGAGCTGAAAACCGAGATATACCACGCATTCATGAACTATTGACTCAGGTTAATAACGTTCATGCACATGGACGCCCCGACTTGTTTAAGGCGGGTAACCGAAAATACACCGACGGTCAACTTGAAACCATAATTGCTAATAGAGAACAAACACCAATCTTTGTGTTTGCTGACGATAAGGATGTGGTGTTGGGCTATTGTTTTTGCATTGTAGAGCAGTTTATCAATGACAACAATCGCACTGATGTGAAAACACTGTACATAGATGACTTGTGTGTCGACGAGTCACATCGTCGAAAGCACATCGCTAAGCGGCTTTATGATTACACTCTTGATTATGCCCGCAATAATGGTTTTTATAATATTACTCTAAATGTGTGGGAGTGTAATCCTGGTGCTCGTGCATTTTATGATAAATGTGGCATGAAACCTCTCAAAACCTATCTTGAAACAATTCTATAACCATGAATATTATTGATGCAATTAAAGAACGACACTCAGTTCGGCATTATACCGCCCAGCCCATTGAACTCGAGAAAATTCAACGATTAAAACAACTAGTGATTGAATATAACGAAGTGAGTGGACTTCACATTCAACTCATTACCAACGAGCCGCGCTCATTTGGTGAAAGTTTGCTGGCAAGATACGGAAAGTTCAGTGGAGTTACTAATTATTTTGCCATGATTGGCAAGAAGAGCGATTTCCTCGACGAAACTATAGGTTACTATGGTGAAAAACTGGTGCTCGAATCACAGATGATGGGCCTTAACACTTGCTGGGTAGGTCTTTCTTACAAGAAAATAAGCTCTGTATTGAATATAGCTAATGATGAAAAACTAGTGTGTCTTATTTCGGTTGGATACGGAGCTACACAGGGTGTTGATCATAAAAGAAAAATGCCTTATAAAGTGAGTAAAACTGACGTTAAATCATCACCACAATGGTACAAGCAAGGGATTGGTTGTGCTCTCCTCGCACCCACTGCAATAAACCAGCAGAAGTTCAAGTTTGAACTTAAACCAGGCAATAAAGTTAGTGTTAAAGCTGGTTGGGGGCCTTATTCTAAAGTAGATCTTGGCATTGTGAAATATCATTTTGAGATTGGTGCTGGAATTCAAAACTTTACTTGGGAATAACGACTTCATTCAGCTGTAGCACAAAAAACGCCCACCATATAATATGGTGAGCGTTTATTCTTTATGTTTTTCTCAATTTATTTCTTCTTAAGAATTAAGTATTGGAATGGTTCAAGCTCAATAGTTTTTTCGAGTTTGATGTCCTTGGTTGTCATCATGTCGGTAACATCTTGGTCTTGCCATCCTTCAGGAATAGCCTTAAGTGTCTTTTTCTCATTGCGCACATTTACTAGCACAAGGAATTTTGCGTCTTTATCGCTTTTTTCAAATACAAGGATGTTATCATCGGGAAATGTTGCTAATTCTCCCTTGCTTATGGCTGGATTCTCTTTATAAAGAGCGATTAATTTCTTGTATGTGCTAAGTACCTCAGGGTTAGAATTCCAGTCAACAGGAACATAATAGAAGAAGTTAATCTTCTCAGGGTAAGCAACCTCTTGTGATCCATATACGAGCATGCCACCATGCAGAAATGTTGTTGATATGAATGCTGCCAATGCGCCTTCAACACTGCCAAACTGTTGAACAGTAGAATATTTGGTCGCTTCGTCATGGTTGGTAATAAAACGCAGTTTCACTTTGCCTTCGGGAATTTCTTCATATTCTTTCTTGTCGGTGTCAATGAGGTAGCTTGCTTTTCCTCCCTTGCAGAACACGCTGTCGAGGGCACCCATGAATCCCCATGCATAGTTCATGTCAAAGCCACCCTCTGTGAAGTTGTCGGGGTTTGCACCCTCAGCAAGCATCAAAATCTTGCGGTCACCTGCAGCAGTACGCAATTGAGTTATGGCATCTTTCCAGAAGTCTGCAGGAACCTGGTCGGCTACGTCACAACGGAATCCGTCAACGCCTACTTCTGTAACCCAGAACTTCATTGCATCAATCATAGCTGCGCGCATGTCTTTATTGTCATAGTTAAGGTCGGCAACATCGGTCCAATCGGTGCCAGGAGGATAAATCACAGCGCCAGTGCTGTCTTGTGTGTACCAATCTTTGTGTTCTTCCATCCAAACGTTGTCCCATGCGGTGTGGTTGGCAACCCAGTCAAGGATTAACGACATGCCATGTGCGTGGCAAGAATCGACTAGTGATTTCATGTCATCAATTGTGCCGAATTCAGGATTCACCTGCTTGTAGTCGCTGATTGAATAAGGTGAGTTTTTGCTCTTAATCTTTCCAATTGGATAGATGGGCATCACCCACATCACATTAGCACCTAATTGGCTGATTGAGTCAACGCGCTGTGCTACCACTTTAAGTGAATTCTCTGGAGCAAACACTCGAGGATTTACCTGATACATCACCACATCATCAACTGCAGGCAGTTGATAGTTGGCAGCTTCTTGGTTTTTAGGAGGATTGCAGGCGGCAAGCATTGCCACAATGCAAAGCAGTGATAAAAACTTTTTCATAAGGTTTTGTGTGTTATTTAATGTTATTAAACAAGTGGTTGAGCAATTTTTGGCAAATATCGTAAAAAAAAAAGAAAAACGCAAATATCAATTTTGTATAGTTTTTATATTTTAAACGTTTTAATTTAGTAAAAATGTATAATAAAAATCTTGTAAAAAGATTTGGAGCAGTAACAGGGTTTTTATAATTTTGCAGATTACAATTAAGTAAAGCATGAAAGAACTTGTCGACATTCTGCGTCAGGAGCGCCACTTGGATAGCGATGGCTACATGTCATTGCTTGAGAGCAGTGATGTTGACGCTATTAACTATCTGCATCATAAGGCACGTGAAGTGGCTGTCGAGGAGTTTGGCAAGGGTATTTTTGTGCGAGGGCTCATTGAGTTGACTAACGTTTGTCGAAACGATTGTCTTTATTG
This sequence comes from uncultured Bacteroidales bacterium, assembly GCA_902785925.1. Lineage (GTDB taxonomy): Bacteria > Bacteroidota > Bacteroidia > Bacteroidales > Muribaculaceae > Sodaliphilus. The sequence continues at coordinate 3,116 of CADAAI010000002.1, forward strand.
TGGCATTCGCAGGAGCAACAATCAAATTGAGCGTTATGTTCTCACTACCGAGCAGGTTTTGCTGTGTTGCCAGCAAGGCTATGAATTAGGATTCAGAACCTTCGTGTTACAAGGTGGCGAGCTGCCACGAGACAAAGCTCAGTGGATCATTGATTTAGTTCGTGAGATAAGACGGCGATGGAGTGACTGTGCCATTACATTGTCGCTTGGCGAATGGCCAAAGGAGGTGTATGAGCAATTGCGCGAGGCAGGCGCCAATCGCTATTTGCTACGTCATGAGAGCCATAATGCCGAGCATTATGGCCGACTTCATCCAGCCGAAATGTCGCTAAGCAACCGCCTTCAGTGCCTGAATTGGCTCAAGGAATTGGGTTTTCAAGTTGGTACTGGCATAATGGTAGGTAGCCCATGGCAATCGCTTGACAACATTGTTGAGGACATTGAGTTCATTGAACAGTTTGAACCCGAGATGATAGGTCTTGGGCCATTTTTACCTCAGCATGACACACCGTTTGGTAACGAATCTGCTGGTAGTGCTGAACTCACATGCAAGCTCTACTCAATCTTTCGCTTGATATTTCCAAAGGCATTGATTCCGAGCACCACAGCGCTCAACACAATTGCTTCAAATGGCAGAACAATGGGAATAATGGCAGGAGCAAATGTCGTGATGCCTAATCTCTCCCCTATCTCAGTACGAGGCAACTATGCACTTTACGATGGCAAAGCAATTACCAAAGCCGAAGCTGCCGAAGGCATTACACTACTTGAGGAACAACTCAATAACATCGGCTACCATATTAATTGGTCCCGAGGCGATTATGCTAGAACTAAAAACTAACAACTGATAACTAACAACTTTAAACAATGTATAACCCAAAATCAGCTCATGCCGAGGAGTTTATTGACCACGGCGAAATAATGGAAACGCTTGATTATGCTGCACGCAATCGCAGCAATCGCGCTCTTATTGAAGAAATAATAAACAAAGCCGCTACTTGTAAGGGGCTCACTCATCGAGAGGCAGCCGTGCTGCTCGAGTGTGACCAGCCAGATCTTGTGGAAAGATTTGAGAATCTTGCTCGCGAGGTGAAGCAGAAACTGTATGGCAACCGCATCGTGCTTTTTGCTCCATTGTACCTGTCTAACTATTGCATTAATGGTTGCGTCTATTGTCCTTATCATGGCAAAAATCGCACAATTCCCCGCAAGAAACTTTCTCAGGACGAGATTCGTCAGGAGGTTATTGCACTACAACAGATGGGTCACAAGCGCTTGGCCTTAGAGGCAGGTGAGCATCCCATCATAAACCCTATTGAGTACATCCTTGAGTCGATTAAGACTATCTATGACACAAAGGTGGGCAATGGTGCAATTCGCCGTGTGAATGTGAATATCGCCGCAACTACCGTCGAGAACTATCACAAACTTAAGGACGCAGGCATTGGTACATATATCCTGTTCCAGGAGACTTACAATAAAGAGAACTACGAGAAACTGCACCCCACTGGCCCTAAGAGTGATTATTGCTACCACACCGAGGCTATGGACCGTGCTATGGAAGGTGGATGCGACGATGTGGGTATTGGTGTCCTTTATGGTCTTACTACCTACCGTTATGATCTTGTTGGCCTGCTCATGCATGCAGAGCATCTCGAAGCCCGCATGGGTGTGGGACCTCACACCATTAGCGTTCCTCGCATCTGCCCTGCCGATGATATCTCGCTTGATCAGTTCCCCGATACACTTCCCGACGACATCTTCTGCAAGATTGTAGCGATTATTCGTCTTGCTGCACCCTATACTGGCATGATTATATCCACACGCGAGTCGCAGAAGGTTAGAGAAAAAGTTCTGGATTTAGGTATTTCTCAAATTAGTGGTGGTTCCCGCACAAGTGTTGGTGGTTACACTACCGAGGAAAGGCACGACGACACGGCGCAGTTCGATGTTAGCGACCAGCGCAGTCTTGACGAGGTTATAGCCTGGCTTCTCGATATAGATTACTTGCCTAGTTTCTGCACAGCATGCTATCGCGAGGGACGCACCGGCGATCGCTTCATGTCACTTGTCAAACGTGGCAAGATTAGTTACTGCTGCACTCCCAATGCGATGATAACTCTTAAAGAGTATCTCGAGGACTATGCTAGCCCTGCAACGCGTGAGAAGGGCGAGGCATTGATTCGCCGCGAGCTTGAGAAGTTGCCCGACGACCGCATTCGCAATCTTGCCAATCGCCGCCTGATTGATATTGCAAACGGAGAGAGAGACTTCAGGTTCTAGAAGAATAACTCTAAACTCTAAACAAAGGATGAACAGCGCACCGCAGTCCCTCAGGCGACACATTGCCATCTTTGGCCGTCGTAACGTGGGTAAATCATCGTTGCTCAACGCTATCACAGGTCAACAGGTAGCAATTGTCTCTCCTGAGGCAGGAACTACTACCGACCCCGTCAATCGTGCTATGGAGATTCTGCCATTGGGCCCTTGTATGCTCATTGATACTGCTGGTTTTGACGATGAAGGAAATGTTGGTGAGTTACGCAACCAGCGCACTCATCGTGTCCTTAATCAAGCCGACATGGCTATTTTAGTGATTGACCAAGCACATAATCTCAGTCTTGAGAAAGAATGGTTGCAAGAACTCCATCGCCTGGAGATTCCCGCAATTGTAGTGCTTAATAAAGTTGATAAGTTGGCATCAAGTGCGACAGTGGTCAAAGCTGTTAGTGAGGAACTAGGCATGTCTCCTGTCGCCGTTAGTGCTAAAACCCGGTTTGGCATTGACAACTTGCGCTTGGCATTATCCAGTGCTGCTGGTGATGACCAAGAAATAAGTTTAACTGCTGGCCTTGTCAGTTCTGGTGGTTCTGTACTACTGGTGATGCCTCAAGATCCTCAGGCTCCCAAAGGACGATTAATTTTGCCTCAGGTACAAACCATTCGCGACTTGCTCAACAAGAATTGCATCGCTACTTGCTGTGGTGTCGACAACTTAAAAGCGGCACTTGATGCGTTGCGTGAGGCTCCATCACTAATCATTACCGATTCACAAGTGTTTAAGCAAGTCTACGAGTTGAAACCTGTGAATAGCAAGCTCACTTCATTTTCAGTTCTGATGGCTGGTATGAAAGGCAACATCGATTTGTTGCTTGAGGGAGCACGTGCAATTGACAACCTGACTCCACGATCACGAGTTTTGATTGCCGAAGCCTGTAGCCACGCTCCAATGAATGAAGACATTGGCCGTGTGAAGATACCTCGCCTCGTTCGCAAGAAATATGGTGAAAGCATTGTCTTCGACATTCATGCGGGTAAAGACTATCCTGCCGATTTAAAAAACTATGATTTAATTGTGCATTGTGGTGCATGCATGTTTAATCGCCGCCTTATGCTCTCACGCATATTGCGCGCTCAGCAACAAGGAGTTCCCATCACCAACTATGGCCTTGCGCTTGCCCACCTTCAAGGCATTCTTGATAAAGTTGAGTTACCTTAAATTTAAAGCGACTTGACATTATGCATTTAAAAATAACGTAACATTGACGAAAATAGCTTGCTGCGTTTCAGCTGCTCCACTAAGATAGGTGAGCTTGACTCCTCCCCTACGCCCTGGGGGTGCCCGAAAGGCCTGGAGGGAGCTTAGCTGAGGGGCATGGACAATAGCGAAATTGTAATTTATCGATTTCTTAAAACAGCAGAACTGACTATATAATGAAAATCCCCGGCACTGATGCGCTGGGGATTTTGCAAGCTGTAAAAAAGGTTTGTAAAAATGAGACACACGTCTCACGGTGGTAGCGGTCTTTCTCGACAAGCTACCTTTATTCTCCGCCTTGCTCGTAATAAAGTGTGCAAGAAGTCTGGTCGCACATCTCGGGAGAGCCGAAGTACTGGATTGGACCAGGATATATGTAGCAAGTCTCCTTTGCCCAGAGTTCGCGACTGTTGGCAAACACCTTGAAAGGTTTGCCTTTCAGGTCGACGAGTGCCTTCTTGATAACGGGCTTCTGCTTGCCGTTGCGGTGCTCCATGTTCATCATCATTGTGATGGGGATACCACCAGCTTCCCACTCGGTAGCGGGCTTGGCAAGATGGCGAATCGCCGACATGTAGCCTGTTGCGCCAGCATTGATGAGCATTGTAGCGTTAAAGCCTAGAGCGTAGCAGTAGTCGGCGTCAAAGTTCGATGGGTCAGCGCAACGTCCTTCGTAGCCGAAGAAATGATGCTGGGTCTTGAACTTACCCACAAAGCGCCCCTCATCTTTCATCTTCTGGAGCTTCTTAGCTACCATCTCGCTGAGCAGCTTCTCGGTTTCGATGAGTGACAGCTGAACGTTGCCGTGAGGATCACGGTCGAGGGTGAGCTGGCGTGCCACGGTGGGAGGCAATGTCTCAAAGCGTTGCTTGTTCTCGGGGCTCAGCTTCGAGAGCACAAAGTTGCGCTGCTCGTCAAGATGCAGCTTTGAGAAGTTGGGGTTTTCGGCAAGAATGTCGTTGAGCTCGTCGATGAGTTTTTTCATGGCAGGCATGAACTCAACGAGACCCTCTGGAATGAGCACGATACCATAGTTCTTGCCCTTAGCGGCACGAGCGGCCACCACGCGGGCAATGTCGTTGACAACATCGTCGAGATACATGCCCTTTGCTGCCACTTCTTCGCCTATCACGCAATAGTTTGGCTGAGTTTGCAGGGCGCACTCAAGGGCGATGTGCGATGCCGAGCGGCCCATCAGCTTGATGAAGTGCCAGTACTTCTTGGCGCTGTTGCAGTCGCGCTCCACGTTGCCAATGAGCTCACTGTAGAGCTTGGTGGCTGTGTCGAATCCAAAAGAGATCTCAACTTTCTCGTTCTTCAAGTCACCATCGATGGTCTTGGGCACGCCAATCACCTGGACGGGAACGTTCTTGGCCTTGTAATACTCGGCAAGTACTGCTGCATTGGTGTTGCTGTCGTCACCACCAATTATCACAATGGCCTTGATGTTGAGTTTGTTAATAATCTCGAGGCCTTTTTCAAACTGCTCAGGTTTCTCGAGCTTGGTGCGGCCCGAACCAATCATGTCGAAACCGCCACAGTTGCGGTACTCGTCGATAATCTCACGAGTAAGCTCCTTGTAGTCGTGATCTATAAGTCCCTCGGGGCCCATCAGGAAGCCATAAAGGCGGCTGTTCTCATTAAGAGCCTTGATACCGTCAAAGATACCACAAATCACGTTGTGGCCACCGGGTGCTTGACCACCCGAAAGAATAACACCAACATTGCAAACCTCATCACTATGCATACTGGTTGCATTTTCATCCCTTACAAAGGTGAGCTCGGGAAGGCCATAGGTGTTGGGAAACAACGCCTTGATATCTTCCTGATTGCCGGCCGACTGCGTGGCGGCGCCCTTCACGGCCACCACTGGTCCCTGTAGTGCAGTGGGAAGTTTTGGCTGGTAAGACGAGCGCAGCTGTTGAAGAATACTTTTCTGTTTGAATTTTAAAATATCCATATTATTACCTATAAATGTTTTTTAAGTATTAATCTATAATTTTTGCAAAGTTCGTAAATAATGTCATTTTATGCAATATTAAAATGTTTAAAAAATCTTTATGAGGCATGTATACCGATTGCATAACTTTATTTATGTTCTACATTTTTGCAAAAAAATGAGACACAAGCCAATGTGATTAGTTGACTTGTGTCCCATTGATGACGTGATTTCTTTATTAGTGACCAAGCATTATATCGCTTGAGGTGGTTAATAATTCTTGCCTTTAAGGTTTTAGCGAAGCAAGGGCTCCATCCAGTTTAAGTAATTGCTCACGCATCTGCTTAAGGCGTTCAACAACTTCGTACTGCTTAGATATACCATCACGGTTACGTTTTATCATTGCTTGTGCGGCATCGAGTTTAAGGCCTTTCTCCTTGACTAGATAATAAATCATTTTTATAGTTTCTATATCTTTAGAGGTATATACCCTGATATTCTTAGCATTTCGCTTAGGTTTGATTACTGTAAATTCTTTCTCCCAGAATCTTAGAGTTGATGTTGGCACGTTTAATATCTCGGCCACATCACCTATTTTATAATACTTTTTGCTAAGTTTATCTTTCATCTCTTGCTATATTTTTGAATATTTTTGACTTTTATTACACGTAAAATTATTAACTTTGCGCAAATTTTTCGTGCTAAAATACAACTTTTGATTTTAACTGGCAAGAAATATCATTGTAAATCACAAAAAACAATATAAAATAGTATGTTGACAGCAAAAGAAATCAGAGAATCGTTCAAGAAGTTCTTTCAAGATCGTGACCACCACATCGTGCCGTCGGCACCCATGGTAATCAAGGACGACCCCACGCTAATGTTCACCAACGCAGGCATGAACCAGTTCAAGGACATCATTCTGGGCAACAAGGAGCCGCAGTGGCGTCGTGTCGCCGACTCGCAGAAGTGCCTCAGGGTGAGTGGCAAGCACAACGACCTTGAGGAGGTTGGGCACGACACCTATCATCACACCATGTTTGAGATGCTTGGAAACTGGTCTTTTGGCGACTATTTCAAAAAAGAAGCTATCGATTTTAGCTGGGAATATCTGGTTGATGTTCTTAAGCTCGACCCAAGCATAATGTACGCAACTGTGTTTGAAGGTTCTGCTAGCGAAGGTCTAGAGCGTGATAATGAGGCTGCTGCTTTCTGGGAGCAGCATCTGCCTAAGGATCATATTATCAATGGTAATCGTCATGATAACTTCTGGGAAATGGGCGATACAGGACCTTGCGGACCTTGTTCTGAGCTTCACATCGACTTGAGAAGCGATGAGGAGAAGGCTGATGTTCCTGGAGCATCGCTTGTTAATAAAGACAATCCACAAGTGATTGAGATTTGGAATCTTGTGTTCATGCAATATAATCGCAAAGCCGATGGCTCGCTTGAGCCTCTTCCTGCCAAGGTTATTGATACTGGTATGGGATTCGAGCGATTGTGTATGGCTTTGCAAGGTAAGAAGTCAAACTACGATACCGATGTCTTCCAACCACTTATCAAGAAGATAGGATTGCTGGCAGGCAAAGAATATGGAAATGCTCACGACACCGATGTGGCTATGCGAGTAATTGCCGACCATGTTCGCACTATCGCATTTTCGATAGCCGATGGTCAGCTTCCCAGCAATGCTAAGGCGGGTTATGTAATCCGTCGCATCTTGCGCCGTGCTGTACGCTATGGATACACATTTCTTGGTTTCAAAGAATCGTTCATGCATCTGCTGGTCGATACTCTTATCGAATCGATGGGCGAGGCCTATCCTGAGCTCCCTGCCCAAGCCAGCCTCATCAAGCATGTCATCAAGGAAGAGGAGGATGCGTTCCTGCGCACTCTTGAGACAGGTATGAAGATGATTGATGGTGTGATTTCTAAGGCTAAAGCTGAGAGTCAGAAGGAAATTGACGGTGCGATTGCTTTCACTCTTTACGACACCTATGGCTTCCCTCTCGATCTTACTGAACTAATCCTGAAGGAAAACAACATGACAGTTAATAAGGAGCAGTTCGATACCGAGATGGCAAAACAAAAACAGCGTGCCCGCAACGCCGCCGCCGTCGAGGCTAGCGATTGGGTAGAGCTTAAAGAGGGCGTGACCGAGTTTGTGGGTTACGACTTCAATGAGTGTGAGACCAAGATACTCCGCTATCGACACATCGTTCAAAAGAAGAACGAATACTACCAAGTGGTGCTAGCCACTACCCCATTTTATGCCGAGATGGGTGGTCAAGTGGGCGACAAGGGATGGCTTATCAATGGCGCTGAGAAGATTGAAGTCATCGATACCAAACGTGAGAACAACTTGCCAGTGCATATCGTTAAGAAATTGCCTGCCGACCCAAGCGCTACTTTCGTGGCTCGTATCAACGCAGAGGCACGTCAGGCTATCGCCTGCAACCACACCGCTACTCACTTGTTGCACTATGCCCTTAGACAAGTGCTTGGTACTCATGTTGAGCAAAAAGGTTCGTTTGTTAGTCCCAATTTGCTACGCTTCGACTTCTCGCACTTCAAAAAGATGACTCCCGAGGAAATTCGCAAAGTGGAACATTGCGCCAATGCTCTAGTTCGTGAAGCTATCATTCGTGAGGAACATCGTGAAGTCCCCATCGACGAGGCCCGCAAAATGGGTGCTATGGCTCTCTTTGGCGAGAAATATGGCGACAAAGTACGCGTCATCAAGTATGGAAACTCCGTAGAATTGTGTGGTGGTACTCATGTGGCAAACTCTGGCAATATAGGTATGATAAAAATTGTAAGCGAGAGCTCTATTGCCGCTGGCATTCGCCGTATCGAGGCCATCACAGGCGAAAACGTTGAGAATGCTATCGATGTCGTTGAAGACACCTTAAAGGGTATCAAGGAGCTATTCAATAATGCCCCCGACATAATTAATGCCATCAATAAGTCTATTAGCGAGAACGCCAATCTACACAAGCAGGTGGATGAGTTCATAAAGGATCGCGTGAAGATGCTCAAGGAGAAACTCTACTCCACATCAACAATGGTCGGAGACACCGCTGTGCTAATGCTTCGCGGCTCTTATGATTCCGACATTGTCAAGAGTCTTGCTCTTTCTATCAAGACCGACAAGCAACCTAAGGTGGCGTTTGTTGCTGCTACGCACCACAACGACAAGCCTATGCTCACAATCGCCTTGAGCGACGACCTCGTAAAAGAAGGAAAGAATGCTGGCTTAATCATTCGTGAAGCCGCCAAACTTATACAAGGCGGTGGTGGCGGCCAGCCAGGCTTTGCCCAAGCTGGTGGCAAGAATGTCGCAGGACTTGATGATGCCCTTAAAAATATAATCGAACTACTAGCCTAGCAATTGCTTTGTTTAAAGCAATCAAGACGTTGTTAACTAATCACTTGTGGTTAAAGAAATTATTATACTTAAATATTGGATATTATGTTGAAAGAAATTTTAGCAATCTCGGGACGTCCCGGATTATACCGTCTAGTAAAATACGGTAAAAACATCATTATAGTTGAAAACATAACCGACAAGAAGCGTGGCACTGCACATTCTCGCGACAAAGTGATTGCTCTTGGCGACATCTCGATGTATACCGAGAGTGGTGACAAGCCATTGGGAGAGGTGCTCGAAGCTATCAAAACTAAATATGACGCAAAGCCTCTCAATGCTGCTGACTACAAGGAGCCAGCTGCTCTGCAAGAATTTTTTAAAGGTGTGGTTCCCGACTTTGATGCCGACCGTGTTTACAACACCGACATCAAGAAGCTCATCAACTGGTACAATCTGCTCATCAATAGTGGAATTACCGATTTCCTTCCAAAAGAGGAAGATAAAGAAGAGCCAAAAGCTGAATAATTTGTAATAATTATTTTTGCTCTAAAGATGTGTGATTTGTTTCACATGTCTTTAGAGCATTCTTTTATCATGTATCGCATCCAGTCCACTCATCGACATTGTTTTCTCATTATAATGCTTGCGATGTTTAGCATTATAAATACTGGTTGCGGCACGACTACAAGATATGTCGACGACTATGGCGACTTTCCGGCAGGGAAAGCAAGAACTCCTCACGATGTGTGGGGAAAAAAGGAAAAGAATAATATGCCACCCAAGAAGTCGTCACCAGCCCCAGTTTTCAATGATGACAATCACGTTGATCATTATGCTACCACCGAACAGTGGAAACGACTTGATTTGAAGTTGAGTCGGCATGACAACAAGGAGTTATATAGCGAAATAAAGAGTTGGCTGGGTACCCCCTACGAAGGTGGCTCACACAAGAAACAGCAAGGAAGCGATTGCTCTGGTTTTGTGATGGAAATATATCTTTCAGTATATGATAAAAGAATCGAGCGCAATAGTGCGCGAATCTATACCAAAAACTGTGAGCCAATAGCAGTCGACGAACTGCGTGAAGGCGACTTAGTTTTCTTCCATAATGGAGATGGCGAAAGCATTAGCCATGTGGGCATATATTTAAAGGATAATATGTTTGCGCATGCCTCATCGTCACGAGGAGTAGTTATTGACGACATCACATCACGTTATTATACTGAGCATTTCTATGGAGCAGGCCGAGTAATAGGGAAAAAGCATTAGTAATATTTTTGGTAGGCTCCCGACTGCTTAACATTATAAAAAGGTATCTTTGACGATTTACACTCTCTGTCAAGCGTCACATTCTCTTCTTCGTAGATTCCGCCCGACAGCACAATCGTGTCGCATGTAATGAGTTCTTTTAGACGAGATATCTTCGAATGAAATCCCTTGGTCACCAAAGCCACATCAAATTGCAGTGCGACACTATCCTCGCGAATGTAATTCTTCCATTTACCTTTACCCGCAGCCATGATGCAAGTCCCCATAACGTTGGCATAAGGTGGGTCAAAAACTGCTCCGGGCAATTGACATTTGGCGCTATCCACCATTATTATGCTATCAATTCTATGATGAGCAAGAAATGCGCGGTTCCACCGCTTGAAGTTCTCTACGTCATAATCGTTTGGCACATCGGGCACCCAAAGCAGAGCCTCATTGCCATTAAAATAAAGCATAGGCGTAGAATTAAAAGAGTTGAATATCACCAATCCGCGGCGTGGTGCCATCGAATCCTTGACTAAGCCAATGACAACACCTATTATCAAGACAACGCCTGCAGCAAGCAGCATGCGTGAGTTGCGCTTGTAAATCCACAGAAACAAGAGAATAAGCACAGAATAATAAACCAACACAGCAACCCATGTGACAAAAACGTTTCCACTCGGTGGTGAGATTGTAGACATCCAACCAGCCATGGTTTCGATAGCGTCAACAATCCAATCTATTGCCTGCGATAATCCTGCAATTCCTCCCCCCATCGCCAGCAACAATATAGCAAATGCCCCAAGCACCATAAACACTGGAATAAATGGCATAATCAACACATTTGATATCACTGCAATAAGCGACATGACATTAAAATAATATGATGTGAGAATTATCGTAGTTACCATCGCAACTAGCGAGGAAACAATAATAGTGTAGAAGTAGTTAAGAATTTTATTTTGTGGATGCTTAAGCTCAAATGCTTGGTAAAATATGATTAGTGATGAAACAGTAATGAAGCTGAGCTGAAAACCTACACTATAGAGCGAACTAGGATTAATCACCAGGATTGCAAGAGCAGCGGCGGCAACGGAGTTGAGCGGAGACGATTTACGGTAAAAGATTTGCGACATAAACACAAACGCTATCATAACCGTCGACCTGATTACCGAGGCTGACAATCCTGTGAGCACATCATAGGCTATCAGGGCAATCAATGTCAATAGTAACCTTATCTTCTTTCCTCTTATATAATCTAATGGAAAGAACAGAAACCAAATGATTAATGATATTACAGCAATATGAAGTCCGCTTAAAGCGAGAACATGAGCTACGCCAGCTCGTGAAAAGCTGTCACGCATCGATGGTTCGATGAAATCATCATTGCCAAGCAGCGTAGCAATTAACAACGACTGTGATTCTGGACTTAAGCTGGAGTTAAGGACACGATGCTGCAGGTCGCTCCTCACATTGAATGCTCGAGTCATGAATGTTGGTGATTCTCCAACCTTTTCTAATTCCCTCACTTCAACGTGTTGACGATAAATGATACCTTTGTCATGAAGATATTGCTCATAGTCCATTTCATCTGGATTTCCCATGTTTCGCACTCGGTTAACCTCAAGAGTGAAAGCAATAAGGTCACCTGCCACAAAGTCATAGTTGCACCCTCTTGTCGACAGCAGAATGTGTGCCCCCTTCACAGTATTTCCATTGCCGCCGACATTTAGAAGTTTGACCTGCATAAGCATGCTTTGCTCATTATATTTCAAATTTTCGATTCTTCCACATGCAACCGTGCCATTGAAATGGTTAGTATCAAGATGCGTAGGTTCTGCTACCCATGCAGCCCCCCACCCCACAATGGCCATCGCCAGCGATATGGGAATAATGCGCCAACTTCGCATCCTTAGCTTCCCTAAGGAGGTCTTTCCATACAGTTGCATAGCAATCAATATTGCTATGAGTACTGCCAACAACACTGCCGGCAGCCATAAGTTATTGGTTGCACGGAAAAAAAGAATACCCGCTACCAACGGCAGCAGGAGCCTAAGTACTGGCAAACGCGACAAGAGACTAACGTTGCCCATCTTTCCTCATTATTAATCCTCAGTCCAAATCCTGTAGGACTCAAATGCTTGCAACAAAAGCATTTCTAAACCACTTTTCACAATAGCGCCTCTCTCCTTAGCTTTTTTCATGAACATCGTTTCGCTTGGGTTATAAACCAAATCATAGCACAGATGCTGGGGCGTGATAAATCGATAAGGAATGTCAGGACAGAGTTCTGTGTCAGGATATGTGCCTAATGGTGTCGTGTTCACGATCACGTTGTGAGAGTGAATCATTTGCTTAGTGAGTTCTTCATAGGTAATGATTGAGGCCGATTTGCGTCTTGAAACCAAATCCACATCAATATCAAGCGATTCGAGGGCAGCTTTCACTGCTTTGCTGGCACCACCAGTGCCAAGTACTAGGGCTGATGTCATTTCATGTGTTAGCAACGGGGCAATCGAGTTGCGGAAAGCCATATAATCTGAGTTATACCCAACGAGCTTAATTACTCCAGCTTTCTCGCCTTTAATTATCTTAATAACATTCACGGCACCAACCTTTTCGGCGGTCTCGTCGAGTTCATCCATGAATGGTATGACCTTCTCTTTATAAGGCATTGTCACATTCAATCCGTTAAGGTTGGAATATTCGCTAAAAATAGTCATCAGCTCGCCAATGTCATTGAGCTCAAAATTGAAATATTGAGCGTCAATGCCTTCAGAGATGAACTTCTGATTAAAAAAGTCCATCGAAAACGAATGAGTGAGTGATGTTCCTATCAGTCCGTATATTTTACCTTCGTCGGTCACCATATTGTACCTTTTTAAGGATTGCTATATATATTTTGCAAAATTAATCAAAAATGATAGCTTTACAAATTTTTTTAGTTCTTTTTTATCATAAAACAATATTTATTTAATAAAGTGACATTATTGCTGCTCCATTTGTAACAAGTTGTCACCCATCATTTTCCCAAATATAGGCGCGCTATCTGCACAGTTAACGAAAGTAAGATTGAGAAGCAGGGCCTGATCCTCAATCACCACAAGACTATAATCCTTTGGTGTTTTTCAATGTTGTCTCGCTACCCCACCATCCACTACCTTTGCGTACACACGCGTTCATTGACTTACTGCCATCCCTTTATTTTGTTCGATTTCTCGCCGCTGGCGACTTAACCGACTCAAGTGAGTCAAGTGAGTCAGGTGAGTCAGGTGATTCCACTGATTCCATTGATTCCACTGATTCCACTGATTCTTCTGATTCCATTGATTCCATGTTTCAATCATCCATTCCGCATCAATTGCCCTAATAACCCGAAGCCGAATAACTTGAAACTTAGCACATTGTCCCTGATTGTCTCATTAACACACATACGTGAGGCAAAGGATTGTGGATAACTTTTTTGTTTTTGTTGCGGGGATTCCATGAAAAGGGAGTATTTTTGTCAAACTTTAGATTAAATCTAAGATGGATAGCAAACAATTATCTCCTGTACGCAAGACCGTAGTTGGCGTACAATTCCTTTTTGTGGCATTTGGTGCCACAGTTTTGATGCCTCTACTTGTGGGACTTGATCCTGCCACCGCTCTTTTTTCGGCAGGAATAGGCACCCTTATTTTTCATCTTGTGACCCGAGGAAAAGTACCCATCTTTCTCGGGTCAAGTTTTGCTTTTATAGCACCTATCCTACTCGCTTCAAAACAATGGGGCCTTGAAGGCACACTGTCAGGTTTCGCCGGTGTTGCATTGGTCTATTTCATTGCCTCAGCGCTAATCAAATGGCGAGGCACCGATTTCCTAAGCCGCTTGTTTCCTCCCGTAGTGGTTGGTCCTGTCATCATTTTGATTGGCCTTTCGCTCTCGGGTACAGCCGTCGACATGTCAAAGAGCAACTGGCTTCTTGCGATAATCTCACTAGTAGTATCTATAACAATCCTAACCTATGCTCGGGGCATGTTCAGGTTGATCCCTGTGGTGGGCGGCATCGCTGTTGGATATATAATAGCCATTGCTATGGGTCTTGTTGACTTCAAAGGCATCATTGATGCTCCATGGTTTGCTTTACCTCAAAATATTGCTCATCCCATATTACCAGCCTTTGATTGGCAGCCGTTTGTGTGCCTGATGCCAATTGCCATCGCGACTCTTATAGAGCATGTGGGCGATGTGTATGTGGTGAGCAATGTTGCAGGCAAAGACTTCGTAAAAGACCCTGGCCTTCACCGTACGATGCTTGGCGACGGACTCGCCTGCCTTGCGGCAGCTTTCATGGGCGGTCCTCCAGTTACGACCTACAGCGAGGTTACGGGCGCTATGCAAATCACAAAAGTCACTTCTCCCGCGGTGATTCGCATCACTGCTGTTGCTGCAATAGCTTTTTCAGTATTCGGCAAACTCAACGCCTTCCTGCAGAGTATACCACAAGCCGTGCTAGGAGGCATCATGTTGATGCTCTTCGGAACCATTGCCACAGTGGGAATCCAAAACCTCGTGCGCAACAAGGTAGACTTTTCTAAAACCCGCAATATCATTATCGCTAGCATTATGCTCACCACCGGTGTGGGCGGTGCCGAGCTCACCGCAGGTACATTCAGCCTGTCTGGTATAGGCCTTGCAGCCATTGTTGGAATAATATTAAATCTTGCCCTACCCAACAAAAAGCAAAAAGAAGACTCAAAATGATAATTAACCCCAAAAAAGCAGAGGTGAATTTTGTGATTCGCAATAATTGAATTATCTTTGTGGGTTAAATAATTATTATTTATGACTACTTATCTTGTAACAGGCGCAGCAGGATTTATAGGTGCCAATTTCTTGAAATATATAATTGCAAAGCATGGTAACGACATCAAGGTGATAGTGCTTGATGCACTCACTTATGCAGGTAACATTAACTCTATCAAGGAAGAGCTTGAACTGCCAAATGTCGCTTTTGTGAAAGGAGATATAAAAGACTATTATGTTGTCCGAGGAATTTTTGATGATAACGACATAGACTTCGTGGTAAACTTTGCTGCCGAAAGTCATGTTGACCGTAGCATCGAGAACCCAAAACTCTTCCTTGAAACAAACATTCTGGGTACTCAGAATTTACTCAACTGCGCTCGAGAGGCATGGGCCGATGGCAAAGATGACACAGGAAAACCTCGCTATAAGAAAGGTAAGAAATACCTTCAGATTTCTACTGATGAGGTTTACGGATCGCTTGAGAAGGATTTCGACGAAGCACAGCCTCTACACGTCGACGACGAGTTGAGGAAAGTAATTGAAGGTCGTAACGACCTCACCACTTTTGGTAAAAAGTTCTTCACTGAAGAAACCCCCCTTTCGCCTCGTTCGCCTTATTCGGCATCTAAAACTAGCGCTGATATGATTGTGATGGCCTATCATCACACTTACAATTTCCCTGTCAACATCACGCGTTGTAGTAACAACTATGGTCCCTATCATTTCCCTGAGAAGCTCATTCCTTTGGTCATCCACAACATTCTCGAGGGAAAGAAACTGCCTGTCTATGGCAAGGGTCTAAACGTGCGTGATTGGCTCTACGTAGAAGACCATTGCAAGGCAATAGACCTTGTTCTTCGCAAAGGTAAAATTGGTGAGGTTTACAATATTGGTGGCTTTAATGAGGAAAGCAACATTAATATTGTGAAGCTTATCATCGACACAATTGCTCGCATAATGCATGAGGAGCCTAAGTACCAGGGACTACTCAAGTGCAGTCTTGATGATATAAACTATGACCTCATCACCTACGTTACCGATCGTCCAGGCCACGATATGCGCTATGCTATTGACCCTTCAAAGATTGCGACTCAGCTTGGCTGGTATCCTGAGACTCCTTTTACAGTCGGCATTGAGAAAACAATACGCTGGAACCTTGATCATCAGCAGTGGATTAAAGATGTTACAAGCGGCGACTATCAAAAGTATTATGAGCAGATGTACGGCAATCGCTAGTTCGAAAAATAAGAAGTAATTATGAAAGGTATAGTACTCGCAGGTGGATCGGGAACTCGTCTATATCCTGTCACCAAAGGCATCTCTAAGCAACTTGTTCCCATCTATGACAAACCGATGATATACTACCCTATCTCGGTGCTAATGCTTGCTGGCATCAAAGAGATTCTTATCATCTCTACACCACACGACCTCCCGCAGTTTGAACGACTGCTAGGAACTGGCGAGGAAATAGGTGTGAAATTTAGTTATGCTGAGCAACCTTCTCCTGATGGATTGGCACAAGCTTTTATAATTGGTGAAGAGTTCATTGGCGAGGACTCAGTATGCCTGGTGCTAGGTGATAACATTTTTTATGGACAGGGTTTCACCGGTATGCTGAAGGACGCACTTGTCACAACTAGCACCACAGGATATGCCACTCTTTTTGCTTATGCAGTAAAAGATCCTAAGCGATATGGCGTCGTTGCGTTTAACGAGGAGGGAAAAGCCTTTGACATCGAAGAGAAACCAGCTCAGCCCAAGTCCAATTATGCCGTGACGGGCCTGTATTTTTACCCCAACGATGTGATTGAAGTCGCCAAAAACATAAAACCTTCACCACGTGGTGAATTGGAAATCACAACTGTCAACCAGCACTATCTCTCACAGGATCGTGTAATGGTACAAACCTTAGGCCGTGGTTTTGCGTGGCTAGACACCGGAACTCCTGCTTCGATGCTCGATGCATCCAATTTTATTGCTACAGTCGAAACATGTCAAGGTGTGCAAGTTGCGGCTCTTGAAGAGATTGCCTATCGTAAAGGATGGATTGACGACAAACAGCTGCGTAAGTTAGCTAGACCGTTGGCAAAGAACGATTACGGCAAGTATCTTCTTAATCTGATTGGAAAAATATGATTAAACCTGCGTTAATAGATCTTCCTAAAATCTGCGATCCACGTGGGAACCTGTCGTTCATAGAGAGCGAGGGACACATTCCATTTGAGGTGAAGCGGTGCTACTGGATTTATGACGTGCCAGGGGGTATGTTTCGCGAAGGTCATGCCTTCCGCTGTCAGGAAGAATTTATTGTTGCTCTCTCAGGCAGTTTTGACGTTGTTCTCAACGATGGTACTGGTGAGAATCGTTATCACATGGCACGCTCTTATTATGGTCTGTATGTGCCACGTATGATTTGGCGTTCTATCGATAACTTTTCCACAAACTCGGTGGCTATGGTGCTAAGCAGCACTGCATATGATCCCAACGACTATATTGAAGACTTTAATGAGTTCATAAAACTTAAAAATGAATAATTTCGACGGACACACTACATCGAGTATTGATAACTGTAAGATCTTCACACTAGAGAAGAATCATCACGTCAATGGGAATCTTTCGGTTGTGGAAAACTTCCAGCAAGTACCTTTCGACATAAAGCGTGTATACTATCTTTATGATGTGCCAGGAGGTGAAGAGCGAGGGGGTCACTCTCACAAGACACTGCAGCAATTTATCGTTGCCATTAGCGGTTCTTTTGATGTGATTATTGATGATGGCGTGAACCAAAGGACAGTATCTTTAAATCGACCTTATATGGGATTGCTTTTAGTACCTGGCATATGGCGTATTATTAACAATTTCTCGTCTGGTTCTGTCTGTTTGGTGTTAGCCTCGGATCATTATGATGAGAACGACTATGTGCGAGACTACAAAGAATTCAAGAATCTAACTTCATGTAAAATTTCAAAATGAAATATCCATTCCTTGATTTGGCCCGAGCCAATGAGCCATATATCGAACAGCTGCAAGAAGCAGCATGTAATGTAATTAAATCGGGCAGATATCTGCATGGTGAACAGACAAATCTTCTTGAGCAAGAAATCGCTGGACTGTGCGAAGCGAAGTACTGTATTGCTGTTAGTAATGGGCTCGATGCGCTTAGGTTAATTCTTCGAGCTTATATTGAAATGGGGGTTTTGCACCATGAGGACCATGTTATCGTTCCTGCTAACACCTACATTGCTTCGGTGCTTGCTATTAGTGATAATGGCATGACTCCTTGCTTGTGCGATGCTCGCCTTGATACGATGAACATGGATTCGTCGCTTATTGAGAATCTTATTACTCCAGCTGTCACTGCCATTATGCCAGTACACCTCTACGGAACACCTTGTTGGGACGAGGAATTGATGAATATCGCCAAACGCTATGACCTCAAGATAATTGAGGATAATGCTCAAGGAATTGGGGCAAAATCTAGTGTTCCTGGAATTAATGGCACTTTCACAACTGGTGGACTTGGGCATGCAAGTGCCATAAGCTTCTACCCTACCAAGAATCTGGGAGCGCTAGGTGATGCTGGAGCAGTTGTCACCAATGATGAGGTTCTCGCGAAGACCGTTAGAGCCATTGCTAACTATGGTAGTGACACTAGATATCATAACATCTACATGGGACTTAACTGCCGCATCGATGAGATTCAGGCTGCCATGCTGCGTGTGAAACTTCGCTACCTCAATGTGGAGAATATGCGCCGTGATGAGGTCGCTCAAGCCTACAATGAACACATAACAAATCCTTTGGTAAAGAAGCCTGACATCTTCGACGATATGCTCCAAATTTGGCACCAATATGTGATACGAGTCGAGAATCGTGATGAGATGCGAGCATTCCTTGAGAAGAAAGGAGTCTTGACCGATATTCATTATGCAACTCCTCCTCACAGGCAGCCATGTTACCGTCGTTTCCAGTCTTACAAGTTGCCAGTCACCAACGATATTGCCGATCATGCGATAAGCCTGCCTATTGGTCATCCTATTACTGCTGGCGATGCTGAACAAATCGCTAAAATAATTAACGATTTTAAGTGATAAATCAAAGTCCAGCAGCCACATGCAGTTCGACAGTTATATATATGCGTTTTTCCTTCCATTAGTATTTGCTGGTTATTGGATTCTGCGCAACAAGTTGATGTGGCAGAATCTTTTTCTGCTTGTGGCTAGCTATATCTTCTATGGATGGTGGGACTGGCGATTTCTGTCTCTAATCATTATAACGTCTACTTCAACATTTCTTTCTGGATTAGTAATAAAGAACGATCACTCTAAGAGTTCAAAGGTTTGGCTTGCGTTAAACCTGATTCTTAATTTAGGCATTCTTGCCACATTCAAGTATTTCAATTTTTTCAAAGACTCTTTAGCTGATATCTTACGGCTCTTTGGTGCTAACCCCGACTTCCCCACTCTAAACATTCTGCTTCCTGTTGGAATCTCATTCTACACTTTGCAGGCCATAAGCTATAGTTTTGACGTCTATAACGGAAAGGCTAAACCTACACGCAACGTTGTCGCCTTCTTTGTTTACATTGCATTC
Source organism: uncultured Bacteroidales bacterium (assembly GCA_902785925.1). GTDB lineage: Bacteria > Bacteroidota > Bacteroidia > Bacteroidales > Muribaculaceae > Sodaliphilus. The sequence continues at coordinate 22,595 of CADAAI010000002.1, forward strand.
TTCCCTCAGTTGGTGGCTGGACCTATTGAGAGGGCAAGAAACCTGTTGCCTCAGTTCCTCACAAAGAAATCATTCAATTATTATAATGCCGTAATATGTATGCGGCAAATCCTGTGGGGACTAGTGAAGAAACTAGTCATTGCCGATAATTTTGCAGGATATGTAGATAACCTGCTATATCATCCCTCGGTGATGAGTGCCTCGTCTATTATCATGGCATCAATTCTGTTTGCATTCCAGATTTATGCTGATTTTTCGGGCTATAGTGATATTGCTATTGGTTCGGCTCGTTTGTTCAACATTAAGTTGTTGCCTAATTTCAATTATCCTTTCTTCTCTCGCAACATGAAGGAGCTATGGCAACGGTGGCACATCTCGCTCATGACCTGGCTAAGGGAATACATCTATTTCCCTTTAGGTGGCTCACGATGTGGAAAGTGGCGCACTTGCGTTAACATCATGATTGTCTTTGCTATATCTGGCCTGTGGCATGGGGCTGACTGGACTTTTGTCATCTGGGGAACGATAAACGGCATGATGTTGCTGCCGTTTGTATTCCGTCCCAAGAAATCATACTCTAATCATGCACGGCTTCGTGATATCCCCAAATGCATTCTCACGTTTTTGATTTTTGCATTTATCTTTCTATCGTTCCGTTCTCCAAACATTTCACACCTTCAAGAGTGTCTAAGCACTCTTATTCATGGTAGCTATCTATCGGTGCCAATGGGAATTACGGCATTCTATTACATTATTCCGTTTGTGATTGTTGAGTGGCTTGGCCGCCGTCAGGAATTCCCCATTATGACTCTTAAGATGCCCACTATCTTGCGGTGGGTAATCTACTGGGCATTGTTGTTTATTATTGCTTTCTATGGAGCGGAAACCAATATTCAGTACATTTATTTCCAATTCTAAGTTGCTATGAAAGATTCAATAATGAAATTCATCTTGCGAACAGTACTGGCAGCATCGCCAATACTGCTTTTCATAGCACTCTATGCTATTGCCGATCCCTTCCACATTGTGAATCCAATTACTAAAGATGCAAATGGACGTGACTCGGTAATTGTGGGCAATAATGCTGGATTTACTTCAATTGAGACCTATCTCTTGTATAACGACCAATGCCATTACGACTCGTTTATACTAGGGTCATCAATGTCGCAAAACTTCAAAGCAAGCTACTGGAAGCCCTATCTCGATAGCACAGCATCTATCTTGCACTTCGACGCCTCGAGTGAAACGCTTACTGGAATTATCAATAAGATGCGCTTCCTCAATAACCATGGCAGCAAAATTAAAAATGCTCTTATTGTAATCGAAGCGAAGATGCTGGAGCGAAAACAGCCTAACGAGAAAGATATTCTCTTTGTTCAGCATCCAGCAACTACGAGTGCAATTGACTGGTTCAATGTACATTCATTATTCTTAAATGCATTTCGTGACATAGACCAGGTTAAGTATGCTCTTTTTCCTAGCCGATACAAGAATGAGATGCAACAAGAAGGAATAATCAGTGAGATTGCTCCCAACCGAATTGGATATCTCAACGAAATGTATTATGGTGAGATCGACTCGATTATCGCCACCTGTCCCGATAAGTTCTTCACACCTGAGCGCTTGGCTCAACACAAGCGGGCTAAGTTGCCATCGGCAGATGAGCCTGATATTGATAGTGCAATGGAGGAACAGCTCAAAACCATCAAAAAGATTCTTGACGAGAATCACACCAACTACATTGTGATAGTTCCTCCTCGCAGCACGTTCCCACATCTTAATAATCAAGACTTGTGGGTGATGAAGTCTATCTTTGGTGAGGATAAGGTGCATGACTTCAGTAGTGACCCCGTGCTCACAGGCGACGAACGTTCCTACTACGACTATGCAGCTCATTTGATATCGGCAAAATGCAAAGTGTTGCTCGATAGTGCATATCGCGAGCAGCGCAATCACTCCATAAACAATCCTTATTACAGACTGCGTTGAAATCTTTTTTGAGGTTTGCATTATTTTGTCTAAATTTGCAATAATATTTCAATAAGTTATGGCTTCACAATATAGTACAAAACCAGCTCCTATCGGTGTCTTTGACTCGGGATTCGGTGGACTTTCTATTTTGCGCGAAATAAGGAAAGAGTTGCCACAGTATGACTACATATTCCTAGGCGACAATGCGCGCGCACCTTATGGCAACCGCTCCTATCAGCTTGTATATGAATTCACTTTGCAGGCGGTAAAGCACCTTTTTGCACAAGGATGCCACCTTGTGATTCTGGCATGTAATACTGCATCGGCAAAAGCCTTGCGCTCAATTCAGCAGCGTGACCTTCAGGATCTTGATCCAGACCGTAGGGTGCTGGGTGTAATCCGTCCCACAGTCGAGGAGATTGGCAACCTTACTCGCACACGTAAGGTGGGTCTATTCGGCACCCCTGGCACAGTGCAGAGCCTCTCCTATGATATTGAGATAGCCAAGATGCATCCTGACATTAAGGTTTTCAGCCATGCATGCCCCATGTGGGTGCCTTTGGTTGAAAACCGTGAGAGCGATGGACCCGGAGCCGACTATTTTGTCAAGAAAGATGTTGATGCACTCATGGCACAATGCAACGAGATTGATTCAATAATCCTGGGGTGCACCCACTACCCTCTCCTTTATGACAAAATAAAGAAATATGCTCCTGCGAATGTGAATGTCATTGAGCAGGGGCCAATTGTGGCTCGTAGCCTCAAGGATTATCTCAAGCGACATCCCGATATGGAAGAACGTTGCACTAAAGGTGGCACATGCAAGTACTGCACTACCGAAGACGCTTCTCGCTTCTCGCCTGTGGCATCTATCTTTGTCAACCAAACAGTAGAAGCCCATCACGTTATTCTGTAACCAGGCTCAAATTGGTGAAATCACTGGAATCAGTGGAATCAGTGGAATCGCTAAACCCCTCAATGACTTCGACGTCGAGTCCTTGCTCGTCGGATTCGTAATCATCAAACTCATCGTATAGAGGGTCCTCAAAGCCGATATCATCGTTGTAGTAGTCGTGGTTATCCTCGTCGAAATCCTCATCTTGAGAAGCTTCGCTATAGTACTCGTTGTATTCAGCGAGGGTTATCCTTTCCCCATATGGGTCGATGACATAGTTACTGGGGTCGTAGATGGGTGTGTGCTCGGGTTCTAGTTTTACTTTTGGCATGGGTTGAGGTAGCCATGCAGTTATATCGTCTTTGTTTATCAGGTTATTCTCATTATTATCGGACGAGACAGGCCTAGTCCCTACATTGTCTTTCTTGTGCTTGTTCAGAGTTTTTGAGACGTGGGATTGTGAACATCCGACGATATCTGCAATTTCCCTTGTGCTGAAACATAAGGAATGGTAATGCAGAATTGCGTCCTTAATCTGCTGTGTTGTGTCGTAGCCGTAGTATCGGAGCAGCTGGCGCTCATTACCTCCAGTGTACAAGTCGTTGAACTGCAGGAAACCATTGCTGTGGTCGCGCCCAAAGTGTGCTGTGATGACGTTGAGATCATGATAAATTACTGGTCCCATGCGGTTCTTGTGTTGCTTAATATAATGAGATGTGTTGTTGTACAGCTCGTTGTATCGGTTGGCACGAGTCAGGGAGAAGATAGAATCAAAAGCATAGGAATACTCAAAAGAGCCAGCGAGAGACTCGATCGTTGTGAGCGAAGATGGCTTGCGTCGCCTTGAATGCGCAAGGACTAAGATAGATACTAGGAAGAGCTGTGTCCAGCTGCGCAGTGTGTTGAGGACGAAGCGCACATCGGCCTGATCCCCCGAGCCGATGAGGTGTGTAATATCGTCAATGATAATAACCGGTGCTCGCTCGGTGAGAAAGTCTTTTTTGATGTAATCAAGGATACTGCGGCTATCGAGTGGCGCAGTTGAATTGTTGGGATTAAGCAGTTTGACGATGAAGTCGGCATCGCCTGAACAATAATCGAACTTGTCGGTCTTATACCTTGACTTGAACTGGTGAGCAGCGTTCTCGAAGTCGAAATATAGAGTCTTTAGGCCACGTTTATTGAGTTCATTGGCAATCTGCATAGCGAGGATAGTCTTGCCTACGTTCGGTTCTCCGAACAGACATGCCATCTCACCCTGGTACCATAGACCATGCCAGAGGTCTACTGCGGGTAATGAGCAGCCTGCCATTGAAGACAAGGCTTGTGAACTGAAGGGTTCGCCCTCCTTTTTATAGAGTTTTGAGTTAAACTTCAACTCGGCATCGGCGCGACGAATGTATTCTTCGGTGATAGTTTTGATTTCCATAGTTTTCTATTTTAGTAGTTTTTTATGGCAAAGGTAAGAGAAGCGATGTAGGCAAAACAATATTAAAACGGTTTTTTCAGTGGAGGGTGGAGAGTACAGAGAGTAGAAGGTGCTGCACAAGAGGAGGCATTAGCCACCATTGCACAACCGAAGATGCCTCTCGCTACTCTCACCTGGTATCAATCTACGTAAACGAAACAGTTGAAGCAGAACACGTGATTCTCAAAAAACAAGTATTATCTGAATAAAATAAAGCGGCAACCCTTCTAAATTGTAAGGCAACCGCTTTTGTCCTTCGAAAAGTTCGTACTTATTATTCGTCTTGACCTAAAAGTATGTTGTAAATTGCCGTTATGTCAGCACTCGTTACAACTCCGTCCCCATCCACGTCACCGCGAATCGGCGTTTGTCCACCACCTTCTTCAAAGATATTCATAAAGCTATTCCAAGGGGCTGTGAATTGATAAGATTCCAAAGTGCCTACTGGAACATAGACTTTGCAATAATTGATGCTTACTCCGTCAAAAATATAGCGTCCATAAGTCAAATTTTCAGGATTCTGAATCTTTGAATGTATTGACCTTAGATTATTGCAATCATAAAAAGCATTATTGTCTATCGAGGTCACCGAGCTACCAATAGTAACCGAAGTCATATTAGTACAGCCCATGAACGCACTCTGTCCAATTGAGGTTGCCGAGTTAGGGATAATTATTTCTGTCAAGGCGCTGCATCCACTGAAGGTGTATGGCTCTATTGAAGGCAACGAGTTTCCTATATTCAACGATGCTAAGTTTTGGCAATTCCAGAATGCAAATTCACCTAAAAAAGTCAAATTGGGAACATTCACTGAAATCAAGCCAGGACATTCATAAAAAGCATAACGGCCTATCGAGGTCACCGAACTTGGTATGTTAATAGAAGACAATTTAGTGCACCCTTTGAAAGCATATTCACCAATATCGGTTACCGAGTTAGGTATTGTCACAGAGGTCATGTTATAACAACCATTGAATGCGCCACTCCCGATTGTGGTCACCGACGATGGTATAGAAACTGAAAATAAGCCCCAGCAATTAGCGAAAGCATTCCCACCAATCGAAGTCACTGTGTTAGGAATAACGGTGTTTCTACATCCAAATATCAGAGTGTTAGTACCAGTCTCAATAATAGCATTACAATTATCTCTTGAGTCGTATGCCAAATTTCCGTCATCAACAGAAACAGCTGTAATTCCAGAGCAATTCACAAAGGCATATTCACCAATCGATGTAACTGAGGCAGGAATCGTAACCGAGGCCAATTTACCACTATTATAGAAAGCTTCACTGCCTATAGATGTCACAGAATTGGGAATAATCACCGAAGTCAATTTATTGCAATTATAGAATGCACTATTGTCAATTAATGTAACCGATAAAGGAATTGTCACCGAGGTTATAGTCTGGTTGTATCTGAAGGCATATTCACCAATCGTAGTAACAGAATATGTTACTCCTTCCCAAGCGACAGTTGCAGGAATCTCCAACGTTCCACTGAGGCTTGAATAATTATTGCCACTATCATTTATTTGGTAAGTCACCTTCACGGTTGTGCCATCGCTATTTTTATTGTAACAAAGGCCATCAACCATAAAATCATAAGCGCTCGCATACTGAGAAAACAGCAACGCAAACAATAAAAGAAACGACTTCAATAATCGCATTTTGATAAAATTAGAACTTTTCATAGTATTTATTTTTTTATGGATATAAAACATAATTATAGAGAATGATTCCGTCATGTAAATAAATGACTGTATTAGGTCACTCATTAGTTATAACGGAAAACTACAATATATATTTCACATTATATTTACCCCCCCCCATTTTAACATTCCTTAACCGTCGGGGTGTCAAATCAAGGGTTGTAGAGGTCGTGGTTGTAGAAGTCGAGAATTTGCAGGGCATTTGAATAGGCTTGCTTAGCTGGTCCTTCGGGGTCACGCTCGGCAGCCTCAAGATAGCTGCTCATTGCTTTGCCCCACTCCCCTAGTTGCCTGTAGGCATTACCACGGATGTAAAAGAGTTGCGCAATAACTAGTTTGTCTTCATCCTTGTTGTTCTCAATGAGATAATCGCAATGAGCTATCACGTCGTGCGACTGGCTGCGCTCGAGCATGTCTTTTATTTGTTGTATGGTTTCTTCTTTAAGCATGATGCAAAATTAGTAATAAAAATCATAGTAAACAAATCTGCACAGTTCAGTTTTATCAAAAGTCATAAAAGACAAATTTATTAACAATAATGTAATTTTTTGCTACAATTCATTTTGCATACTCGTTAAAAATGTGTATTTTTGTAGGTTATAGAACAAATTATTTAAAATCATGTATAAAGACAATCAATTTTATATTGCTCATGGTCCCAACGGAGCAATATGCATCAATGGTAAGATGGCAAACCGCCATGGATTGATAGCCGGTGCTACTGGTACTGGAAAGACTGTATCGTTGCAAGTTATTGCTGAGAGTTTCTGTAAAGCGGGAGTCCCTTGTTTCATGGCAGACATCAAGGGTGACTTGTCGGGTATTAGCCAACCTGGAAAGATATCGGGTTTTATCGAGAAACGTATTCCTGAATTTGGCCTTAATGAGTCAGACCTACAATTTGAGGGATGCCCAGTAAGGTTTTATGATGTGTTTGGCAAACAAGGACACCCAATGCGCACCCGCATCTCTAACATGGGTCCATTGTTGCTCTCACGATTGCTTGGGCTTAATGATGTGCAAAGTGGTGTGCTCACTATAGTCTTTAAAGTTGCTGACGAGCGAGGCTTGATACTCGACGACATTAAAGACTTGCGCGCTATGCTCGATTATGTAGCAAAACACGCGTCGGAATACACTACAAAGTATGGAAACGTATCAAGCGCAAGTATCGGAGCAATTCAGCGTTCTATTTTGGCATTGGAAGAACAAGGTGGTGACAACTTCTTTGGAGAGCCTGCTTTCGACATCCATGATCTGCTAGCCGTAGAGGGAGGAAAAGGCGTAATGAGCGTTCTTGCTGCAGATGAGTTACAGCATAATCCAAAGCTCTACTCCACATTCCTCCTGTGGTTGCTTTCAGAGATATATGTGTCGATGCCAGAGGTTGGTGACCTGCCACAACCTAAACTCATCTTCTTCTTTGATGAGGCCCACATGCTCTTTGAAGACACATCGAAGGCCCTTGTTGACAAGATTGAACAGGTAATCCGCCTGATGCGAAGCAAGGGAGTGGGCATTTACTTCGTGACCCAAAGTCCCGCAGACTTGCCCGAAATTGTACTTGGACAGCTTGGTAACCGCATTCAGCATGCATTGCGAGCTTACACACCTCGCGACATCAAGGCGGTGAAAGTTGCAGCCGAGACATTCCGCGCCAACCCAAACTTCGACACCACCGAAGCTATTTCCAATCTCGAGACTGGTGAGGCTCTCGTCTCATTCCTTGATGAGAAAGGAGCCCCAACCGTTGTAGAGCGTGCAAAGATTCTATTCCCTCTTAGTCAGATAGGACCTATTGATGGCATGACACGAAGCTCTTTAATAAATCGATCTATGATTTATGGCAAGTATGACGAGCTAAAAGAGCGTGAAAGTGCATTTGAGGTATTGCTTGCCGAGAGTGAAAAAGAAGCAAAAGAGGCAGAAGAGGCTGCTGCACAAGCTGAAGCCGAGAAGCAGGCTGCCAAGGAAGCAAAAGAGGCTGAGAAAGAGAGTAAGAAACCTGGCTTTTTTGGCAAGGTTTGGAAAGCAATACTCACAGCGGTGACTGCTGCCATAGCATCGATAGTAGGGACTAAGATTGGTAATGCTGTGTCAGGTACCAAAAGCCGCAAGAGTTCTACCACCACCACTGGCAAGATAGCCAAGAGTGCCACAAGCGCAGCAACACGTACCATCACACGTGAGCTCACACGCAGTATTCTTGGGAATCTAGGCAAATAGAGTTTTTAGTTCATAGTTGACAAGTTGACTATAGAGATAAAATGATATGCTGATAAAAGAAATAACCAACGCCATTGAGGCGGTGGCTCCCCTTTATTTGCAAGAAAGTTGGGACAATTCAGGAATGCAAGTGGGGAGTGCTGACAATGAAGTTACTGGCGTGCTACTGTGCACCGACGTGCGCGAGGAAATACTCGAAGAAGCAATAGAGCGTGGTGCAAACTTGATAATCTCTCATCATCCGCTACTGTTCAGAGGTCTCAAGAAGATTGTGGGGCGCACATATCAAGAGCGCATAGTTGCACGTGCTATTAAGAATGACATCACAATTTATTGCGCTCACACCAATATGGACAGTGCAGTGGGAGGTGTCAACTTCAAGATGGCCGAGAAAATAGGGCTAAAGAACGTGAGGGTGCTATCTCCGCAACAAAATACACAGCTCAAAATTGTGGTTTTTGTTCCTAACGAAGCGGCATTACAAGTTGAGAGGGCAATGTGTGACGCTGGTGCTGGCCGCTTGGGCAACTACGATAACTGCAGTTACAATATGAGTGGTGAGGGCCACTACCGCCCTCTTGATGGTGCAGAACCATGGGCTGGCACAGTGGGAACTATACACAAGGAACCAGAGATTCGCCTCGAAGTTCTCGTCAATAAAGCCATATGCTCTCGTGTTGTTGCGGCAATGCTCAAGGCACACCCCTACGAGGAACCGGCATTTGACATTATTTCCCTAGAGAATGAGGACAAATATGCTGGCCTTGGTGTGATTGGTGATATTGAACCTCAAGATGCGCGACACTTCCTCGAGCGCGTTAAAGAAGCCTTTGAGGTAGAAACAATGCGTTACAGTGGAAACCTTGACCGCACAGTAAGCTGTATTGCCTTGTGCGGAGGTGCTGGAGTAGAGTTTGCCGGTTTAGCAATGTCGCAAGGAGCTGACGTGTATATTACCGGTGACATGAAATACCACGATTTCCAGGGTAATGAAGAGCGCATAATCCTTGCTGATATTGGACATTATGAGAGCGAACATTACACAAAAGAGATTTTTTATGATATTATTTGGAAAAAAAATCCTAACTTTGCAGTCGATTTTGCACAAAGCGAATCAAACCAAGTAAATTATTTATAATCTTTATGGCTAAACAAGAGAAAGAACTTACAGTAGAAGAGCGCCTTAAGTCGCTTTATGATTTGCAGAAAACCCTCTCGGAAGTAGACCGCATCAAGACCGAGCGCGGTGAGTTACCACTTGAAGTGCAGGACCTCGAGGACGAAATTGAAGGTCTTCAGACCAAAATTGGCAACTTTAACGACGAGATTGAGCAACTCAGCACTGTAATTAACAATCAAAAGAGTTCAATTGAGCGCTCAGAGAACCTCATCGCCAAGTATGAGAAGGATCAGGACAACGTTCGTAACAACCGCGAGTATGACTACCTGACCAAGGAGATAGAGTTCCAGCAGCTCAGTGTTCAGTCGGCCCAGAAGAAGATTGATGAGGCTAGTCACAAGATTGACGCCATCAATGAGAAGATTCAGATTGCTAAAGGACATCTTGCCGACAACGAACAGGCTCTTGTTGAGAAGAAAGGTGAACTCGACACCATCATCGCTGAAACCAAGCAAGAGGAGGAGAAGCAACGTGAGAAGGCCAAGAAGCTTGAGAATAAAATCAACAATGCTGACCCACGATTGCTGAGCGCATTCAAGCGCATCCGCAAGAATGCCCGCAATGGCTTGGGTGTTGTTTATGTTCAGCGTAATGCTTGTGGTGGTTGCTTCAACCGTATACCAGCACAGCGACAGATGGAGATCAAGATGAGGAAGAAGATTATCGTTTGCGAGTATTGCGGACGTATTCTCATCGATCCAGCAATTGCTGGCGTATCGGAAGCCGAGGCCCTGAACTCATAAAAAACCTCCTCATGGAGGTTCGCCGCGTTGCAGTGGAATAGCACCAAAAAACTAGAGCAACTCATCGTGACGAGATTAATACCACAGTGCTGCGCACCATAAGTGCCGGCAGCATTGAGAAAGAGTATTGTACACCTCTTTTATGAAGTGTGAATACTATGGTAAAGTAAAATCCCTTTTTCGAAACGTTTCGATAAAGGGATTTTCTCTTTTAATATCAATAATTTAATAGCATTATTCAAGCAGCTTAGCAAGAGGTGTAATAGCCTCGAAGTCGGTTTGGTCGATGTGTATAGGAGTAACCGTGACATATCCTCGACGGCTCCAATACATGTCGGTGTTAGAGTCATCAGGATTCTGCTCCTCATATTCACCCAGCATCCAATAGTAGTCAATGCCTCTAGGGTCGGTGCGATGGTCCCAAGTGTTGGTCCACACTCCGAGCGATGTCGTTGTCACTTTTATACCATTGAACTGGTCATCGGTCTTGGGGAAGTTTACATTCAGACACACGTCTTTGGGAAGAGGATTCTTCAGCGTCATGTCGATAATGCGACGAATGTAAGGCACACATGGACTAAAGTCGCAGTCGAAGTGATAGTCATTATAACTGAAAGCAACGCTCTTGATGCCAGCCATAAGCCCCTCAATCACTACCCCTATTGTGCCGCTGTAGATAACACTGTTTCCCATATTGTGCCCATGATTTATACCCGAGAGCACAAGGTCGACTTTGCGGTCTCCTGCCAGTACACCGAGCCCCAACTTGGCACAATCGGCTGGCGTGCCATTAACGGTATAAACAGTGAGTCCAGGCTCTTCATGCTGCTTGATAGCACGCAAAGGATCGGTAATTGTGATTGAAGAAGCCTTGGCACTCTGATGAAGTTGTGGAGCAACAACAAGAACATCGCCAAACTCCCTGGCAACTTCAATCAATACCTTTATGCCTGGGAAACTGTATCCGTCATCGTTGCTAACTAATATCAATGGTCGCATATTCATGTGATTATCTTAAAGTTTCTTGTATTTTAAACGTAAGCTATTGAGAACTACCGAGAGGCTCGAGAAAGCCATTAAAGCAGCAGCCCACATTGGGGTAATCTGGAAGTCGATGCCAAAGATGTGCAGTAAACCAGCAGCAAGCGGTAAGCAAACTATATTGTAGATGAATGCCCAGAATAGATTTTGCCATATCATACTCACAGTCTTGCGGCTAATGTTAATGGCAATGGGCAAGTTGCCAAGGTCATTGCCCATGAGGGTGACTTGTGCCACATCGATTGCAACATCGGTGCCCGTGCTTATAGCAATGCTCACATCGGCGAGGGACAAAGCCTGAGTGTCGTTTATGCCATCGCCCATCATTGCTACGGTCTTTCCTTGCGATTGAAGCTGCTGAACAAGGGTTTCCTTGTCGATAGGCAAAACGCCACTCTTATAATGTTTAATGCCGGCTTTATCGGCCCAGTAGCTAACGGCTTTGTCCTTGTCGCCACTGAGCATGTGCACCTGAATGCCTTGAGAGTGCAGAGCCTGAATAGCCTCTCGGGCATTAGGCTTGAGTGCCTCACGTTGCTCGGGACGCAGATTGTCGGCTGCAGTGAAATCGACAAGATCCTTGTTAGGAATTGTAAGTGTGCCAGTCTTGTCGGTAACTAAAACATTTACCTTACGTAAGAGTTCCAGTGCCGTTGCGTCTTTTATAAGTATCTGCTTCTCGGCAGCCTTTCCAATTCCTACCATCAGTGCTGTGGGTGTTGCTAACCCCATAGCGCATGGGCATGCCACAACAAGTACAGCCACAGCCGACATGATGGCCTGAGGCAACGACTGCGTTCCTGCAAAAACAAGCCATAAAACAAAGGTAAGAAGCGCAATCGTAAGCACTACAGGCACAAAGACGCCAGCAGCCTTGTCGACAAGGCGCTGAACAGGAGCCTTAGAACTCTGCGCCTGTTGTACCATAGAAATGATTTGTGCAAGTGAGGTCTCCTCTCCTATCTGCCTAGCACGCATCCTGAGACGGCCCTGACTTGGGATGGTGCCAGCCAGCAGATTATCTCCTACACGCTTAGCGGCGGGTGTTGGCTCGCCTGTTATCATGCTTTCGTCAACGTAGGCAGCATCGTCGGTCATAAAACTAGATGCCCATGTGACCTCACCATCTACTGGAATCTTCTCTCCTGCTCTCACTTCCACAATGTCGCCCTTCTCAAGAGTTGAGATGGGTACCTGATCAGGTGAATCTTCACCATCGGTGGGTATGCGCTTAGAGACCACTCTTGCTGTTTTGGGAGCCATGCCCATGAGTTGGCGTAGACTGCTTGCCGTACTGTCTTTGGCTTTTTCCTCAAGAAAACGGCCAGTAAGAACAAAGGCTATAATCATTGTTGAAGCATCGAAATAGGTGTGCCATTCCATACCACGAGAGCCCCATGTGGTCTCGCCCCAGAAAGTGTTGAAGGCACTAAAGAGAAACGCTATCGCAGTTGACATCGTCACTAATGTGTCCATACTTGCGGTGCCATGACGCAACTGCTTGAAAGCAGCAACATAAAACTCCCGTCCACACAACACAAGGCATGCCGCAGCAAGAATAAGTGACAGTTGGTTGCTGGCATTGACACCCCCCACGTTAATCCAACGCATTGAGATGCACATTATGAGTAACGAAAAGCACCAAGCTAACACAGTCATGCGACGCAGTCGTTTCATTGCCAACGCTTCAAGTTGCTCAGCACTTTGTTGACTGTCGATAACTAGATCGTAGCCAATATCACTTATCTGCCTCTTGATTTCCTCAAGTGACACACGTGACGGATCATAATCGATGAGAGCAGTGCGCCCCACAAGATTAACCTGTGCCTTGCTGATGCCATCGATTGAATTAAGCTTGTTCTCGACATTGGCTGAACAAGCCGAGCAAGCCATTCCTATGACTGGAAGGGTCTTAAGCATTACAGAATCATCTCGAAGCGCCCGAGATCGTCGACCGCTTCTTTCATTGCTTGTGGAGATACAAGTGTTTCGTCGTAGGTGACATTAACATTGGAATTCTCGAGACTAACTTCGGCTTTGTCAACTCCATCGAGAGCGTTAATAGTGTTCTCAACACGTGCCTTGCAGTTGACACATTTCATTCCAGTGACTGTGAATGTTTGTTCTTTCATATTTTTTAGGTGTTATTTTAGTGGCACAAAGGTAGGAATAATTCATCAAAAACACAATTATTTTGTATAGGTATAAAAGAAAACTGAGATGATCAGTTATTGTGATCATCTCAGTTCGTTTTCTATCATCTCGACTTCGTGACGGAACTTTTTCTCGATTGAAAGTCGTTGCTCGATTTGCTTGCAAGCATGCAGCACTGTGGCGTGGTCGCGTGATAACTTTTGGCCAATGTTGGTCGACGACATGGGTGTCGACTTCTTGGCAAGATACATCACCAGTTGTCGCGCATCGCTGATTTCTCGCTTGCGCGACTTGCCGTAAAGTAGTTCAAGGTCGATGTTGTAGAACCGCGTGACCGTTTCGGCAATTAGCTCGAAAGACATTTGTTTCTTATTGACCCTAACAGTGTTGCCAATCACGCTGCGTGCCAGGTCGATATCGATTTCCTGGTTGAGCATGGTGGCGTGGGCAAGTAATGCAACCACAATACCCTCGAGATCACGTACGCTCTCAATCACGTTCTCGGCGATGAAATCGATGACATCGTCGCTGAGAGATAGACCATCTTGAGCAGCCTTCATCTGCAATACACCGCGTCGAAGCTCATAATCGGGCTTGTAAAGTTCCACAGTCATACCCCACTTGAACCTAGAAATGAGCCTTGGCACCATGCCGTCCATGTCGGAAGGACGTCGGTCGCTCGACATGATGAGCTGCTTCTGGTTTTGATGCAGGTGATTGAAAATGTGGAAGAAGGTGTTTTGTGTTGCAGTTTTGCCGGCAAGCTCCTGAATGTCGTCGAGAATGAGCACATCGATGCTCTGATAGAAGCTAATGAAGTCGTTCACCTTGTTGCTCTTCACAGCAGTAGTGTATTGCATCTCAAAGATGCGTGCTGTGGTGTAGAGTACACGAGTGCGAGGCCTAAGTTCCTTGATTTTAATGCCTATTGCCTGAATTAGATGGGTCTTACCCACTCCAGTTGTACCGAAGACAAACATAGGATTGAAAGTCTTGCAGTTAGGATCTTCGGCAATAGCTTTTCCCACGCTAACTGCCAGCTTGTTGCTCATACTGCAACAATAGTTCTCGAAAGTGTATCGCGGATTGAGCTGCGGGTCGATGTCGTCCATCTCGACAGGCGAGAACGGATTGGCAACCTGCTGCACCTGGCGCGAAACCTTGCTGGTGAGCTTAGAGCTGGAATTGTCGTGAGCCAAAGTAACTGACGAACTTGGAGTGTCTTCTATAATATTATATGTATAGAAGAGCTTGACGTCGTTACCATAGACACGCCTAATAGTAGCGCTAAATACATCAAAGAAGTTCTGCTCAATTTGTTGAACAAAGAACTGTGAAGGTAACTTCAATGTGAGCTTGTTGCTCTCGAAACTCACAGCGACAATAGGCTCAAACCAAGCATTGAATTGCTCGGCCGAGAGAATGTCGCGCAGAATGTCGAGGCACTTATTCCACATCGTTATGTTCTGTTCCTTGTTCATTGTTTAATTTATGTGACTTCATTTACCCAATAGGGCTTGTTTTAGCATTACAAATTTCGGTTGATATTTTCTAAAAAAAAATTCAATAAAAATTTGTTTTTTTAGATTGTCTTTTAAGACTACTGATATTCAAAGCATTATAGAAGGTACTACTACCAATTTGTGTCTTTCGCTTGCAGCGACCTATTTTTCAGTCAATTACCAACGGCAACGTTTAATTATTCATTATACAAAACTATGACTATGGCCATAAGTCGCACTAATGCCCCAAGATTTACCACCGCAAAAATAAAAAACCGAATAAAATTATTTGGAATGGTTTCAAATAAGCGTAAATTTTTCGCTATATTATCGCTAAAATTCTATGTATTAATATGGTCCGTTATGCAGCCATAATAGTGATGCCATTTTTGCTGTAAAACATCACAAATGGTGTGCAAAATTTCGTTAGAATACCTTGATAGTAATGTAGCGTTTGGGGTTGGCTTTAATGTCGGTGAGCAGTGAGTCAAGGCTCATGACAGCACCATTAGCATTATCATATAATTGACGGTCGTTAAGCAGTAGACCAATAGATGAATTGCGATCATTTAGTTTTGACTTGAGGTCGGCTGTGAGCCCCTTGAGCTCAGTTATCGTGTTGTTAAGCTCATTGATAGTGGTCTCAAGTTTGTGTGTTGGTATCTCGTTGACCTTAGTGTTGAGAGTGCCAGTGAGAGTGTTGAGGTTGTTGTGCAGGTCGGTTACTGTGCCGTTGACGTTTTTCTCGATGCCCATAACGCCACTCATTACTTCAGGGACTGACCCTTTAAGACCTCCTGAGAGTTCGTTAAGATGACCAAGCAATACATTCAGGTCATTGGCGCTGGAATTGATCTTAGAAACAATCTCATCAAACTGTGATACTGAACCATTGAGGGCTGGATTAGCAACCAAAGCATTGACATTTCCCAAAATGTCGTTGACTTTAGGCATAATTTGATTGACCTCGGGCATAATGCTCTGCCCCATTCTGTCGAGAAGACCAGACTGTGTGACACTAGGGATCTCATCTCCGACCTTATAATAGGCTGTGTTCTTGGCCAGGTTTATAGATAATGATGCACCACCAAGTAACTCGGACGACAATTGAACCGAAGAACCAACGGGAATCTTCAACTCATCATCAAGACTCATCTTGACCGTGATCATATTGGTTTTGTAATCATAGTTAAGTTCCTTGACAAGACCCACTTGATATCCGTTGACTGTGATTGGAGTAGACACATTAAGACCATTCACATTTTCAAATTTTGTGATATAGTAATTGGCTGGTTCAAAGAGATTTGCTCCCTTAAGAAATTCAATACCCCAATAGAGGAGTCCCAATCCTAAGACTAGCACGAGAGCTATGATAAAATTTTTGTTGAAAATCGATTTCATTTCTTGAATTATAGTGATAATTACTTTTTAACGTGCAAAGGTACAAAAAAAATCAGTTTATTGATGTTTTTCTTATAAATATTTAATTCTACTTAATCCCACGCATCGATGTCGTTCTCAATAGATGGCAAGGAAGAGCGTTTGAACACAGGGCTCTTGATGCCCCTTCGCTTTTGACTTCGATAGTCCTTGAGCAGAGTAAAGGCATACTTACCCAAAATGGTTATTGCAACCAAGTTGCACAGAGTAATTAGTCCCATGAACACCTCACCCAAGTTCCAAACGATCTTAAGGCTAGCCACAGCCCCTAGCATCACCATGCCGCCCGACAGAAAACGGAAAACCATTAGAACCCATTTTTTTCGCGTGAGAAACATGATATTGGCTTCGCCATAGTAATAATTGCCAATTATACTACTGAAAGCGAAAAAGAGAATTGCTATTGCAACGAAAATCTTACCCGAAGCGCCTAATTGTGACTCAAGAGCCGCTTGCGTCAATGAAATACCTTCCATATTGCCTGAGTCGTAGAGACCACTTAACAGAATAATGAACGCGGTGCAAGAACACACAAGAATAGTGTCGGTGAAAACACCCAACGCTTGAATGAGTCCTTGCTTAACAGGATGTGATACCGATGCTGCCGCAGCAACATTTGGTGCTGAGCCTTCACCAGCCTCGTTGCTGAACAGACCTCTCCTCACACCTTCACGCATAGCCACACCAACCATACCTCCAGCCATTGGACCGATGCCGAAAGCGCTGTCGACAATTAACCTGAATGCTGATGGGATAAGGCTATAATTCATGACGATTACTACCAAAGCAAGCAAGAAGTAGCCAATTGCCATGACGGGAACGATGATACTACTGAACATTGCAATGCGATGAATGCCACCAAAGACTATGAGAAGCGCCAAGATAGTTAGAATCACTCCTACTATAGTTGTGTCAAAGCCAAATGCACTGTGCATAGCTTCGGCAATGGTGTTGCTTTGAATGGAATTGTAGCTCAGTCCGAAAGTGAGAATCATGAGCAGAGCGAAAAGGACTGCCATCCACCGCCAATGAATTCCATGAAGAATATAATAGGCTGGGCCACCAATGAATGACTCGCCATTACGCCGCTTGAAAAGCTGTGCAAGTGTAGACTCAACAAAAGCAGTTGCCGCTCCAATCAGAGCAATCATCCACATCCAAAAGACAGCACCAGGCCCCCCAACAGCTATAGCACCCGCTACACCAGCCAAATTTCCTGTTCCTACTCTTGTAGCTACCGATACAGCAAAAGCCTGGAATGAGGACACCTGATTCTTTGCTTTGTTCTTGGGAAGAGACTCAGCTAATAGCTTGAACATCTCAGGTATCATGCGGAACTGCACGAAACGAGTACGCAAAGTGAAATATATTCCACACACTGCAAGCACTAACATAATGCTGTGCCAATGCCATCCCCAGAGGAACTCATTGACACTCGAGAGGCCCTGATTAAGCAATCCATCGGACGACAATAAATCAGCAATCGTGTTGAGTTGCATGTGAGAATCTATTATTGAGAGAAATACTTGCGTAAAAGTTGGTTGTACTCAGGCATCTTCTTTACTTTGAGGATACACTCGTTTAGCTTATCACACAACTCAATGTTACCCTTGTCAAGGGTCAAGGACTGGAACTGAGTGAAACTTATAGCCTGGGACACGTCGACTCCAGGATGAGAGGTCGCCAACTTTTTAGCAATAGACTCGTTGATGACAGCATACTTGATGTCGCCTGTTGCTACCATAAGGAAAAGTTGTTCAGGTCCATAGACCGAATCCTGGACAACATAGATGGTGTCGCCAATCTCACGCGAGAGGCTTATTATGCGATCGCGCATAGGTGATCCCTTAACGATGTTCACGGTGTCGCCTGCCAAGTCGAGTTGATTTGTAATGGCCAGTCCACCCTCGTTGCGCTGAACAAGCACCTGATTGTCGAGATAGAGCGCAGAAGTAAACAAGTAATGCTCCTTGTTCTCTCGAGTAACGGGAAACTGTGCAGCTAGTACATCGTAAAGACCTTTTTTTAGGCCATTCAGCGCTGGTTGAAGGCTAACTATGGGATGATACTTAAACTTTATTCCACATGTGGAACTAAGCAGTTTAAGGAACTCATAATTGAAGCCTCCTAGTGTGTCACCGTAGGTGTAATAAGACAGAGGAGAGTACTCGATAGCCACATCGATAGTGTCGCCACTACTCTCCTTGTCGATGCGATTGTGGGCGCCCATTAACTGTTCGTCATTGCTGCAGTTGCGCAGCATAACCATAGCAATTATTACAGCGACAAGCAACAGTAAATATAGTGCTAGTTGCCATTTTTTATTATGAGAGATCTTTTTGAGCATTATTCAATATTATTTAC
Source organism: uncultured Bacteroidales bacterium (assembly GCA_902785925.1). Classification (GTDB taxonomy): domain Bacteria; phylum Bacteroidota; class Bacteroidia; order Bacteroidales; family Muribaculaceae; genus Sodaliphilus. The sequence continues at coordinate 41,287 of CADAAI010000002.1, forward strand.
ATATTGTCAGTTAACAAAATCGACCGATATGCCAAACTGGAAACGTCCAGGATTGAGAGGATAATGTGGGATTGAGAAATAATTCTTGCCACCCACTAACCCCTTATTGGCATGACTATACATCACAAAGAATCGGGCCTTCTTTAGTTTGAAATTGGCATAAACGTCGGCGAAAGCAAAATTGCCACATTCCATCTCGCGCTGGTTATAGAATACCATTGTAGCAGGAGAATAGTTGGGCGCATAATACTTTGTATAGTAGTTACAATCAACTCCAATCTGCACGTCAAGGACTCTAGCCACCTTAAATTTTAAATATAGATTACTGAAAATGGCAAACTTGGGTAGAGGAAGAATTTCGTCACTAGATGATGTTTGATAATTTACTTCATTATCCCAATTAAAAATACCAAAACCTAGATGGTTGGTTAAACAGGCATGGAACACGTGCACAGCTGTTGATGCCTGTTGTGGAAGAGCTTCGGAGTTAAAATATACATAATTGTTAAGAGTCTCATAGCCCACATTAAATTTAGTGTGTATCCATGGCAACTCGAGAATGCCTCCTACCCTGAAACGCTGAACTTTAGAGAAGTCATTGTTCCATGCATAATGGTTGGATATAAACTTCTTGAGAAGGTAAGGTGGAGCAAGATTCTTGAAGTATCCGTAGGCCTTGAGCGAAACAGTGTCACCAAATAGGCGGAAGCGTGTATTGATGTTGCCTTCTACATCTATATCGCCAGCAACATCACCCAATACTCCAAATTGTGCAGTAGCTCCATAGGTTAAAATCGAACCTTTTTGTTTTGTGAGTTGTCCTCCCACCCAGAAAAGCTGTTGATTAGCACTTGCATCAACTTGAACTGGTAGAGGTTGAAGGCCTTCGGGTAATTCTTTTCCTGAAACTGTGTCGGTCACTTGCTTGAAATGACGCATTTCGTGAGTTCCATAAACAGCGAAGCCAAACTTGGCATATTTGTTGAACCCTTCAAGGAGCGATATTCCAATAGTGTTGCGCAAGCGCCAATATCGAGTGCTCTCATCGGTCCCAGCAAGATTAAGATAAGTGTTCTCATGCCATAGAGCATCCTCACTAGCGTTCTGGTTGAGAAAGGTGTGCTTCACTCTTTTAAAGTCGGAAGTCCATATAAAGCGAGTAACAGGAATGTAGGTTCGTCCCACAATTGTGTCGGTCACAGAATCTCGTTGATACCGATAGTGCCCAACATTGTAGCTGTGATTCATATAGAATTCCAAACCTGAGAGCTTGCTGTGAGAAGCTGTGAGATTGGTCGGTATGCTTTTGTTGTCAACTTTGCTCTCTCCACCCTGAACACTCGCTGGATCGGTAATATACAGGTCGTCGATAATACCTCCATTTTCTTTTCCAGTATAGTTGTAACTGTTGAAGAAAGTTTGAAGCTCATACCTGTCACCAATATAGCTGCCAAAGAGGCCCCATCTGAAATTCTTGTCAGCCTGATAATTGTAGGAGCCTTTAGAGTAAATATAGTCCATTGCAGCCCCAAGTTGCAACTGCTTTCCAACATTCCCTGAGAATGTTACTTTAGTACGGTCCTGATTGCTATATTTATTTCCACCAGTCGTGTGTGAAATCAAAGTCATTGGTATGCGCGTGTTGTAATAGCGCTGAGTTGATACGCTAGGAAGCCAGCTTTCGATTGCATCTTCGAAGAAAAAGTCGCTCGTTGCTTTTCGGTCAAAGAAAATCTGGTTTTGACCGGAAGCCCCGAAATTACCTGTAGTCGCCCAAGCATTGCTTTGGTGTGATGGTATGCTTTCCTTGTGATAGTTTAGGAACAAAGTATCGATCGTTGACTCATAGTGAAGACCAAGAGGCTCACTAATTGACCAAGCATAACTTGGCTCAACCTTTACGGTCTTGCCTTTGGGTGGAGCACCTTTGGCTTGTGATAAGGTTTGAGCATCAATCCCTACCGCCAGCAAAATAGCGAGCAGTAAAGGTGATATATATTTAATGTGTATCTTCTTCATTATTAAAATGCAAAGATAACAACTTTAATTAAAACAAATACCAAGTGTGATTAATATTTATCACTTTTTAAAGATAGAGCCCAGAGAGATAATCAAATTAAGATGTAATCTTTCCGGTTTTTAACCGTGGCACAAGAAAAAATAGCAAAGTGATAGAAATGACTTTTCTGCAATCTTCAATATTAAAGAATTAAAAAAGTTGTGCCACGGGTATTAATTTAGTTTAAAATAAGGGTGTTTACTATTGTTGTTGTAATAATTGGTTGTACTTTTACGTTCAAATCACAAACGTTAATTTTAACTATTGCCGTTTTAAATTTGACTATAATTTTAACATATAATAATTATGACAAACACCAAAAAATTAGCTCTTATGATGGTTGCAGCATCGGTATTAGGCTCAGCAACCACACTACTCGCAACTTCGGGAGTAGAGAAAGTTAGAGACATCTACATCAAGTCATCGGCCGACACAACCGAACAAGTCAATAACGATGATTTTGTTAAGACTTCAACCCGTAATGTGGCAATCAATGGCCGCTATAGCAATGCTCTCGATTTTACAAAAGCCGCAGAAAGCACTATCAACTCGGTAGTAAGTATCAAATCGTTTGCAACTCCTCGCCAGCAACAGATGTATGGCAACGGTTTTGTTGACCCATTTGAATTCTTTTTTGGTCCTGGTTTTGGCGGTCAAGGAGGCTCACAACGACGTCAGCAACAGCCTCAACAGCAACAAGAGCCTCAAGCAACAGGTCAAGGTTCTGGCGTCATTATTAGTGATGACGGTTACATAGTAACCAACAACCACGTAATTGATGGTGCTGAGAAACTTGAGGTAACCCTTAACGACAACCGCAAGTTCAATGCTCGTGTTATTGGCACAGACCCCAATAGCGATATCGCTTTGCTCAAGATTTCGGCAACCAAACTAAGTCCTATCGTGTTTGGCAACAGTGACAATGTTAAAGTGGGTGAATGGGTGCTTGCAGTTGGTAACCCCTTCGGACTTAACTCATCGGTAACAGCTGGTATTGTTAGCGCTAAGGCTCGTGGCATTGACAAAGGCAAGAACATTGGTATAGAGTCATTTATCCAGCATGATGCTGCGGTTAACCCGGGCAATAGTGGTGGTGCCTTAGTAAATGTGGACGGTGAACTCATCGGTATCAACACAATGATTTTCTCACAGACTGGTAACTATGCTGGCCACTCGTTTGCAATTCCATCATCGGTTGTTAAGAAGATCATCACTGATATCAAGCAGTATGGCAGTGTTCAGCGTGCAGTCCTTGGAATACAGTTCACTGAGCTAGATGCTGAGAAAGCCAAGGAGAACAACATCACTGAAACAACAGAAGGTATTTATGTTGGTAAGGTAAATGATCGTAGCGCCGCTAAAGAAGCCGGATTGCGTGAGGGTGATGTTATTGTGGGTCTCAACGGTGCTCCCATTAAGAGTGGTGCACAAATGCTTGAGGAGATGAGCAAGTTGCGTCCAGGCGACAAAGCAACAATCAAATATTATCGAGATAACAAGCTCAAAACCACTGAGGTAACATTTAAGAACGATCAAGGAACAACACGCATAACCAAGAGCAGTGATTTCACATCACTTGGATGCGCATTCATCTCACTCAGCTCAGAAGAGAAAGAGGAGCTTGGAATAAGTAATGGCGTTAAGGTTACAGGAATCAAGAATGGAAAGTTCAAAGATGCTGGAATAACCAATGGTTTCATAATTACTGACATCAATAACATCCGCGTAAACAATCAGGATGAGGTAGAAGACATCTACAACGCCATCATGCGTGACAAGGAAAGTGACAAGGTAATGTTCATCACTGGCATTACTACCACCGGCAAGAAAGTGTATCGCGCAGTCGATCTTGCTGATGCCGAAGAATAAACACATTAGAATTCTCATAAGCACAAGTTTTGTTAATAAAACATGCGGGCGGCTAATAAAGCCGTCCGCTTTGTTATTTATAGTTTATTTGTTACTTGATATTAAGAATACTATTTAATGTTAATAAAAAAAAGTTCTATTTGGCTGAGATATTATTTATTTTACTTAAATTTGCAGAACAAAGAAATTAAATAAAAAAACAACTAATACAAATCATTCATTAACAACCATTTCATGAAACTATTAAAATCGACTGTTATGGCTTCGGTAGCAGCATTCATGGCACTGACTGCCTGCAACTCGGCAACCAATGGTGGCGGAGAAGCTGCTGGTTCACAAGCCATTGAAATCAAAGACGGGAAATTCACTCCCGAAGTTATGTTGTCACTCGGCCGCGTGAGTGACCCCCAAGTATCGCCCGACGGCACCCGTGTGCTCTTTAGCGTAAATTATCAAGACGTTAAAGAAAACAAAGGCAACAACGACTTGTGGCTTATGGACATCGACGGCAAAACACCTGCAGTAAACATCACTAACACTCCAGGTAGCGAGAGCAATGCTGTTTGGATCAATGAAGGAGCAATGATTGCTTTCATGTATCGTGATCCATCCAAAGAGGATTCAAAACCTCAGGTGTGGGTAATGAAAGCCGACGGTAGTGGCCGTAAGCCCGTCAGCGAAATTGAGAACGGCATTGAGGGCTTTACTATTTCACCTGATGGCACTAAGATATTGCTCATCAGCACTGTTCAGTATGGCAAAACTCAGCCACTTGACAATTATCCCGACTTAGACAAGGCACAAGCACGTCTTATTGATGACTTGATGTATAAGCATTGGGATGAGTGGGTAACTGCTGTACCTCATCCCTTCATAGCAGACTTCACAGGTAACGTTGTTAAAGATCCCAAAGACATTCTAGAAGGCACTCAATTTGAGTCTCCTATGCGCCCTTGGGGTGGTGTTGAGTCATTTGCCTGGACTGCAGACAGCAAGAAAATCGTCTATACCTGTCGTAAGAAGACTGGCAAAGACTATGCATTCTCGACCAATAGCGACTTATACCTCTATGACATAGCAAGTGGTAAGACCGAGAAAAACCTCACAGAAGGCATGATGGGCTATGATACAAACCCACGCATCTTCAAGGACAAGATGGCTTTCCTATCGATGGAGCATGATGGCTATGAGGCAGACAAGAACCGTATTTTCGTTATGGACTTGAAGAGTGGAGAGAAGAAAGACCTTACCGAAAATTGGGATTATAGTGCTGATGACCTTGCTTGGTCGCCTGACGGCAAGTATATCTACTTCCTTGCTCCTTATCAGGGAACAATCCCTATGTTCCGTCTTAATGTTGAAACTCAACAAGTCGACACTGTTAACCCAGGCATGAACGATTGGCATGACTATGCAGCCATAGTGCCATTGAAGGACGGCAAGGTTCTTACCCTTCGTCATAACTATGCAGAGCCAAATGAGATTTTCACACTCGAAATGGGCAAAGATCCTGTTAAGCTTACCAGCATTAACGATGAGTTGTTAAGCAAAGTGGACTCTATTGAGATGCGCAAAGAAATTGTGAAGACAACCGATGGCAAAGAAATGACAGTTTGGGTAGTATTGCCACCAAACTTCGATCCAAACAAGAAATATCCATCAATCTTCTTCTGTGAAGGTGGTCCTCAATCTCCAGTTAGCCAATTCTTCTCTTATCGCTGGAACTTCCGCTTGATGGCGAGTCAAGGATATGTTGTAATTGCACCTAACCGTCGTGGTCTGCCTGGTTTTGGTACTGAGTGGAATGCTCAAATCAGTGGCGATTATGGAGGCCAAAACATGAAGGACTACATGAGTGCAGCCACTTACATGAAACAACAGCCCTACATTGATGGCGACAAGATGGGTGCTGTGGGCGCTAGCTATGGTGGATACTCAGTATATTGGCTTGCCGGCAACCATAATAATATGTTTGCATGCTTCCTTGCACATGCTGGAATCTTCAATCTCGAGGCACAATATCTCGAAACAGAGGAGTTGTGGTTCACTCAATGGGATCTTGGTGGTCCATGTTGGGAGAAAGACAATGCTGTGGCTCAGAAGACTTATAGCCAAGCAAATCCTAAGAACTTTGTTCAGAATTGGAACACTCCTATCATGATTACTGCTGGCGAGCTTGATTACAGAATCGTCTTTACACAAGCTTGTCAAGCCTTTGATGCTGCACAGATTCGCGGAATTCCATCAAGAATGCTGCTCTTCCCCGAGGAGAACCACTGGATTCTTAAGCCACAGAACGCACTCATGTGGCATAGAGAATTCTTCCGCTGGCTCGACACATGGCTCAAGCCAGGTAGCGAAGCTGCTAAGGCTTATGTTGCTCAGCAAGATTCTATTGCAAAAGCAAGAGTTGAGAAGGCTTTTGGGGAGCCCACTCCAATGCCCAAAATGCAAGAGAACCTCAATATTACAAACCCAGATTTAAAGGCCTATTTCGACAAAGCAAAGGCTGCCAAATAGGAAGCCCCCAAGGAATAATAACTCTTAATTCTAGGGTAAAATGATTATTCGAGGTGCGTCATTATCTTATGACGCACCTCTTTTCTTGACGACATATCGCTTCTTAGAAATTCATTATAGACAATTCTCTTGAATCTTGACAAGTATTGATTTTAGTTACTTTTACTCACCAAAACTATCTCTAAAGAAAAAAAGCGACCACTAATAACTGAAAAGTGAAAACTTTTCACTACATTTGCATGCTTTTTCAAGAACTTTACAACAACGTTATATATGTTATTAGAGAAAATCGAAGCATTAAAGGCTCAAATCAAAGATTTGAAAGCCGACAATAGCGAGGCACTTGAGGCTCTTCGCATTAAATACTTGAGCAAAAAAGGTGAGGTTACAGCTTTGTTCAACGAGTTCAGAAACGTACCTAATGATCAGAAACGCGAGTTTGGCCAGCGCCTAAATGAACTCAAGACCCTTGCCACTGAAAAAATCAACTCATTGAAGGATGAATTTAAGGCTAAAGAAGCTGTTGCCAACAAAATAGATGTTACTCGCCCAGCGTTCCCTGAAGAAATAGGCACGCGTCATCCAATCTCTACAGTTCGTAAGGAGATAATTGATATTTTCTCAAGACTTGGCTTTACCCTAGCTGATGGTCCAGAAGTAGAGGATGACCTTCATGTGTTCACTTCATTGAACTTCGCCGCAGACCATCCTGCCCGTGACATGCAGGACACATTCTTCATCAATGAAGACGAAAGTGGTGATGTGGCACGTAACATTGTGCTTCGCAGTCACACCAGCTCGGTTCAATCTCGCGTGATGAAGACCACTCAGCCCCCTATTCGCATCATATGCCCTGGACGAGTATATCGCAATGAGGCAATCACTGCCCGCGCACACTGCTTCTTCCATCAGATTGAAGGACTTTATATAGACAAGAACGTATCGTTTGCTGACTTAAAGCAAGTGTTGTTGTACTTTGCAAAAGAGCTTTTCGGTCCTGACACAAAGATTCGCTTGCGTCCTAGCTATTTCCCATTTACCGAGCCAAGTGCCGAGATGGATGTTTCTTGCATGTTGTGTGGCGGTGAAGGATGTGGTTTCTGCAAGCACACCGGCTGGGTAGAGATTCTGGGTTGTGGAATGGTCGATCCTAACGTTCTTGAGTTGTGTGGCATAGACAGCTCGGTTTATACTGGTTATGCATTTGGTGTAGGTGTTGAACGCATCACTAACCTCAAATATATGGTTAAGGACTTGCGTATGTTCAGCGAGAATGATGTGAGATTCTTGCGTGAATTTGAGCACACCCATTAATTCGAAATAAATAAGACTAAAATAACAAGGGGAGTTGCTTAACAACTCCCCTTTGAACTAGAAAGCACATGACAATTAGCGAGCGTTACGTGGCGATTATAAATTATTTCAGGAAGGCCAATCCATCGCCCAGCACCGAATTGACATTCACCAATGCATTTGAGACGTTGGTGGCAGTCATCCTCTCGGCACAATGCACCGATAAGCGAGTGAACATGGTAACCCCAGCACTTTTCAAGGCCTACCCTACCGCTGAAGCTATGGCCGCAGCTACTCCTGATGACTTGTTACGCTTCATATCAAGTGTATCCTACCCCAACAGCAAAGCACGTCACCTGCAAGCAATGGCATCAATGCTAGTTGACGAGTTCAACAGTGAGGTTCCAAGCACTATGGATGAGTTGACTCGATTGCCTGGCGTTGGCCGCAAGACAGCCAATGTGATAATGGGTGTTGTGTTCCACAAGGCCGCTATTGCTGTTGACACCCATGTATTCAGGGTTTCGAACCGCACTGGTCTTGCCCATGGTAAAACGCCACTTGAGGTAGAAAAAACATTAACTCGCCACATTGCAGAAGCCGACCGCTATAATGCGCATCACTGGTTACTTCTTCATGGTCGTTACGTGTGCAAAGCTCTAAAACCTGACTGCCTGAATTGTGGCATAAAAGAATATTGCAAACAGTATAGCAAGAAATGAACACCAACGAAGATAACATATTAGAACATCTGTCTCATCCAGTTTTTAAGCTTGTGGGTAAGGTAGCTGATGAAATGCAACGCGAATGCTATGTGGTTGGTGGCTACGTTCGTGACCTCTTTCTCGAACGCAAATCAAAGGATATAGATTTCGTTACAGTGGGTAGCGGTATAGAGGTTGCTAAAGGTGTAGCACAAAGAATAGGCCGTGATAAATCGCATTTATCGGTGTTCAAGACCTATGGTACTGCTCAGGTTAAAGCTATGGACATGGAACTTGAGTTTGTGGGAGCTCGTCGCGAGTCTTACATGCGCAGTAGCCGAAACCCCATAGTAGAGGATGGTACCCTTCATGATGACCAGTTACGCCGTGACTTTACTATAAATGCAATGGCTATATGTGTTAATCACGACAACTGGGGCAAGGTGCTCGACCCATTTAATGGACTTGAGGACATGAAACAGCGCTTGATTCGCACTCCTCGCAATCCTGATATAACCTTCAGCGATGACCCACTGCGCATGATGCGTGCAGTGAGGTTTGCCACACAACTAGGTTTTGAAATCGAGCAAAGAACGTTTGCTGCCATCAAGCGCAATGCTAATCGCATTAAGATAATCACTCGTGAACGTATTGCCGACGAGTTGATGAAAATCATGCGGTCACCAGTGCCATCAAAAGGTTTCTTCTTGCTTGACAAAAGTGGTTTGCTGCCACTTATATGTCCAGAATTGTCTCAGCTAAAAGGTGTTGAGACTATTAACGGTCGAGGCCATAAAGATAACTTCTTGCATACTATGCAGGTGCTTGACAATGTGGCTGCAAATAGCGATAATGAGTGGTTGCGCTGGGCAGCACTATTCCACGACATAGGCAAACCAGTGACAAAACATTGGGACGATAAGCAAGGCTGGACATTCCACAACCACAATTTTGTGGGTGAGAAAATGGTACCTCGCATCTTTGCCAAGATGCGCCTCCCCCTGAATGAGCATATGAAATATGTGAAAAAGCTTGTGGGATTACATATGCGCCCTATTGCCTTGGTAGAAGAAGAAGTTACCGACTCGGCTGTGCGCCGCATGATCTTTGAAGCAGGAGATGACGTCGATGACCTGATGATACTGTGCCGGGCAGATATCACCAGCAAGAATCAAGAAAAGGTCAAGCGCTTCCGTGAGAATTATGAGCTTGTAAAGCAAAAGATTATCGACATTGAGGAAAAGGACAGAGTAAGAAATTTTCAACCTCCTATTGACGGCAAGGAGATTATGGACACCTTCGGTCTTGAACCATCACGTCCTGTGGGTGATATAAAAGACTCAATCAAGGATGCTATTCTCGATGGTGTGATAAGTAACGATTATACACAAGCCTATCGTTTCATGATGGATAAAGCTCAAGAAATGGGGATTGATCCAATGAATAAGTGCACACTTAATTTTGTCATAATTGAATCGGTGTTGGGCGAGTTGTCAATTGCAGCTAGTTCTAGTGGCATCGTTTCCATAGACTTTGGAAAAAGGGACTATTTATTACTGGCAAAAAAGCTGGGTCTAGAACTTAGCAATACCACTACCCCATTGCTTGAGAACTGTATTCTACAACTCAATGAATACTTTGTTGGCAAGCGTCAAGAATTCTCTCTTCCACTTCATCTTGTTGGAACCGAATTCCAACAAAAAGTATGGAATGCTATGCAGACCATTCCTTACGGCGCAACAATAAGCTATAAGGATGAGGCCAAAAGAGTTGGAAATGTAAAGGCTGTGAGAGCTGTTGCCCAAGCTAATGGCGCCAATCCAATTCCGATTATAATTCCATGCCACCGTGTAATTAATGCTGACGGCACAATAGGTGGCTACTCGAGCGGTATTGAAAAGAAACGATACTTGCTTGATTTGGAACACGAACACCATTAAAAATAACATCCAGAAGCAAATGCTACTGGATGTTGTTTTTTACATTATAGTTAGAAGAACTGGTATTGGAATTCTACCAGAAATGGTGAAGACAATGTCGCTGGTATAGGTGCTTCGACCTCGGTAGATGTGCTTGCCAATGACTGTGTTCATTATATCGCTACTATAAGTGCTGCGACCGTCATAAACATATTTTCCATCCCATGTGGCAATGATGTCGCTACTATAACTGCTTCGGCCTTGATAGAGATACTGTCCATCCCATGTACCGAGAATGTCGCTGCTGTAGGTGCTGCGGCCAGCATAGAGATACTTTCCATCGTAAGTGAGGAGAATATCGCTACTATAGGTGCTGTTGCCCTTGTAGAGGTATCGTCCATCCCATGTTGCGATAATATCACTGGTGTAGGTGCTATTGCCTCGATAAAGGTGAGACACAGCATGCGCATGAATAGAAATGACAATTATCGCGATTAATAGAAACAATGTCTTTTTCATAACTGTAAATTATTGGACTGCCTCAGTGTCCTGAGCAACTTCTTCTTTTTGCTTGAAAGTCACAGTGCGGTTGTAAACATAGTTGGCAATGGTATATACTACCATCGATATTACCATTACAATATTCTGGCCGGCTTTTTCCATTGGGAGGAAAGGTATGGTGTCGACAGGCAGGTTCTTCCATCCAAATCCCTCGAGCAATAGCAGGCTAACTCCACCTTGTAGAATCCAGCAAACGATAAAACCACAACCAAAGAGTAGTGCTTCACGCTTGAAGTTCTTCTTGGTCTTGAATACCCAGTTTCGATTCCAAATGAAACTGTTTATCACACCGAGGACATAACCGATGATATTGGCTGGTCCATAAGGTACTTTTAGCCACGTGTTGAGGAGGTAAAAAGAGATAGCTGTGATGAGCGTGTTCATCACACCAATTACTCCATATTTAAACAATTGAACTATTGTTTTCTTGGCTTCGTTCTTGGTTATCATAATGGAAATGTATTTATCTATTGTATTGTATTCTTATCTAGAAAGTTTCTAGTGAAATCTTCAATTGTAGCAAACTTCCAATCGGCACCATTGCATTGCCCAAATCCCCAAGAAGCATAAACAAATGGCAAACCCGCAGCATGGCATTGGTCGCAGTCGGCCTGAGTGTCACCCACATAAGTTGGACATTTGAGCGAATACTCTTGTGCCATAAAACGCAAGTTCTCGCTCTTTTCAAAAGGACGTTCTCCTTGTGTTAGTATTCCATCAAAGAGATGAGCTGTGCCAGTAAAATTCACAAAGTTCAAAAGCCCCTTACTTGAGCAATTGCTAAGCATAAAAAGGCGATAATTACCATGTAGCTTCTCAAGACATTCTTTCACTGATGGATAAAGGACACCACCAAGTGAAGGCATCATAGCAACCTCATTCTCACCAAGCATTTTAAGGAACTGAACTTTGTCGACATTCCTGTTGTCACCGAGAAGATGTATCATTATGTCTTCAATGCTCATTCCCATAAACTTCTCTAAATCGGCACCATTAAAATCGGCTTTAATGCCAAATTCCTTGCAAGTAACATTCCAGATCTTGGCATAAGACTCAGTTGCATTCCACAGAGTGCCGTCCATGTCAAAAATTATAGAATCGATATTTGCAATGGAGTAGTTCATGATAGAGGCAAATTATTTGCTTGGAGTCACAATCACTCCGATGTCAATAACATTTTTAACCACATCGCAGTTGTTCATCGCCTGCCACACCACTATAGAACACACCTGTGATGGCGTTACTCCCTGAGCGATCACAATACTTGACTGATAGATGGCTCCAAATCCAGAGCCTTTCCAGTTGCCATATCCATCGCTCAGTTCAAAATCGATATTGCTTCGATTCACGTTCTTCACACTATCGATGAGATCGACTGCAAGACTTAGATTGCTATATTGATAATCGTTGTTGTGACGAACAGCAAGAGCGATATCGTAGGTAAGCGATGAGTCGGCATACTCTGGAGTGAACTTTATTGACATCTCTTTGTTCCAGCCATCGTCGGGAAGAGTTTTAAAATGCGCCATTGAATCTTGCCCAAACGAACAACCGTTTAGGCAAGACAAGGCACATAATAGTATTGTCACAATCGCAATGACATGCCGATGCAATATTAATTTTACGTTACTTGTCACTGTTACTTGATTGTTGAGATTTTTCACGAGATGAAGGATTGTTCTTAGGTCGCTTATCAGGGTTGCGAGGCCGGAATTCCTTCAGACCAGTGGGAGGCATGGGACGCTGTCCAGCAAATCGACGATTGTCGCGCCCACGTCCACGTCCAGGCCGCTGTGGTTCCGGAGGATTGCCTCCACCTTTCTTTGGTTGGACTTTGCCAACTTGTTTTGGCTGCTTGTCCTTGTTTTCAACAGGTGGTTGCTCACCCTTACTGCGGCTCTTCTTTTTCTTCTTTTTCTTAGTATTGTCGAAACGACTGATACTGTCCTGCCCTACTAGATCACCGTAGGCACTTTGCTCAATGTTTACCTCAAAGTCGGAACCTTGCAAGCGCTCAGGTTTTATGCCTTGGTTGTTGAGTGCAGCGATCTCGATAACACGTTCGGGTGAAATAGTAACGAGGTCAGTAGGAATGCCTTTCTCGGTTGAGTAGGTGATTTCACGTTTAAGAATATCGGTCTTAAAGTGATAGTAGCTTTTATCCTTAGTCTCAAGTACAATATCACGCTTGGGAAGCGATTTAGATGCCTCAACATAGGTGTCGACTTCAAAATTGATACAGCACTTGAGCTTAGCACATTGACCGGCAAGTTTCTGTGGATTTAAAGAAACCTCTTGATATCTTGCTGCACTAGTTGCTACCGACACAAAAGTACTCATCCAACTTGCACAGCAAAGTGGCCTGCCACAAGGCCCAATGCCACCAATGCGTCCAGCCTCTTGGCGCGCTCCAATCTGCTTCATCTCGACACGAATCTTGAAAACGTCGGCAAGTACCTTGATGAGCTGGCGGAAGTCGACGCGACCATCGGCAATATAATAGAAAATAGCCTTGTTGCCGTCGCCTTGATACTCAACATCGCCAATCTTCATCTCAAGGCCCAAATCCTTAGCTATCTTGCGGGATCGTATCATTGTATCGATCTCTTTGGCCTTGGCCTGCTCAAAGCGCTCAAGGTCGGCAGGTTTAGCCTTTCGAAAGATTCGCAGAATTTCAGCATCGGGACGTAACCTGGTTCGCTTCATTTGAAGTTTCACCAAGTTTCCAGTGAGAGCTACAGTTCCAATATCGTGCCCAGGATTAGCCTCAACGGCTACTACATCGCCCTGCTTGAGGTCGAGTTTAGCTGAATTGCGGTAGAATCCCCTCCTAGTGTTTTTGAAGTGGACTTCCACAATGTCGAAGTCATTTTTTCCCCCAGGTACGTCGTCAAGCCAATTGAAACTGTTGAGGTTGCACCGAGTGTCGCACTTGTTGCCACACCCAGCACATCTTTCACATTGGCTGTTATTGGATTGCTGCAGTGAATTAGATCGATTGTTAATCTCGTCCATTCCTCACGAAATTATTTTGCAAAGCTTACGGCACGAGTCTCACGAATCACAGTGATTCGCACCTGTCCTGGATAGGTCATCTCGTCCTGAATCTTCTGTGCGATTTCGGTCGAGAGTTTCTCGGTCTCCTGATCAGTAATCTTGTCGGCACCAACTATCACGCGTAATTCACGACCAGCCTGGATGGCATAGGTCTTAACAACACCAGGATAAGACATTGCCAAGCGTTCCAGATCGTTCAAACGCTTAATATAGGCTTCAACAACCTCGCGACGTGCACCTGGTCGTGCACCTGAAATAGCATCACACACTTGCACAATTGGGGCATAGAGACTTGTTGCCTCTTCCTCATCGTGGTGAGCACCAATAGCATTGCAGATGTCGGCTTTTTCCTTGTATTTCTCGGCCAACTTCATGCCTAGTTGAGCATGTGGCAATTCAGGCTCATCATCGGGCACCTTGCCAATATCGTGCAACAGACCAGCTCGGCGTGCTTTCTTTGGATTCAATCCAAGCTCGCTAGCCATTACAGCGCATAGATTGGCTGTTTCACGTGAGTGCTGAAGCAAGTTCTGTCCGTAACTAGAGCGATACTTCATTTTACCTATCAGGCGAATGAGTTCGGGGTGTAGACCGTGAATACCCAAGTCGATAGCAGTTCGCTTACCGGTTTCGATAATCTCGTCTTCAACTTGACGGCGAACCTTGGCTACCACTTCCTCGATGCGTGCTGGATGAATGCGCCCATCGGCAACCAATTGATGCAAAGCCAGGCGTGCAATCTCACGGCGCACAGGATCGAAACTCGATAGGACAATAGCCTCGGGAGTGTCGTCAACAATGATTTCGATACCAGTAGCTGCTTCAAGAGCACGGATGTTGCGTCCCTCACGTCCAATGATGCGTCCTTTCATTTCATCATTATCGATGTGGAAAACGGTCACAGCATTTTCAATAGCTGTTTCGGTTGCCACTCGCTGAATAGTTGCAACGATAATGCGCTTGGCCTCCTTATTGGCGGTGAGTTTAGCATCGTCCATTATATCGTTGATGTAGCTAGCAGCAGCAGTTTTAGCTTCGTCCTTAAGCGACTCAACGAGTTTCTCTTTAGCCTCCTCGGCTGAAAGGCCACTTACGTGCTCGAGAGTGTCACGCACCTTGAGTTCCATCTTATCAACCTCTTTCTTGCGGTCTTCGAGCACTGCAAGCTGGTTGTCGAGATTAACCTTTAAGTTGTCGGTCTCGGTTTTCTTGCGTTGCAGCTCTTGCTGTTGCTGGTTAAGTTGTATCTCTCGCTGTTTGAGTTTAGCCTCACTCGATTGAACCTTGGCAAGACGTGCATTGGCCTGCTTTTCGCTCTCGCTCTTTATAGCAAGACCTTCTTCCTTACCTTTTAGCACTTCATTGTTTTTTAGCACTTCGGCTTCGAGTTTAGCTTTCTCTACAATCGTGTTGGCTTGTGATTTGGCACTACGCTTAGAAAACATGCTTGCCAAAATTGCACCAATAACCAAAGCCACGACTGCAATAACAATATAAATAAGTATTTCCATTATAAAAAAATAAAATAATATAAATAAAAAAGCACTGCTCACAACAAGAATCACCGCTACGTTTGGCGGCTCTTGTAGAAGGTGTGTTCAAAAGAACAACCTTTGTGAGAAGTGCAGGAACCTATTAATTCAATATATACTCGCCTTAAATATGGGTATTTTAACCTTATAAAGCGATAAAATTAAATCTTCACAACCACATCATTGAGCTGTTGCTCAAATGCGGTTAGGAATTTATTGACAGCGACATTTTGATTATAAGACTTAGAATAAAGCCTTGCAAACTGGAATGCAACCATAGCCATGACACGTTGCGACGAATTGTCATCGTCGAACTTGTCGATCCATTTGTTCCACAACGTATTGACAAGCTTCTCGGCTTCACGGTAGCTTGCTTCCTCGTCGCTAGGAATGGTGAGCGCAATAGGCTCAACATCGGCAATTCTTATGAGTATATTCAGGTTGTTATCGTTTGTTGCCATAATCGTGCATCATTCATTAAGTTGAGCGATGCATTTGTCAATGTCCCGCACTAGTGTGGAGATTGTGGCTCTGGCGTGATCCACATTGTCGAGATTAGGAGCGACAACTCGCGCCATTTTCAAGAATTCCACTTCTTGACTCAACTTTTCATTGTCTCTCTTTATTTGCTCTATCTCTTTTACAAGTTGCTCTTTCTCGCTTACCAGCTCAGCATTAATGTTCTCGAGCGCATGGTATTTCTCAACTAAGATATTGCTCTTGTTGATGATACGTGTCAGCGTTTGTTGCAACTCATTTGCCATAGCTCTCCAAAATTTCACAAAAGTACAAAAAATATTTCTACCTACACTAAAATTAATTCTTTTTTTATATAATTTTATTAAAAATGCAATTATTATAGTTTAAATAGACAAAAAACGCTTACTTTTGTAGCATGTTACAGTATATAATTTGCGGCAACAATGCCAGCAAGATAATTGATTTAGCCCAACAGGCTCTTGACAATGGATGCCGGTGGATAAGGCTTGATTTGAGTGCTATAAATACCAACGAGATTGAAGCTACGGTTGAATTGCTGCAAGAGAAATGTTCACATGTTGAAGCATTCATGACAATTGAGAACGATGTGGAGACAGCCATCTCAATGAAAATGGCAGGTGTTCACTTAGGTCTCGACAATAAGATTACTGCCATAGACGCACGCAAAAAGCTTGGTGAAGAACCAATAATGGGCATCACAATAAAACATGGTAGTGATGTTCCATTTATTCCACGCTCGGCTGTTGACTATATCGCAATTGAGAATGACAGTCTCGAGGAGTGTTCAAAAGTTGTCGCGCAAATGAAAGAAGCAGGATTGGATGAGCCAGTAGTTGCCACATTCAAACCTGACATGTTGCTTGATAGCCTGTTTGATACTGGCATCAATGGTATAGTAGTGAATCACTCCACCACCACTCCACCACAAATACCCATTCTTATTGACAAGATAACTACACTGGTGGAGAGGCGATTGTCCTGTATTTAAGCGCCCCAATTATAAAAAGACGGGGAATCGCATTTTGATTTCCCGTCTTTTTAAATCATTTGGATAATGCTTTATCCGCAGCGAGATGTGCCACAGTTAGTGCAAATGAGGCAACCCTCCTGATAAACTAAGCTTTCCTGACCGCAGTTGGGGCAAGTTTGTCCACTTAATTTAGTGCCATTAGGGAGATACTTCTTGAGTGCTCGCTCAACACCCATCTTCCAAGTGTTAATGCTCTTGTTATCAAGTTCTAGGCTAGCAACTAATTTAAGCACTTGTTCAATAGGCATTCCATAGCGCAACACGCCAGAGATTAGTTTTGCATAATTCCAGAACTCGGGGTTGAACTTCTCGCTCAAGCCCTCGATAGTGGTCTTGAATCCACGTTTGTTGATAAACTGGAAGTCGTAGCGCTTTTCGCCGTTCTCGTTTACAGCTTTGATAATCTTTCCTTTAGTGACAGATTTTGGACAGAAGATTCCCTCATCATCATCGGCAATACCGGTAAAGATCTCATAGGGTCGATTATCGATCAAGCCAATGAAAGCAATCCACTTTTCCTTGTTGTTCTGGAAACGAACAACGTCGGCCTCTAGCTCAACAGGACGTTTAAGGATGTGTTCCTCCTCGGCCATGTAGTGGGCTTTCTTCTCGCTTTTCTTTTTCTTGTTTTTGCCGTCGCCAGAAAGAGAGATGAGAACACCGCTGCGTGAACCATCGCGATAAACGGTGCAGCCCTTGCAGCCTGAACGCCAAGCCTCAACGTAGAGTTTGCCTACCATCTCTTCACTGATGTCGTTAGGGAGATTGATGGTGACACTGATGCTGTGGTCAACCCACTTTTGCACAGCACCTTGCATGCGGACCTTATTTAGCCAGTCCACATCATTGCTTGTGGCTTTGTAATAAGGCGAACGTGCAACAAGATCCTCGATTTGCTCTTGGGTGTAATCGTGACGCACTTCGATGCCATTAGCCTCCATCCATGTGATGAACTTGTGATGATAGACTATGTACTCTTCGAATGAGTCGCCAGACTCATCGACATAATCGACACGCACATCTTTGTCGCTTGGGTTCACCTTGCGACGGCGCTTGTAAACAGGCAAGAAAACAGGTTCAATACCCGAAGTAGTTTGTGTCAAAATGCTAGTGGTTCCTGTGGGAGCAATGGTAAGGCATGCAATGTTGCGTCGACCATACTTAACCATCAAATCATAGAGCTCGGGATCAGCTTCCTTGATGCGCTTAATGAAAGGATTATTCTTCTCACGTTTAGCATCATAGATTTCAAAAGCACCACGCTCACGAGCCATATTAACTGATGAACGGTAGGCCGCAAGAGCAAGAGCTTTGTGAACCGAAACAGAGAACTCAGTAGCCTCATCGGTGCCATAAGTAAGTCCCATAGCTGCGACCATATCACCTTCGGCTGTAGTACCCACACCAGTGCGACGTCCTTTCAATGTCTTGTTGCGGATCTTCTTCCAAAGGTTTAACTCGGTCTGTTTAACTTCTTCGGTTTCAGGATCTTGTTTAATTTTAGCAAGAATCGCTTCAATCTTCTCCATTTCAAGATCGATGATGTCGTCCATCATTCGTTGAGCATAGCCGATGTGCTCGGCAAACTTCTCAAAATCGAAGTAAGCATCCTTAGTAAAAGGATTTACCACATAGCTGTAAAGATTAACTGCTATAAGTCGGCAGCTATCGTATGGACATAGAGGAATCTCACCGCATGGGTTAGTTGAAATTGTACGGAAGCCAAGGTCGGCATAGCAATCGGGCACAGCTTCACGGGTTATAGTATCCCAGAACAGAACACCTGGCTCAGCGCTCTTCCACGCATTGTGAACAATTTTTGACCACAACTTACTAGCATCAATCTTCTTGGTGAAAGTGGGATTCTCGGCGTCGATAGGATACTGTTGTGTGTATTCAGTACCGTCGACTGCTGCCTGCATGAAAGCGTCATCAATGCGAACCGACACATTGGCACCAGTCACCTTGCCTTCGGTCATCTTGGCGTCGATGAACGACTCACTATCAGGATGCTTGATACTTACAGTAAGCATGAGTGCACCACGACGACCATCTTGTGCAACCTCGCGAGTAGAATTGCTGTAACGTTCCATGAAAGGAACAAGACCTGTAGAGGTTAACGCTGAATTCTTTACTGGTGAGCCCATTGGACGAATGTGCGACAAGTCATGTCCCACTCCACCGCGTCGTTTCATAAGCTGAACTTGTTCTTCATCGATCTTGATAATGCCTCCATAAGAGTCGGGTTGACCATCAAGGCCGATAACAAAGCAGTTACTCAATGAGCCCACTTGAAAATTGTTGCCAATTCCAGCCATAGGACTGCCTTGAGGTACGATGTAGCGGAAGTTCTTGAGCAAGTCGAATATCTGCTGCTCACTCATTGGGTTAGGATACTTCTTCTCAATGCGGGCGATTTCGCTTGCAATGCGATGATGCATATCGTCAGGGGTCTTCTCATACAGATGCCCGAAGGAGTCTTTAAGAGAATACTTTGTGGCCCAAACACGAGCAGCGAGCTCGTCGCCCTTAAAGTACTGTAACGAAGCGTGATAAGCTTCATCATAGGTATAAGTTTTCTTTTCCACTGTATTAATTATTTTATTATATTTGCAATAAAAAAATTGCTGATAGCTTGCAAAATTAAGCACAATCCATATTTCAAAGAACAATTGTTAATAACTTTACGGGAAAAGTTATCAACAACTATTGGCAAAAACTACCACTTCTCGGTGAAGCTTCGACGTCCCTTATAGTCGATTGTTCCTTTCTTCTCTAGCCAACTGATGATAAGACTGGCCGTAGTTTTTGTGCCGCGCACACCTTGATCCTGACGAGGAGAATCAGCAATAGCAGCCACGTAATTATTGGTCATTACACGGTATTTTTTCTTCATGTCTAGTTTCTTGCCATTAGAATCAAAAAGCTCTATTTTCTTAATTTCTTTTTTGCTTGAATCGGTATAAGTCACATCAACAGTGCATCCGCTAGTGATTGGGAAGCGATTGCGGTCGGCCTTATGGCAAGCTATGAGCATATCACTCAATTCCTTCCCTGTGAGATTCATTACAACAGCAGTGTTCATAAAAGGGTCAAGATTGAGAATGTCCTTAACAGTGATAGGACCTGCTGGGAAGAAATCGTAACGCACTCCACCATAGTTCTCGAATGCAATATCACAGTCACACTCAGCTACCCACGCATCGCACATCATCACCCCCAATTCATCGTAGGTTGAGATGTCGGTAGCAAAACTACCAACCACACGTTCCATTTCGGGACTACTCTTGAAATGCTTGAGAAGAGCATCGGCAGCTTCGTTACGGCTAGTGAATTTATTAAGGAAAATATTCTCGGCCTTTTTGTCAACAACCTTACCTTTCTCTACCTCCAATGTCGTTAATGTGACGCGTGGCAATTGATATCCATTTTGAGTGATCAAAACACCATTGTGAATCTCACCACCTTCAAGCTGAGTGTGTGAGTGACTGCTAACAATGAGATCATAGTAAGGGAACCGTTTAGCCAAATCCAGATCAACTTCATATCCAACATGAGTTAGCAGAATGTTAACGTCGCACTGCCTGGTAAGCCATTGATATTGTGGAATCACATCTTCGGGCTGTTGGAATTCCAAACCTTTCACATTATCAGGATGAGTGTCGGGTATGCCAAGAGTTCCAACCTGAGTAATACCGAGAATACCCACTTTCACACCTTTTACATCAAATACCTTATAAGGTACGACATGAATATTCGTTTCGGGCGGACATAAAATGTTGGCTGCAAGGTATTGGAAATTAGACAAAGCAGTCATTTTGGCAAGTCCTTCAATCTTAGAGTCATACTCGTGGTTACCTAACGCAGATGCATCAAAACCAATGAGGTTCATAAGTTCAATCATAGGGTAAGATACAGGCTCATATAGGTCATTATATGGATTACCTGTGCGATTGTCGCCAGCTGAGAGCACTAAAAGGGATGGATCAATGGCGCGAAGGCTGTCGACAATAGCAGCAAGTTGTGGCATTTTTTCAAGAGCCGAGTGCATGTCGTTGGTAGACAAGATTCTTACTGTCTCGGCGTGTGCTGCACCAAAAAGCGGGACAAATAATAAAGTCAGAATTGACAAATAATACTTTTTCATGTTTTATAAGTTTACGATTTTAATAATTTGCTTATTACTCAAAGGGGCTTCATGGTCAAGAACATGTCCCCATCGGTCGGTAACTGAAAACGACTTAACCAAGTTAATATTCAAGCCATTACGTACAGCATATCGTAGCAAAACGTCACCGACAGTTGCACCATGAAATATCCTGATGCGACAATCATTCACTTTTATTATCATTAAATTTTGACAAAAAGGTGTAACAATCATTTCATTTTTCACTCGCAAATTTACAAAACATTCCTAAAACATTCAAAATATACATTACTAATTTTTTAAGAGAACAGAGGAATAAGAGAACGAGGGGATGAGGAAAAAATGCTTTATATCATTAAACTTTGATTTGTTTTTTCAGATAAATTGACAATATTTTCATTGTAGTAGATTAACTACTAAACAAAAACAAATAAAAAATAGAGATTTTGACAACGTTTAGAATCTTAGTTGCACTTTTTGTTTGTGCGCTTGTTGCACTAAGTATAGAAGTAACTGCACAACAAGTCAGTAAATCAATTGCTCAGGGCATCGCCTCTAAATTTATGCAAGAGCATAGAATGGGGTCGGTCGACGCCTCTAAAACATTACAAGTTCCACGCAGTGCAATCAATGCGTCGCAAGATGAAGCTGCCTATTATGCATAATTGGACTGCCACTTACATTAAATGCAAAGTTGGTCATACTCCCCCTTTATTCTCATGATTAGAGGGGGAGCAATGGTGTTATGGCGCCATGCGCTTTAGAATGTTGTAGCTTGCAAGGACGCCCAACTCACCAGCCTTGCTCAGGTCGGCAGTTCCTTTGCTCTTATCACCTAGACGTAGATATATGAGTCCACGGTTAAAATAGGCCTCACCTAAGTCGGGTTTTAATTCAATTGCTTTAGAATAATTAATAAGAGCATTAGAAAAATCATCGATCGATGCCTGGACATGTGCTAAATTATAGTAGGCGTAAGTGTTGCGTGGGGAGAGCCGTATCACCATATTAATGTCGGCAAGCATAGAGTCGATTGACGTGCGGCGCATCTGCTCACTCAGCATCTTTTGTGCTTCGGCATTAACAGCAGTAGTACCATTTGTGGAATTGGCCTGCTCCATTTCGAGCTTGAGGCAACGAGCATTGAAACGCAGAAAATAAGCAAGTGAGAAATCGGGTACCATAGCAATGGCCTTGCCAGCGTCTTCAATTGCCGAATCAACATTTCGTAACAACAACTTGTCGATTGCTCTTCCAAAGAAGTCGATAGCGCGAGGTTGCTCGGTAGCGATTATGCCATTGAAATAATCGACGCTCGCAAATCTTAGCCCAGCCTCATAGGCAGAAAGGCTTGTAATATTATTGACTAGTGTGAGAGAACTAGGAAGGACATGCATCTCGTTGACCTGTGTCATCTCCTTGATGAAATGAGTGCGACCATTTAGTTTGTTGTCATAGCTATAATAGGACAAAGAGAACAAATTCTCGGGCTGCACTTCTACATTTATGTCTTGAATGTATCCACGAGAACGGCTTCGATATCGACGGTGGCCCACTTTTTCATCATAGAAGCCATCACTCTCGATTGACACTTCGGGTGAGAAATCCTTATCGACATCAACAACAAGTAACTCGCTGAATCGCTTCTTGACATCCTCGACAGACTCCTCAAGAGAACCTTGCTTGGCCTTGAGCTGCTCTATCTCATCACGTTGAGCTTGAGCTTCTTTCTCCATTTTGTCGACATGTTGCCTGAACCGTCGCTCATGAATAGCCTCGGAACGCTTGCTTTCATTGCGAAGTGGGTTGAAGTCACTGTAATGTACACCTTTTTTCTTCATTACATTTACAGCTGTTGCAAGGTCGCTCTCATAACCTTTCTTGTCTCCAAGTTTCTGCTTCAGTTGAGCCCGAATCATATACCCGCTCTCAAAGTTGGGGTACTTAGAAAGAATGCTATTGAAATCGCGTAAAGCTTGCTTGTACTGACCGGTGTCGATAAGAAGCATAGCACGCTGATAGAGGGCAACAAAATCGTTCTGGTCTTTTGCGAGCATGTCGTTCAAGCCCTTAATACCTTGTTGATACTGGCCAGTATTGATAAGAAGCATTGTGCGGTTGTAAAGCGCAGGATAGTTTTCGGGGTCGTGTTCAAGGACAAAATTGTAATCTTCGATTGCTTTATTGTTGGCACCAACTTCGGTGCGTAGCAAAGCCCGGTTATATCGCGCAGTGATGTTGTCGGGGTCGAGAGCTATAGCATAGTCGAGGTCGGCCATCGTGCCACGGTAATCATTAATCTTATATCGCATTATAGAGCGATTGATATAATAAGACACATTATTGGGCTCTAGTTTAATGACCTCGTCCATATCGGCAGCAGCACTCTTGGCATCATTGAGTGAAGAGAAATAGATTTCACATCTCATTAGATAGGCTTGAACATTGTTCTTGTTGAGCTCAATAGCGCGTGAAAGGTAACTGATAGAACCAATGGTGTCGTTCTGTTCGATATGCATTTGAGCCATAGCAAGATAGACCTTTTCGTTTGTACTATCCCGCTCAATTACCCATCGCAAGCAGCTGTCGGCTTCATTATAATGCTTCATCGCTAGATCACAGATTGCCATGTTGAGCATTAGGTCCTTATCATCGGGCCACTCTTCTAAGCAACGCTTATAGTCTTCGATAGCTTCATCAAACTTGTGTGAATTGTGTCTAGCAACTGCCCTCAACCGGTAAGAATCTTTTATGAAAGGATTAATCTCGATGCTTTTAGAGATATCGGCATCGGCACCTGTCCAGTCGCCCAAAGAAATCTTAGCAACTGCACGGTAATAATATGGTTCGGCAAGATAAGGCTTCTGTGCAATGACTTGGTTGAAATACTGTATTGAAAGAATATAGTCTTCAAAGTACAAAGCATTTCGACCAATGTTCATCACTTGGTCGGTATTGATTTGCGCATGGACTTGCTGGCACTGAAAAGCAACAAATGCCAGGCAAGAGAAAAGAAATCTCAAGAGAGTGTTATAGGCCGACTTTCTCAAGAACAACTAGGGTTTTGTCGACAGGCTTTCCTCTCTGGTCAATCTCCTTGGTGTAAAGCTCCACTTCATAGTCGTTAAGACGTCGGCAATACTGAGTTTCCTCAAGAGAAATCAGAAGCCTTGTCTCAATATCGATGTGTGGCCACTGGTTATGGGTCGACTTGAGATCTTCATACTCAATTCCAAACTCCAACATTGGATCGATATAGATAGCACCGTTGATAATGTTGCTTCCGCTCACAATGTTAACGGTCTTGGTGTCAATGTCATTGACGAGATTAATTTGACAGAATCGCACATCGCTACCATTAACACGACGCACAAGCCACTGCCCATTCATGAAGTCTAGATTCTGACGGCGCAATTTCATTACCACGTTGCGATTCTTTTTCATCTCCATGTACTCGACTTCACCTTTCTGGCTAAGAGAGATAGAGGTAACATCTTGCAAGCTGTTGACCATTTTGCGCTCAACATGCATATAATATCCGCCATCAAGCTTTGAGAGATTCAATGCATCAACACGGAATTTGTTGCCATCGAGTGTATAGTTTGCATTAAGATTGTTGGAGCCGGTGCTTCCATAAAGTTGCCCAGCATCAACATCAAAATAAAGATAAGCTCGCGAGCCCTTAGGCAGGCTGACTTCCTCGCCATTGATTTCCACTACGTTCCACTCTCCATCGATTTGCACCTTGGGGTTGGAAATAGGATAATCAACCTCTTCAATCACAGGTTCAAAAATCACCTGTGTGTTTTGTGGTTTATTCTTATCTTTATCTTTCTTCTTGCGCGCCATTGCCATATCGGGACAAGCGATGACAGCAAGGAGCAAGGTGAATATTGTCAATTTTTTAAACATAAGATGCGTTATCTTTTTGATTATTAATTGGCAAAATTCGTTATTTTTCATAATATGTGCAAATTTGCGCTTTACTTTTATCATTTTTTTATACCTTTGCATGTTATACACAAGAACTATTAAGATAATTTTATTAACAATCAAAGCAATATTAGCATGACAAAATTAACTAAATCAGGGCTCAATCCTGACAATTTTATCACCACCATAGAAGGAAAACCAGTGGCATTGTATGTGCTCACAAATGACAACGGTGTGGAAGCTTGCATAACCAATTATGGCGGACGTATTGTAAGCCTTATGGTACCTGATCGCGAAGGCAAACTAACTGATGTTGAACTGGGACATGATAGCATAGCGAATTACCTGGCAGACGATGGAAACTTTGGTGCCCTGATTGGACGCTACGGTAACCGTATTGGATTTGGTAAGTTCACAATCGATGGCGTGGAATACACTCTTCCCATCAATAACAATGGCCACTGCCTACATGGTGGATTAATTGGATATGACAAGAAAGTGTGGGATGCCAAGCAAGATGGAAACAGGCTTGAGCTTACCCTTGTTGACCCCGACGGCACTGAAGGTTTTCCTGGCACTCTCAATGTAAAAGTTGTGTATACACTTACTGAAGACAATGCCATAGATATTGAGTATAGCGCGACAACAGACAAGCCAACTATCGTGAACCTTACGAACCATTCATACTTCAATTTGAATGGTGACCTGGCATCAAGTATCCACAACCATGTGCTCATGGTAGATGCCGACCGAATTACACCAGCCGACGAGACATTAATCACCGACGGTTCATTCATGGATGTAGATGGAACTCCCTTTGATTTCCGCATTCCCAAGCCTATCGGTCAGGACATCAATGCCGATGACGAGCAGCTCAAGAATGGTAATGGATATGACCACAGCTTTGCGCTTAATCATCCCGGTGACATAAGTACTGTGGCGCTGAGAGTGATGTCGCCAGTAACAGGCATTGTAATGGAAGTCTTCACAACAGAACCAGCAGCTCAGATGTATACTGGCAACTTCCTAGACGAGAACCTGAAAGGAAAGTTTGGTGTTGGTTATCCTGCTCGCTCAGCAGTAGCATTTGAGACACAGCATTACCCTAACACTCCAAACTGTCCTGAATATCCATCATGTGAGTTGCGCCCTGGCGAGACATATTTTACTCGCACAATATACCGCTTCGGCACTGACTCATAGGTGATTTAGAATCATTCTCACAAATAAAAGAGCCTTGCGAGATAATAACCGCAAGGCTCTTGTTTTATGAACATATCAACAATTTTGTCTAAAGATCTTCGCCATTTTCTTCGTTGAACTCATCATTGAGTTCGGCAAGTTCTTCCTCGTTGAACTCGTCTTCTCCGAAGAATTGCTCATCGAGCTCTTCGATTGAGGGTTCCTCAATTTTCACAGGTTTAGTGTCGACGATAAATTCAGAAGTCATCACCTCTTGAGGAGCTTTGCCTTCCTTGCGTTGACACAAAGGGTCATGAAGGTTCTTGCCTGGAACAGTCTCTTTGAGAATCATATAGAAATAACGCTCGGTCATGTAGTCGAAAACAAATTTCAACTTTTGGCCCTCATCGTCGAGGAGCTCGTCGAGCGGTGTGTCTTCCATAATCCAGATATCCTCATCGCTGTCGGTATCCATATCGAGATAAGTAACCTCTTTGTCCTTTTCCCAATCCTCATCACAAATTACAAAAGAGTCCATCTGATTCTTGTCATAACCTGCTGCATCGAGGATAGTGTTACGTAACCTCAAAAATGTGTCGGAGCTGTCGATAGCAATCTCTAATTTGAAATTCTCGGCCTCTTCTGAACCTATCAGGAACTTGTAAATCATATTGTATTCAGTTTTTGAAATTGGTTTTCGCTTGCGAAATTAGTAAAAAAATGAATTACGCAAGCAATAATAGTACTTTTTTTTCTCGACAAGCAAAAAAAACAGCTTTTCCAAATATTTTGGCAGAAAAAAACGTGAGTAAAGTTATCATTTATGCAGATTTTTAATTGCATGGGACCTCTTCAAGAGCTCCTGTGACTGAATCGATGATAAACCCTCGCACAGTCACATCGCTTGGAAGCAATGGATGGTTAGAGATTGTGGCAACAGTGTTGACAACCGACTGATGAGTATCGTGGAATCCCTCGAGCCATCCATCAAGGTCAATGCCACAGTGCTTGATAGTCAAGAGGGTAGATTGGCTGACTCCACGCTCAAGCATGTGTTGCTCAAACTCACTAAATGACATGTGACAAGCTCCACATGTAGTGTGCGCTACAACCATTATCTCCTCTACACCAAGCTCATAGACAGCCACTAGCAGTGAACGCATGGCACTATCATAGGGCGAAAGGATAATACCACCTGCATTCTTTATAATCTTGGCATCACCATTCTTTAGCCCAAGTGCTGCAGGCAGCAACTCGATGAGACGAGTGTCCATACAGCTAAGCACCGCTAATTTCTTGTTAGGATACTTGTCGGCAACATATTCCTTGTAGTCGCCACGCTTAACAAATTCTCGGTTGAATTGTAAGATATCGTCAATCATGATTATTTAGTTATTTATGGTTCCTTGAAGTTTTTTCTACCATTATGACTCCCAGAAGTACTAATGTACATCCTACTATAGCTACAATGCCCACACGCTCATGAAGAACTATTACACCTATTATAATTGATATAACTGGGTCGAGATAAAGATAATTGCTTGACCTAATTGCTCCAATCTTCTTAATAACAAAGTTCCAAATTAAGAATGCCGCCATAGAACAAATTAGAGCTAGGAACAGCATGTTGGCAAGTACATCGCTTCGTAGAAGCGTGGAAAGTGATGACATGGGTTCGGAGAACATTACAGGCAAAGCACATATTGTGCCGTAGATCATGACTTTGCGGGTAATGGCCAATGTGCTGTGGCGTCCTTGAACACGTTTTAAAATTATGCAGTAGACAGCCCATGACAATGCAGCTAAAAATGCCAAAACATTGCCAAGGAGTCCGTCGCCCCAAACCAGTCCGTCGCGTAAAGTCACAACTGCTACGCCTGTAAAGGCAACCATCGAACTCAACAAAATCTTCAATGAAAAATGTTCATCTTTAAGGAATAATGCTGCTAAGATGGTTGTTAGAAGAGGATTAATAGCAATTACTATCACCACGTCGCTCAACAAAGTCAATTTGAGCGCAATGTTTTGAAGCACAAAATACATGGCTCCTCCTGTTAGACCGCATAGGAAAGCAAGCAACTCGTCACGCCATCCCCAAAAGTCAATCTTAAACTTAGAAAATATGAGCAATCCAATGTAGGCAATCGCCGAGCGATAAACAAAAATTTCGGTTGGAGTGATGCCAGCATCAAGCAACAACCTCGTGCATGGGAAGGAAGCTCCCCAAGCCACAATCACCAAAATGGCGATAACATGAAACCACCAACTATTTTTCTCTTCACTCATAGGCTCATCCATTGTTTTCTTTCTTCATCACTCATGTGTTCGATGGCATAACGCAACATCGTGCGAGGCATCACATTGGCATGTAGTTGCAAGAAGCTACGGAGCAAATCGATGCTCACACGTTTGCCCATCTCACGAAGCAGCCACCCTACTGCCTTGTGCATTAAATCGTGCGAGTGATGTAAGTGCCACTCGGCATATCGCAGTGTGAAACTAGCATTGCCATTCTTTAGAGGTTCCATAGTGCATACAATCGACATGCGTTGCTCCCACAGGTTATCGCTCGAAGCAAGGGTGTCGAGAGCTGATATCTTTTCAATGTCACTGTAATTAGACGGCATCAAGAGCCAACGTCCAACAATCTTATACACTGAAAG
The DNA here is from genome assembly GCA_902785925.1 of uncultured Bacteroidales bacterium. Classification (GTDB taxonomy): domain Bacteria; phylum Bacteroidota; class Bacteroidia; order Bacteroidales; family Muribaculaceae; genus Sodaliphilus. Next base: position 70,257 of record CADAAI010000002.1, read on the forward strand.
ATCGACAAGGTCCCAATTGTTGGCGCTAGAAGCATGCCCAATGTAGAAGTCAACAATCCTGTCACGCTTAGCAATGGCATCAGGATCGTTAGTCAACCGCTTAGAGCACAGCGTGTCGAATTGTGCCACGAGCACAAGTAAGCCACATAATCGCACCTCATGCCATTGTGAAGCAAGCAGTTTATCCACTTCAGCTAATGTCAAAGATTTACAATGCTTTACCACTTGTCGAGTGTCGGGAACCTTTATTCCTAAGAATTTGTCGCCCTCACCATAATCGCCTGCACCTGTCTTGAAAAAACGCATCAAGTGAAGCGCCTGTGCCTCATCGGCAAGTGATTGCATATAGCCAATGACTTGCTCGGCAGTTTTCAATTCTTTATTGTTTTTAGCCACTGAGATACTATCTTATAAAATGCATTGGTTGCCACGGCTCTTCAGTTGGAGCCTGTAACCCTGAAGCCTCTTTGTTCTTGAGCAGCCATGCCATGTTTCGCCCCACTTGGCGCATAGTCTGCATACCCTCAAGATCGAGTTTGGCTTCGCCTTTATCCATGCCATAAACGATGTTCCAATATTGTGAAGTCACCAATGGCATATTTTTGAGTTGGAAAGGCATCATAAGGGTTTGAAGTGCTGCTGTAGCCCCGCCTCGACGGCACACAGCTACAGCTGCTGCTGGCTTGTTGTCAACCTTGGCACCAGCAAAAAATGCACGCTGCACCAAGGCTAGTACTTGTCCTGCTGGTTGTCCATAATAGACAGGAGCTCCAACAACCAGAGCATCGGCTTCGTTAATCTTGTCAATCATAGAGTTGCAGATATCATCGTCAAATGCACACTTACCATTGCCTCTTGCCTTGCAAGTGCCGCATGCAATGCATCCTCGCACGGGTTTCACTCCTATCCAGGCTATCTCGGTATCAATACCCTGCTCGTTGAGAGTCTCAGAAATCTCATTAAGAGCAATAAAAGTGTTGCCGTCCTTGTGTGGAGAACCGTTTATAAGCAATACTTTAGTCATATCATTAACTGGTTATCAATAAAAACAGCACAAAATTAACAAAAAAATGGAAAAACCACAAGTAAACACATAATCTAAGAAATGAATGATTGTGTTGACTAGGTAGGTTCAGCGAACTCACTGGAATCACTGGAATCACTGGAATCATTGGAATCATCTTGAGTATTAATATTTTTATTAAAGTATAGTAGAAACACACAAATGTCAAAGAGCGTAGATGAATTTGTTTTATACAAAAATATTATAGAAGTGGATAGGATACAACATTAAAAAATGCCCAATTAAGAAATTGGGCATTAACTTATTAACAAGTTCCAATGAGATGATTAGTCGTCGAGATTGAAACCAAGTGGCTTTAATGCGGCTTTAGGCAAGCGAGTGCGTTTAGTTATCGCTTTTCTCTTTGGACGCTCGGTAATAACAATGCGTTTTCGGGTAAGATAGTTTTCACTTGTTGAAACGGTCTTGCCAGTGGTACGTTCAAGCTCAACAACATCTTTTCCAATGAGAACGAAGTCTCCATTCAGATAACGGAATAGATGAGTTGTGGTGGGTTGTGTCCAGCTTCCTGCACTAGCAAAATACTCAAGTTCGATTTTGAGCGCCCCCTTTTTGTCTATGTCAAGAGCAGGAGTAATACTCAAAAATTCATCTTCACGTGCTGGTATAACTTTATCATATTGCTTGAAAAGTTTGAAATTCCCGTTCTTGTCTCCCCAGTAGATTGCAAGTATAGGCTGGTTGAAATTGTAAACATAGCCGTCGTCACGAGTTTTCATTTTCTCCTTGTTACAAGGAGTTGCTATTAGCACGAGGTCGGCGATACCGTCGGCGTTAAGATCACCTGTCTTGAATGATGACTCCCACCCACTAGGAACAATGTCGGCAGCGCTTTTCCCACTATCCTTGAGGCCTTGAGCAAATGAGCAGATTGGCATTGATGCCAATAGTGCCAAAACAAAAGTGAATATTGTCTTCTTCATAACAAAATTATGATTTTTAATAAGTTGTTATAGATGTGTTTATTTTTTAAGTCACATTCCAAAAGATGCAATTATGGAGCGCCATTCGGCGGGTAGTTTCGACTTCTTATTGGTCTCCAATTTCTTATTGTGAGCAATATTATCGAGATTATTCCCCTTAACAATGGTGTAGCGACGATTGACACCATACTCTTTGTAAGCTTTCGGGTCGGTAATCTCAATGAGAGTCTCGGTAGTGACCAGTCGATTTCCCACCCATGCATAGCGAGTATAGTATTCAGAGCAATAACTACCAGAACCTAGACTAACTAGGAACTTCTTGCTTGGATTTACCAGGATAGTGCCGTTAAGAACGTCTCCTTCCATAGGTACAAACTCGCCCTTATTGTCGTCCCAAAGCAATATTGTACTGTAGTTGCGAGAGGCGGCAGGACCTACAAAGATGTCCATGTTGCTATCGAAGTTAGCATCCAGGTAGTATAAGTCGTCGCTAGTGACTTCTAGGTTAAAGGATTGTGCTAACGTCCTTCCACGATAAATACTTACTTTGTAAGAGCCATCATATTGCGACTCGGATGTGGCCTTAATAAACGATAGCGATGTAGGGCAATCTACAACATTGTAAAAACCATGTTTATCAGTCTTGGGCTGTAAAGAGGACCACTTGCTTTGAGCCAATAGCTGCAGTGGCATAAAAGCCACTGCAGCCATCATTAAACTAATGAATAGTTTGTTCATTATTCTATTGTTTTTAAAATTGATCATCCCTTAGCAGTTGGGTAGAAAACGAGTCTTTCACCTGTGCTATCGCCAAGGATGAGTTTTTCCCTGGTAACCGAAATCACCCTCATGTCGTTCATAAAAGGAGGAACCATTAGAAGCATTTGCTCTCTCATCTCAGGCTCCATATTTTTGAGTTCAGGTTCAATCATTGATTTAAACAACGATTTAGCTTGTCGATCAGCTCCATTAAGATCAATGTCATAAGAGAACTCAGCTTTTTTCTTGTTAAAGCTTAGGGTGATATCACGTCCGTCTTGATTATAAATACCAGGAACCGACAGAGAGGAGCGGATGATCATATTCATACCAGCCTGTAACTCCTGAAATTCTTCGGTAGTGAGGATGACATAGCATTCGCCATCATCGTCAAAGTTAAGCACCATCTCAAGTTCTTGGTCGCCTGGAACCATTGTACTCCAAGCGGTCCTAGTCAGATTCTGAGCCTGAATAGATACCATAGACGCAATCATTAGCGTCAAAACGAATAATGTTTTTTTCATAATAATTTAAAGATATAAAATTAAAAAAAATTATTTGATATTGAATGTGGCACCGTTCCATTTCATAGTACCGGTGCGCTGCATTATTTTGGGAACAGCATTTGGGTCAGCCATGCGAAATGTAATGTCTTTGCCAACCTGAGGCAGTTTATAGCAAGGCATATACTTGTTGGCATCCTCGTTCTCAGCAGTTCTCACAATGTTTTTAATTTTCTTGCTTGCCTTAGCCTTATTAAGCATGTCGACAGGTTGTGGCTCACGGTCGAAAGGCAAGTCAATGAGTTTCATCTCCTTGGTTTTCACATTGTAGCGATAGAAGTTAAGGAAGCTCTCGTCAATTCCTCCACCCTCACTTACACGGTTTACAGCAACTAGCTTTTCGTTCTTGTTGTCACAGTTCCAAAAGCACATTTCAAGTGTCTCAATAATGCCATCTTGCTTTACTGAATACTTTACATAACCGTTCTTAGTATCTACAACACAATTCTTAGATGTGCCTTTATTGAAAGCAGCTAGAGCTTGACTCTCAAAGTCATCTTCACATTGTGAGCAATAAGCACGGGCAAAGTCTTTGATTGTTGCTTTAGCACCGATTGGTTTCACACTACATGACTCGGGTTGAGCCATAGCAATAACAGGCATCGCGCAGATAGCGATGACAAGTAAGGATTTCAGAAAGTGTTTCATAAATACTATTTTATAAATGTTTAATGGAATATATGCTTAAATGGTAATGTGCAACTATTAAAAAACTAATTATCTAGTTTTACTTCTCAATTTATTTTCAATAAGAATAATCGTTACAACCTCTTAGACTATTTGTTACAATATTGGTTTAAGTGCTTTGAAAAAGGTTTTAATGAAAAATGATTGATTAATGATTGCCCAACATTATATCGTAAATAGCTGTGATGTCGGCAGCAGTAATGCTACGATCGCCATTGACATCCATACGATAATAATGAGTAAAGTTTCCTCCAATTAACAGGAAGTCATATATTTCGGTGACATCGGCAGCTGTTGTATATCCATCATCATTGACATCCCCAGGCACATCAGCATACTGAAGAATGGGAGAGAAATTCCTCCACGGGTCTCTTGTCTCATAGATATACCTTGAACCAAAAGGTACATATAGGGTAACGTCAGAAATAGAAGAATAAGCAAAGCAGTTGACGTCACAGTTAATCTCGCGTGGATCAGGCATTCGAGCATAAACAACTTGAAGTCCTGAGCAATAAGAGAATGCACCCTGACCAATATTGATAACAGACTTACCAATGGTCAACTTTTTCATTGCCTTGCAATAGTAGAATGCAGAGGCCCCAATAAATGTTGTAGCATCGGGAATGCAGATGCTATCAAGCAACTGGCACCCACTAAAAGCATTTTCGCCAATGGTAAGTACCGAGTTTGGAATCTCGATATACTTGACATCTTGGCCAATGAAAGCGTAACGTCCTATTTCGGTGACATTATTGGGAATTATAGTGTTCTTGCACCCTGCAATTAGTTTATTGGCTGAAGTCTCAATGATAGCATTGCAATTAAAACGCGAATCAAAAACCGTGTTCTGGTTGTCAACGGAAATTGATTCAAGCGATTTACACCCATTGAGTATATCATTGCCCAAAGAAGTTACTGATCCAGGCAACTCAAAACTCGTGATGCCGCATCCCTTAAACGCATTGTTGCCGATAGTGACAATTGAACTTGGCAAGCTTATGCCAGTTACCATGTTGCACATCTGAAATGCATCGTTACCGATAGCTGTCACATTGTAGGATTTGCCGCCATATTGCACATTAGGAGAGATATAAACATTACCGCTATAGTAAAACATACTCTCGACAAAAGAAGATCCATAATAGGTGACAGTTACTGTGTTTCCATCGCCATTTATATTATAGCAGATGCCATCTGCCTCAAAGTCATGAGCAACAGCCCCCTGAGCGCAAATAAAAGCCATTAAGAAACCCATTAGTCCCTTAATAAGAAATGAGGATAATTTTATTTGTGTCATAGTTCAATTTAATAGAAATTTGTACTTATGAATATTAGATTTCAAAACCAAAAAATGTATTGTCTATACTGAGTTTTAAAGCCATATAAAACAAATCTATTATAAGATTTGTATATTAGTCAAAATTCGTTGTAAAAATACAATAAATTTTTATTATGGACAAATTCTATTTTAAAAATTAATTATTAATGCGTAAATTTGCGGTCACTTTTTTAATATTGGCGATGAGAAGCAATGATATAATAGTAAAAGGTGCAAGGGTTAATAACCTGAAGAACATCGATGTTACGATTCCAAGAAACAAGTTTGTGGTCATTACCGGCTTGTCGGGTTCGGGAAAGTCATCGTTGGCCTTCGACACGCTCTATGCCGAAGGACAGCGTCGTTATGTTGAGAGCCTCTCATCGTATGCCCGCCAGTTCCTTGGCCGCATGTCTAAGCCCGAATGCGATTTCATTAAAGGGCTACCTCCTGCTATTGCTATCGAACAAAAGGTGAATAATCGCAATTCTCGTAGCACAGTAGGCACATCGACTGAGATTTATGACTACCTGAGGTTACTGTTTGCGCGTATAGGCAAGACCTATTCCCTCGTGAGTGGTCAATTGGTAAAAAAGCATACAACAGCAGATGTTATAGATTGGATCAAGCAAATACCAGAAGGAGTAAGATTTGCATTGCTCTCCCCTATCATTATTCCTGAAGGGCGGGACCTTGGTACTCAACTCGACATCTTGCGCAAAGGTGGTTACTCGAGAGTAGAAGAGAATTCCAAATTCTTGTCAATCACCGAAGCCATTGCAGCAAGCGGTGAAGGAAACCATAATTACAGGCTCCTTATTGATCGTATGGTGTCGCCTATTAGCAACGACGACGAATTAAGACTGCTAGACTCGGTTGCAACTGCTTTTTTTGAAGGACACGATGAGTGCATTATTCAGACCTTTAATAGTGATGGCACTACTAGCGAACAGGTTTTCTCAAAACGATTTGAAGCAGACGGAATCACCTTCAAGGAACCAAGCGATCTGATGTTCAACTTCAACAATCCCATCGGTGCTTGTGAGACCTGTGAGGGATTCGGCAATGTTGTTGGCATAGATGAGAATCTGGTTGTGCCTAATAAGACTTTATCGGTCTATGATGATGCTGTAATGTGCTGGCGTGGCCAAGTGATGAGCGAGTGGAAAAACGCATTCATCAGAATAGCATCGAATCATGACTTCCCAATCCATCGACCCTATTACCAACTCACTCAAGAACAACATGATCTACTGTGGCACGGCTGTGAGGGATTTCCAGGCATTGATGGCTTCTTTGACTGGATCAAGAGCAAATCCTACTCAATTCAATATAGAGTGCTACAGGCAAGATATAGAGGCAAAACCACTTGTCCCACTTGCAACGGATCAAGACTGAAGGCCGATGCCAACTATGTAAAGATCAACGGCATGACAATTGGCGAACTTGTGCATATGCCCATTGACAAACTAACGCGATGGTTCAGAGAGCTTAAGCTTAACAAAGAAGACTCCACAATCGCCAAACGCTTATTGACCGAGATTAACAACCGCCTCTCGTTCTTGATAGAGGTGGGACTACCCTACCTCACCCTCGACCGCTTATCAGGAACTCTTTCAGGTGGCGAAAGCCAGCGCATCAACCTTGCCACATCGCTAGGCAGCACGCTTGTGGGCTCCATCTATATTCTTGATGAGCCAAGTATTGGCCTCCACCCGCGAGATAATGACCGCCTGATTCATGTACTCAAGATGCTTCAATCATTGGGCAACACTGTTGTGGTTGTTGAACATGATGAGGAGATAATGCGTGCAGCTGACTATATTATCGATATGGGTCCAGATGCAGGACGACTGGGTGGCAGAGTTGTTTATCAAGGCACCATAGACCAATTGAAAGGCATAGACAACAGCTATACTTTGAAATATCTTACCGGCGAGATGAAGATTGCCCTTCCTAGCCACCGACGCCACTGGAACAACTATATAGAATTGAAAGGCGCTGCTCAAAATAATCTCAAAGGTATTGACGTGAAATTCCCACTTGGAGTGATGACTGTGGTGACAGGAGTGAGCGGATCGGGCAAATCGACTCTAGTAAATGATATCCTATATAAGGCACTTGCACGAGAACTTGGAGAAAGTGCCGAAGCACCAGGGACATACTCGTCGCTAGGTGGTGACATTGATATGGTGAAAGCGGTAGAGTTTGTCGATCAGGACCCTATTGGCAAATCATCACGCAGCAATCCAGCTATTTACCTTAAAGCGTTTGATGAGATTAGACATCTCTTCGCTCAGCAACAACTGTCGAAACAGATGGGCTATAATGCTGGTTTCTTCTCGTTCAACTCTCCTGGTGGCCGTTGCGAGGAGTGCAAGGGCGATGGTAAAATTTCGATTGAGATGCAGTTCATGGCCAATATCACACTTACTTGTGACACATGTCATGGCCGCCGCTTCAGCAACAACGCGCTTGAGGTGACATATAGGGGTAAGTCGGTCTACGATGTGCTTGAAATGACTGTGAATCAAGCCATAGAGTTTTTCTCGGAAGAGACAACTTATAACGAGAAGAAAATAGTTGCACGATTAAAACCGTTGCAAGATGTGGGATTGGGATATATCAAACTAGGTCAGTCGTCGTCGACCCTCTCGGGCGGTGAAAACCAACGTGTGAAACTGGCAAGCTTTTTGAGTGGAGAGAAAAAGGCCCACACATTATTTATATTTGACGAACCAACAACAGGCCTGCATTTTCACGATATCAACACATTGATGAAATCGTTCAACCAGCTTATTGACCGTGGACACACAATTATTATCATTGAGCATAATCTTGACGTCATAAAATGTGCAGACCACATAATTGACCTTGGTCCTGAAGGAGGCGAAGGTGGTGGCACAGTGGTGGTGACCGGCACTCCAGAAGAAGTGGCACAACACCCGACGAGTTATACTGCTAAATGGCTCAATTTAATGCATAACAAATAATTAGTGACGGAGATAAAAAGTGGGGGAATAATAATTAGTATTACTCCCCCACTTTAGTTTATCACATTGATTTAGAGATCGTATTTAGCTTTTACTTTTTCCATGTTTTGAATCAAAGCTATGTTGATGCGCTCCACCTCGTTAAGATTCAGTGAGGAAGCATTGCTAGTTACAGGCTTATACCATGTCTGTTTATCGAAAATCTTGCGAAGCGTGCTGTCTTTAAACTTATAGCCATGACGTGCAAAGATGTCATTGCGCATGAGCCTCAGATCCTCAATGCTATAGTTCTCAAAATAACCACTGGTGAGAATTTCGACCGATGTAATGGGCCACAAACCATCGCCAGGATAGCGGACCCCTCTCAACTTGTTGATTTTAGTGGATTTCACTGATTCAATGGCAGGATCGTCATCCCAAGAAATGCCATCGGTCGTCTTAACCTCATCAAATTTAAGATTTGGCCCCTGATAATCAAATGCAAAGTGCTTTTTTAGAGCAGGATAATCAATCACGTTAGAGGGAGTCTCGTAGATATAGACAAACTTGAAGGGCTCCAATTTGGCTTGAGCAATGCCAATAGACATGCGACCGAAACCATCGAAAGTGTAGTATTTACCGCTGTTGTCGCGATATACACCATCGAGTTGCTGGTTCAGCTGTTCTTGCAAGACAGAATCAAAATCGCCATTCATAGCCAGCAAAACATCGGTAATTTTGCCTTGAGGAGATGTGATAATAAGCATATCTTGACCATTAATGGTGCGCTTCTCAATCGTCGAACCAGAAACTGAATGCCCAGGCGTTGTTATATAGTCCATAGCATCGTAAATAGATTGAACAACCATTTTTCCACTACGTCCTTTAACGACTTTAAAACCATAGCCACCTTCATGAAGAGTGCCACCAGTGAAAGTTATCACACCAGCTTCAAGGGTCACATTATAAGATGCAAAGCCATCGTGCCAATAGGTGCCATTAATGTCACCTAAAGAGCTGGCCATCACTTGCAACGACAATAAGACGGTTGCAGCAAAAAATAAGTATTTCTTCATAGTAATATTAATTATAAGATGAAATTTTCAAGCCAGATGAAGAGGATTCCTGCGAGGTAACCCAAGAAAGCAATGAAAGTTATTTTCTTGAAATACCAGAAGAATGGTATCTTCTCGATGCCCATTGCTACCACACCAGCTGCTGAACCAATGATGAGCAAGCTACCACCAACTCCTGCAGTGAAGGTTAGCAAATGCCAGAATAAGCCATCCTCAACGAAATAAGAAAGATAGGTGGGATCGCCGCCTGTCATTCCTGTGAACATCTTGATACATGCTGCCACAAGTGGCACGTTGTCGACAATCGAAGAAAGGACACCAATTAGGCCAGCAATGCTGACGGGCTCATGAATGTGATCGTTAAGATAACCAGCCACATTGTGCAGAATACCAGCCTGCTGCAAAGCCGACACACTCATAAGGATGCCGAGGAAAAACAGGATTGAAGACATATCGATGCGACGCATTGCCTGTGACACACGTCCACCAAGTTTCGGGTCAATCTTATATCGAGTAATTAAAATCTCGGTAACAAGCCATATAACGCCAAGCGACATCATCATTCCCATATAGGGAGGCAGGTGAGTCACTGTCTTGAAAATAGGAACAAACAGCAAACCAGCCACACCAAGGATAAGGATTGCCTTGCTAATGTGAGGGTGCTCCTCGGACATCTGAATTGCTTCCTCGCGGCGCGCCATAGGTTTGGGCATTGGCTCTCTTTTAATCCAAGTAGTTGCAATTGCCAAAGGTATGATTACTGAAATAATCGATGGAAGTAGCAAATTCTCAATCAAGCTCATTGCTGTAACCTTGTCGGCCATCCAGAGCATGATTGTCGTGACATCGCCAATTGGAGACCAAGCACCACCACTATTGGCTGCTAGCACAAGCACACCGGCAAAAAGCCAGCGCTCCTTCTGATCGGGCAATAATCGACGCAACATCATAATCATGATGATTGTTGTTGTCATATTATCGAGCACAGCCGACATAAAGAAAGTAGTAATCGATAAAATCCATAACATACGCCGCTTATTCTTAGCATGAATGTGCTCAGTGATGAAGCTGAATCCGCCATAGCGGTCAATGTGCTCCACGATAGTCATTGCAGCGATAAGGAACATCAAAATCTCGCACGTTTCGCCCAAGAACTTGAGCAACTCGTCTTCCATTGCAGCGTCGTGAGTGCATAAAGAATAAACCGACCACATTACGCCACACATGATTAGAGCAAACGTTGACTTATTGACCTTCAACGAGTGCTCTAGTGCAATCAACAAATAACCAATCACAAAGATTGTGACTAACGCTACTATCATTGCTTATTTAAGATTGTTTTAGACTAATTATCGGATTCGGCTACTACCACGCAGTAGCTTTTGGTCATGAGAAATGCCCTTGTGTGCAAGCAACAAGAAAACTATTGCCACGACAGGAAGAACATTAAAGTAGGTGAGACTGCCGATAAGATCGCAGTCTTCCTGCATAAATGCCACAGTGCAAATTGTAGCAATCGATGCAATAATGAGAAGGATGTTGATTATACACAACTTCTTTTGGAATCTCAAGCTCTTGAACTTAAAAATCGTGATTAACGATAGCAAGGCAACCAGACAGTTAAGGATAAAGACAACTCCTCCAATGCCCTCAAAAGTCATACCACCCAACATCACTTCGCCACGAGCATTGATGAGCAGAGGCATGAAAGCATAAAGGCCCATCAAGATGGCAGCCAGGAGCAAGAATAAAGACTGCTTGCGTTGAATTACCATAATATAGAAACTCTATTTTGTTAATATTTGTTTTTATTTGTTTCACAAAATATAGTGCAAAAGTAATGCAATTAGCGAGAATAGCAAAATAAAAACAAAGTTTTTAAATTAAAACAATCAATTTTATTTTCAAAGATGGTAAAAAGCGTGTTATTTTGTCAGTTTTAATCGAAATCATTATTTTTGCACAGTAATTGCAATGATTATATAATGTCAAAAAGCTAGAATTACCCTATAATGGATAAAATTGAAATATCAAAACTTCGTAATATAATCACCGAACATCTTGACAACAGGCAGTTAGCACTAGCGTTCAAGAGCCTGAAAACCATGGTTGACGAAACACAGCAATGGGACTTGAGCGAGGAACTCAACCGCTTGAGCACATCGTATAGTTACATGCTGCAATACCTCTCACAAGGAATTCTTGACCCAGAACGCGATAACATTTTGTCACAAATCCTCGTCGACACCTATGATCTCAGTGACAAAGCAGTCATTTTGCTTGCTGCCGACCAGTCGACTCATATCTTCTATCAACGAAACAAGCAGTACAAGAGCCAATCGTTGAATTCGCTTGCTGCAGAATACTTGGTGGAACTAAATAAGTTACAGATTATCAACAGTGTTGAGAATGAGAGCCTTGATAATGAAGCCTCAAAAGCATTGTTAAGGCATTGCGAGACACTTGAAAGCGACATTTTCAATAAAGTGTGGAGTACATTCCCAACAACAGCTGCCGATATAGAAACCATATCTTCCATCCTTGCTAGCGACAAGCATCCGTCACATCTAAAGAGCTTAGTGCTCTCGGCACTAATGCTAGGGCTGTCTAAATTCTTTGATCAAGCAAAACTCAAAATACTTCTCCAGTCATATGCATCACTCGAGGATAATGAATTGAAATTGCGAGCACTAATCAATGCTGTGATTGTCATTTATCTATATCGCAGTCGAATAGGAGCCTATAAAGATGTGACTACAATAATATCGCGACTTGAAGACCTACCCGAGTTTGCCAATGACATGAAGCTCATTTTCACTCGACTGATTCATAGCCGTAACACCGATAACATTTCACGCAAGCTCAAAGAGGGAATCATGCCTGAGTTGCAGAAAATGAGTCCCGACTTGTTCAATAAAATTAAGGGAAAGACTCCTGGGACAATCGACATTAATGAAATTGAGGAGAATCCACAATGGCAGGAATGGCTTGACAAGAGCGGAATATCTCGCAAACTTGAGGAGTTTAATGAGTTGCAGTTGCAAGGTGGCGACGTGTTTATTGCTACCTTTGCCAAGCTCAAAAGTTATCCGTTTTTCAACACCCTATCGAACTGGTTCCTCCCCTATCACGACAACTGCTCGGCAGTAATCAACGCTTTTGGAGGCAAAAAGCACCCTTTGACAGGACTATTCAAGGTAATGCCCATCTTGTGCGACAGCGATAAGTACTCAATGCTACTCTCAATAGCGTCGGCACCTGAGTCACAACGCAACATAATGTTCCAGCAGTTTGAGGCCCAACGTGAACAGTTACAGGAACTACAGATTGATGAGGTTCAATCGGTTTTAAAGATGCGGGACACTATTGTCAACCGATATATTCAAGACCTGTACCGCTTCTTCAAACTTTACTCACGTCGCCGTGAATTCAAGTCGATTTTCGATACCGACATAAATCTCACGGAAGTAGACTGCCTGAAAAATTATATCAGTGACACATCTACCCTATCGGTTATCGCAGAATTCTATTTCAAGAACAGTTTCTATGCCGATGCAATAAAATTCTACCGCCAAATGGTATCAAACCATGATGCTGACCCGCACGTGTATCAGAAAATCGCATATTCTTACCAGTCACTTGGTAAATACCGCGAGGCATTGAGAAACTATTCTCGATATGAGTTAGTTGACAGTTCCGATATCTGGAACACAAAGCAGATGGCACAATGCTATAGAAGTCAGCATGACCACGAAAAAGCAATCGAGTATTACAACAAGGCATTAGATATATCGCCTCAAAGTGTAAACCTGTGTCTTAATTTGGGACATTGCTACCTTGACAAAGGTGACTATGACAACGCTCTGCAGCAATACTATAAGGCTGATTTCATGCCTAAGGCGAAGCACAGGGCATGGCGACCCATAGCTTGGTGCTCATTACTAACCGGCAAGCATGAACAAGCCCTTAACTACTACAAGAAAATTGTGAGTGAAGACACACCAACCTCGCAAGACCACCTCAATTATGGACACCTGCTTCAAGTGATGGGACGTATAACAGACGCCATTGTACAATACCATGAGTCGCTGAAACTTGAACTCAATGATGAGGAAACATTCTCACATCTTTACATGGCCGACGCAAAATATGTGGTCAAGAAACTTGGTATTCATGCAAATGATTACATTTTGCTGCTTGACGCAACACTTCAAACAAATTAATAAACCCTTTTATGAAAAAAATCATTTTATCAATCACTTTATTTCTTTCTATTGCAACTATGATTAGTGCCGACAATGTTTTTTTCCAGCCTTTTAAGACTACCAACGGAGCTATCCCCTTCGACCGTATTACTACAGCCGACTATGAGCCTGCCATTATCGAAGGAATGAAGCGACATACCGAAGAAATTGAAGCAATAGCCAATCAAGAGACCACTCCAACCTTTGAGAACACTATTGTGGCATTGGAGCGTTCGGGCGAAATGTTGAACCGTGTATTAGGTGTGTTCTACCCTATGCTATCGGCCAATGCTGACGACTCACTCATGGCAGTTTCGGAGCGCATGACTCCCAAGATTACAGAGCATGGTAACAGCGTGACACTCAACGACAAACTGTGGCAACGCATTGACTATGTATACAACCATTTCGACAAGTCAAAATATGATAAAGAGGATTGGATGCTGCTTGAGAAAACTCATGAGTCATTCGTGCGAAGTGGTGCTGCTCTTAAGGGTGCCGACCGAGACAAATACAAAGAACTTACGACTCGTCTTTCACAGCTTACGTTAAAGTTTGACCAAAATGCTTTGAAAGAAACATCGAAATATGAAATGTGGCTCAAAGAGAGCGACCTTGAAGGATTGCCAGAGAGTGCTGTAGATGCAGCAGCTGCAGCAGCCAAAGCTAAAGACCGTGAAGGAGAATACCTCATCACACTTCATGCGCCGAGTTATATGGCATTTATGAAATATAGCTCTAGACGCGACTTGCGCGAAAAACTTTACAAAATGTACAATTCACAGTGCACCAGTGGTGAGTATAACAACATCGAGATTATGCAACAAATCGCTAACACAAGGCTAGAGCTTGCAAATCTCCTTGGTTATAAGACATTTGCTGACTATCAGTTAGCAAATAAGATGGCTGAGAATCCCACAAATGTCTATAATATGCTCAACCAACTCAAAGACGCTTACAGCAAGACACAGAAGAGTGACATGGATGATCTTGCCAAGTATGCAAGCAAGTTAGAAGGAAAGAAAATGACAATCATGCCTTGGGATTATTCTTTCTATTCCAACAAGCTCAAAGAGGAAAAATACTCAATAAATGACGAGTTGCTCAGACCTTATTTCAAACTTGAGAATGTAATTGATGGTGTGTTTGGACTTGCCACAAGACTCTATGGACTGCATTTTACTGAAAATTTTGACGCTCAGGTATTCAATCCTGAAGTTAAAGTTTACAATGTTACTGATGATAAGGGGAATTTCGTGGCACTACTTTACACCGATTTCTTCCCTCGTGAGACCAAACAGAGCGGTGCTTGGATGACAAACTTCCGCGAACAATATCGCGACGCCAATGGAAACGATGTGCGTCCAATAGTCACTCTGACAATGAACTTCACTCGTCCCACCGAAACCAAGCCATCATTGCTCACTTACTATGAGGTTGAGACATTTATGCATGAGTTTGGCCATGGTCTGCACGGCATGCTTTCAAAATGCAAATACACCTCAACATCGGGCACTAACGTCTACCGCGACTTTGTGGAGCTTCCTTCACAATTCAATGAAAACTTCCTGAGCGAACGAGAGTACCTTGACAGCTTCGCCAAACACTATCTTACAGGAGAAATAATTCCACAGGATTTAGTTGAGAAGATAAAGGCCTCAGAACAATTTGGTGCAGCCTATGCATGTTTGCGTCAGCTCAGCTTCGGCTTTCTTGATATGGCTTACCACACTATCACACAACCTGTTTCGGGCGATGCCTTCAAGTATGAATTTAAGGCGATGGAACCTGTTCAGATTTTTAAGCCAGTTGATGGTTGCATGATGTCACCACAGTTCACACACATTTTCTCAGGTGGTTACGCAGCAGGCTACTACGGTTACAAGTGGGCCGAGATTCTTGATGCTGACGCTTTCAGCAAGTTCCAAGAAGAAGGCATCTTCAATCCAGCAACAGCCCAGTCGTTTAAGGAGAATATCCTCGAGCGAGGAGGTACTGAACCACCAATGACGCTATACAAACGATTCCGCGGCCGAGAGCCAAAAATCGACGCCTTACTAAAACGTGATGGAATCAAAAAATGATTACAATAAAAATGGGAGAATGTTGCTTCTCCCATTTTTTTCAATTAATGCGAATAACGTAGCCATCTTAAGTGACAGCGACGTTCCAAAAACAAGAATAATTCAGCCAAAGCTATTGGCACAGCAATAGCAATCAAAAACTTCAAAAGAACCACAATGTTGTCTGGTTCTTTAATACCCATATCTTGTAATATGATGTGCTGCCAACTCAATAAAGTTCCGTGGCAGCAATAGATGATTGTTGAATAAGAGCGTAACTTAGTAGTATTCAAGCCTATTTCAAACGGACGACTCTGCCCTATGAGCATGAAAATACATATACATACCGGTGGCAATATAAAGTAGCAGTCATCAAAGTAGACCTTACAATAATACTTAGTGAAGAAAAATTCTATATACAATCCTAAAAGCGAAAACAATAGAAAAACAAATAGTTTTTTGTTGTAAGGCGCAAACTGACCTTCGGCTAATAGTTTTCCAATGCCGACAAACAAAATAGAACAAGGAAAACTGTTGAATGGCAAAGTAAAAATACTAGTATAGCTGTTATAGGCTACGATAAACCTAGGACAACTAGAAATTAGACTATAATAATTAGACACAATGCAGCAAAACACATAAATCACAAGTCCAATTGCTATTATCCAAGAGGTTTTAACCTTTAATTGTGACAACACCCATACAATAGTCACTCCTATAAGTGAAGCCATCAAAAACCATGATGCAATAAAAGTGCTACCAAAAAAGAAACTCCTAGCAATAGTGATCAACTTTTCATGATCAAAATTAATATACAATTCACGGTAATAAATAGTAAAAGGAAGTAATAGCAAGAACCAGAAGAGATATAGCAATAATATTCGTTTTGCATACTTTTTCAAACCTTTATATTTATCTTGCTTTGAGTTCAACGTGCTCTGTTTTAGGAAAAAAAGATAGGAAGAAATCATGAAGAATAAAGGCACTGCGAGCCTAAACACAGGCCTTAGAATCATCCCTGCTTTTGTTGAATGAATGCAAACAATAAGAATAGCAAGCACAAACTTAAGAATGTCAAATTTATTGCCATTCTTAGCCATAAACTCTCTGCTAGTTATCGTTTGTATCATTGCTATAATTATCAAATCTTTCATTATTTAAACGAAGTGAATCGTCACAAAATTATATTGAAGACTTGTAATTTGTTTTCTGTTAATAAGTATTGGGATAATTTTGCCCAAAATCCTTTGTCGTGTGGCACTTTATGCGTACCTTTGCACCGTTTTTAAAGAAGAAACTATTGCTATAAAGAAAACTAATTGAATAAAATGCTCATGCTCGCAAAGTCATGAACAAGTTCAACTTTAACTCGCTTAATCTCATTTTTCACATTTTCATAAATTTTTTCTAAAAGTACTTTTTGAATAACTAAAATTATGGCTAAAGAAAAGAAATTCATGACCTGTGATGGTAACCAGGCCGCAGCTCACATCAGTTACATGTTTACCGAAGTTGCCGCTATCTATCCCATCACTCCGTCATCTACTATGGCAGAGCACGTTGACGAATGGGCAGCTGCCGGACGTAAAAACATCTTTGGTGAGACAGTTCTCGTACAAGAAATGCAGAGTGAAGGTGGCGCCGCTGGTGCCGTTCACGGTTCGCTTCAGGCAGGTGCTTTGACTACCACCTACACAGCTTCTCAAGGTCTCTTGCTCATGATTCCCAACATGTACAAGATTGCTGGAGAGTTGCTTCCTGGCGTTTTCCATGTATCGGCTCGTACACTAGCATCTCACACTCTTTGCATCTTTGGTGATCACCAGGATGTGATGGCTACTCGCCAAACAGGTTTCGCCATGCTGTGTGAAGGTTCGGTACAAGAGGTTATGGACCTTGCTGCTGTAGCTCACTTGAGTGCTATCAAGGGCCGTGTACCTTTCGTAAACTTCTTCGACGGTTTCCGTACATCACACGAGATTCAGAAGGTTGAGGCACTCGACCAAGAGGATCTTAAGCCCCTCGTTGACATGGAAGCACTCAATGGTTTCCGTCAGCGTGCTATGAACCCTGACAAGCCTGTTACCCGCGGTACCGCCGAGAACCCCGACGTGTTCTTCCAGCATCGTGAGTCGTGCAACGACTACTACACCGCAGTTCCTGCCATCGTAGAGGACTACATGAAGAAGATTAGCGACCTTACCGGCCGCAAATATGGTCTCTTTGATTACTACGGAGCTAAGGATGCCGACCGCGTGATTATCGCTATGGGGTCGGTTACCGAGGCAATCCGTGAGACTATCGACCATCTCACTGAGCAAGGCGAGAAAGTTGGTCTCGTTGCAGTACACCTGTATCGTCCATTCTCGGCCAAGCACTTCCTTGCTGCCGTGCCAAGCACAGCTAAGCGCATTGCTGTTCTCGACCGCACTAAGGAACCTGGTGCAGTTGGTGAGCCATTGTATCTCGATGTTAAAGACTGCTTCTATGGCGCAGAGAATGCTCCATTGATTGTTGGTGGCCGTTATGGTTTGGGTTCTAAGGACACTACTCCAGCTCAGATTCTCTCGGTTTACGAGAACCTGTCGTTGCCAGTACCCAAGAACCAGTTCACCATAGGTATCGAGGATGATGTAACATTTGCTTCTCTGCCACAGAAAGAGGAAATCGCACTTGGTGGCGAGGACCTCTTCCAGGCTAAGTTCTATGGTCTTGGTGCCGACGGTACTGTAGGTGCCAACAAAAACTCAGTTAAGATTATTGGTGACAACACCGACAAGTACTGTCAAGCATATTTCTCTTATGACTCAAAGAAGTCGGGTGGTTTCACATGCTCACACCTCCGCTTTGGTGACCAGCCAATACGTTCTACATATCTTGTAACCACTCCAAACTTCGTTGCTTGTCATGTTCAGGCCTACCTGCACATGTATGATGTAACTCGTGGTTTGCAGAAGAACGGTACATTCCTGCTCAACACCGTTTGGGAAGGCGAGACACTTGCCAAGAACCTGCCTAACAAAGTAAAGAAGTACTTTGCTGACAACAACATTACTGTTTACTACATCAACGCTACGAAGATTGCACAGGAGATTGGTCTAGGCAACCGCACCAACACTATCCTCCAATCGGCATTCTTCCGCATCACAGGCGTAATCCCCGTAGAGCTCGCAGTAGAGCAGATGAAGAAATTCATCGTTAAGTCATATGGCCGTAAGGGTGAGGACGTTGTGAACAAGAACTATCAGGCTGTTGACCGTGGTAATGAATATGAACAACTTACTGTTGATCCAGAGTGGAGCAACCTGCCAACCGACAATGATATCGATGATAACGCTCCCGCTTTCATCAACGAGGTAGTTCGTCCTATCAATGCTCAAAACGGTGACTTACTTCCAGTATCGGCATTCCGTGGCCGTGAGGATGGAACATGGGATGCTGGTACCGCAGCCTATGAGAAACGCGGTGTAGCAACCTTCGTTCCCGTTTGGAATGCACAGAACTGTATCCAATGCAACAAGTGTGCTCTCGTTTGTCCACACGCTGCAATTCGTCCATTCCTCATGAATGAGGAAGAGGCAGCAGCTTCACCATTTGCCGAGGCCGATAAGTTATCAGCAATTGGCAAGACCCTTGCTGGCTTGAAGTTTGTTCAGGCTGTTGACGTTATGGATTGCCTCGGCTGCGGTAACTGCGCAGACGTTTGTCCTGGCAAGAAGGGCGAAAAGGCTCTCACCATGGTTCCTCTCGAGGAGCAAGTTGAGAACCAGAAACTCTGGGACTACTGTGTTGCCAATGTCACTTCTAAGCAAGAACTCGTTGACATCAAGTCGAATGTTAAGAACTCACAGTTTGCTACTCCACTCTTTGAGTTCAGCGGTGCATGCTCTGGTTGTGGTGAAACTCCATATGTGAAGCTCATTTCTCAACTCTTTGGTGATCGCGAGATGGTTGCTAATGCTACTGGATGTAGCTCAATCTACTCGGCTTCGGTTCCTTCTTCACCTTACACTGTTAACGAGAAGGGACATGGTCCAGCTTGGGCAAACTCACTGTTTGAGGACTTCTGCGAGTTTGGTCTGGGTATGACTATCGCCGATGAGAAGATGCGCAACCGCGTGACTGGCTTTGTCAAGGAAGCTATCGAGTGCGACAAGGTGAGTGCCGATGTAAAGGCCCTCTATCAAGAGTGGCTCGACAACAAGGAAGATGGTGCCAAGAGCCGTGAGCTCAGCGACAAGATTTTGGCGGCCATCGAGAACAGTGATGCAGAATGCGACAAAAAGGTGAAGAGCCTTGCTCAGTACCTCGTTAAACGCTCACAATGGATCATTGGTGGTGACGGTGCAAGCTACGACATTGGCTTCGGTGGTCTCGACCACGTGATTGCTAGTGGCAAGAACGTCAACATCCTCGTTATCGATACTGAGGTTTACTCTAACACTGGTGGTCAGGCTTCGAAGGCTACTCCAATCGGTGCTATCGCTAAATTTGCCGCTGCAGGTAAGCGCATCCGCAAGAAAGACCTTGGTCTTATTGCTTCGACCTATGGCTACGTTTATGTAGCACAGGTAGCAATGGGCGCTAGCGATGCTCAGTGCTTGAAGGCATTCCGTGAGGCTGAGGCATATGATGGTCCTTCAATCATCATCGCCTACGCTCCATGTATCAACCACGGTTTGAAGGTTGGTATGGGCAAATCACAGGCCGAAGAGGCTAAGGCTGTAGAATGCGGATACTGGCACCTGTGGCGTTATAATCCTGAGCTCGAGAAAGAGGGCAAGAACCCATTCACTCTCGACAGCAAGGAGCCTAACTGGGATGAGTTTGAGAACTTCCTCAAGGGCGAGGTTCGCTATGCTTCGGTATTGAAGCAATATCCCGACGAGGCAGAGGAACTCTTTGCTGCTGCGAAGGAGAATGCTCAGTGGCGCTACAACAACTACCGCCGTCTGGCACGCCAGCAGTGGGGAGTTGAACCCGAAGAGTAATCTTTTAACACTCAAAAATTAATGAGTTGCGGTGTCATTTTGGCATCGCAACTTTTTTTGTTCTAACCGACAAAAAATGCAAACTTTTTTGTAACTTTGTAAATTGAACATACCAGATTAAACGGCGATGCGATATTTTATCATAGCAGGTGAAGCTTCGGGCGACATTCATGGCAGTGCGCTCATCAAGTCACTCAAGGAGCAAGATAGTGGGGCCCAGGTTGAATTCCTGGGAGGTGATCTCATGGCACGCAGTGCTGGCCATGAGCCACTCATTCATTATCGCGATATGGCGTTTATGGGTTTTATCGAAGTCATAAAGCACTTGGGCAGCATACTCGGTTTTATGAAAAAAGCCAAAATTGCCATGACTAATAATCGTCCTGATGCTTTAATTCTCATTGATTATCCATCGTTCAATTTAAAGATGGCAAAATGGGCAAAGCAACAAGAAATTCCTGTGTTCTATTTCATTTCTCCAAAGGTATGGGCATGGAAAGAGTGGCGCGTGAAAGACATAAAGAAATATGTAGACCGCATGTTCTCAATTCTTCCTTTTGAGACCAACTTTTACCGTAAGCATAATTACGAAGTGGAATATGTGGGAAACCCCACCGTAAAGGAAATCAACAGTGCCTTAGCAACAATGCGTGGAGCCACACAGTTCAGAGAAAACAATGGTCTTGACCCAAACAAACCAATTATTGCTCTATTACCAGGCTCGCGCATAAAAGAGATTCGTGACAATCTTCCGACAATGATTGCTGCCGCAAAACTTCACAACAGTTGCCAGACGGTTATCGCTGGAGCTCCAAGCATTGACGATGAGATTTATTCACTAGCAATAAAAGGTAAGAAAATTCCTGTGCTGCGTGAGCAGACGTTTGAGCTAGTGCATCATGCAAAAGTTGCCCTTGTGACATCAGGTACAGCTACGTTAGAGACAGCATTATTAGGTACTCCTCAAGTGGCATGCTATCGCATGAACGGCAGCAAACTCGTGTACACATTCTATCGCAAGCTAATCAAGGGCAAGTATGTCACTTTGCCCAACCTAATTGCTGACGAACCAATCATTCCTGAGCTACTATTACACAATTGCAACGTGGAAAGTGTTGATGACCACTTAACTCAACTGCTCAGCGATACCGACGATCGCAAAGCGATGATTGAAGGTTATGATAAGATTGCACAGCTTCTAACCA
This sequence comes from uncultured Bacteroidales bacterium, assembly GCA_902785925.1. GTDB lineage: Bacteria > Bacteroidota > Bacteroidia > Bacteroidales > Muribaculaceae > Sodaliphilus. Next base: position 92,142 of record CADAAI010000002.1, read on the forward strand.
CTAAAGATTGTGCACAAACCACCGCACAACGTATAATACAACAACTGAGATGAATCGATTTGATGAAATAGCAACTTTTCTTGAGCAAGAGATTGTGCCCCGATACGACTCCTTCGATGCCGGTCATCGCCGTGACCATGTGCACTATGTAATGACTGAGAGTCTGCGGTTGGCTCAGCACTACCCTACTGTTGACCTTGCTATATTGCTTGCTGCGGCTGCTTATCATGATTTAGGACTTGAAGTAGATCGCAAGACTCATCACACCGAAAGTGCACGCATTATTCTCGAAGATAAACGACTTGCACAATGGTTCACTAAAAGTGAGATAGAGACCATTGCTCAAGCAGCCGAAGATCACCGTGCGTCGAGTAACCACGAGCCACGCTCTATCTATGGGCGGCTTGTTGCTGAGGCCGACCGGCAGATAGATGGCGACACCATAATACGCCGTACGATTCAATTCACCTTTAAGCATTACAAAACCTTTGACCGAGAAGAGAACTACAAGCGTTTTTTAGAGCATATGACAGAAAAATATGCAGAGGGTGGATATCTAAAACTATGGATTCCGGAGTCGAGCAATGCTCGGCGACTTAATGAGTTTCGCAAGCTTCTTAAAGAACCAGTAGCATTAAGAGAAAAATTTGACATAATATTTGACACACTAATTAAACAAGAAAAAATGGAATCAATAATTAAGCCAGGCATACCTGTAGCACTATGTAGCGACCATGCAGGATTTGCCACCAAACAAGCTGTTATCGACTACTTGAAAGAGAATAGCATTGAATACAAGGATTTTGGCACATACAACGAGGAAAGCTGTGACTATCCTGATTATGCCCATCCTTGCGCTCTTGCAGTTGAGAGTGGTGAGTGCTATCCAGGCATAGCAGTGTGTGGTAGCGGTGAAGGTATCAATATAACCCTCAACAAGCATCAAGGTATACGCTCGGCACTGTGCTGGCAACCTGAGCTCGCTCGCTTGGCACGTCAACACAACGATGCCAACGTGCTTGCCATGCCTGGTAGATTTGTGACTAATGAAGAAGCACTTGAGATGGTTAAGACATTTCTCTCAACCAAATTTGAAGGCGGTCGCCACCAGAATCGCGTTAATAAAATCCCTGTTACCAAATAAGCATTGCATCACAAAAAACTTATTAACAACGTTTGCGTGATTGGGCTGAAAGTAGTAACTTTGCATGATGATTTCAATTGTTCAACACATAGAATACTTGATGATGTATAACGACTGCGTGGTAGTTCCCGGTTGGGGAGCACTAATTGCTAATTATACATCATCATCGGTTGATGGTGGCAAAGTGCTACAGCCTAAGCGTTCTATTGGCTTCAATGCTACCATTAATCACAATGATGGCTTGCTAGCCAACTCGCTGATGCGTCGCCACAAGTTGAACTATGACCAAGCATGCAAGCTTATCTATGATAATGTAACCACATTCAACCGTCATGTAATGCAAGGCAATGAGCTAGCATTTGGACATCTTGGTTATTTTAAACTTGCTGACAAAGAGCGACTTGAGTTCATGCCAATGCCCTTAATTCAGGCTTGTGACGAATTCTTTGGACTCAACAGCATAGACATGACATCGCTTACTAGTTCTATCGAGACTCAAGAACCCGTATTCAAACCAGTTGCAGTAACTTGGCAAGAGCGCTTAAAGGTTGCCGCTTCGATAGCTGTTATCGTGGGCGTTGGACTACTGTTGTCCACACCAGTTATTATTGACCGTAGCACTCAAACCGCTAGCCTTAACGTTACCGAAGTAAAGACACAGCCCACAACATCGAGCGTTACTGTGAAACCAGCAAGCAAGGCAACAGCTGATGACAATAAATTCGCATACATTGATGACAGTGGTAAAGCGACAAAAATTGAGCCTGTTAAGCCCACAAAAAATGAAAAGACTGTAGATAGTGCAGACTACGAGGAGGGCATGCCAAACAAAGGTAATTATTGCCTAGTAATTAACTCTTGCAGCACGGCCAAGAAAGCAGCTGAAATGAAGCAATATTATGCTAAGAAAGGCATCAAAACTCAAGTTGTGAAACGAGGTAAGTACCATCACCTAGCTATAGCTAAAAGCGACAGCAAGCAAGAACTTAACAAGATTAAGAAAACGTTATCTAGCAAATACAAGCGGGCTTGGGTGTGTCGATAAAACACGACTGATGAATACATCAAATAATGCGAGTGGCACTTGAATTCAAGTGTCACTCGTATTTTAATTAATAGTGATGGCCTGGATGATGTCCTCCACCGGGGTGGTGATGATGATGTGGCGGCGGAGGTGGAGGTGGGCCAGGACGTCCACGATAAGGATAGTCGTAGTAATAACCATCGTCATACCAATACGGGCTACATGAAGTGACTGCTACCGATGCAAGAACCGAGAGCAGTATAGCCAACAATAAAGTCTTTTTCTTCTTCATCTCATTTAAACCGTTATAGTGAGTAAATCCATTTATTTGTTTGACCACTAAAAACGGTAATGGTTTACCTCATTGAGGAGATAATAGATGAATAGACCTTTTTTATCTACAAACGGCTTTAGCTATTGCCCAATATTTCGTTTAATTTCGAGTACAAAGCATCTCAATTCCTCTTTTCCTGCAAAAGCGCTAAGTGGAATAGCAAGGAATGTGTAGCTGTTTTTCTTGAGTTTAACAATCAGGCAATCATTGGCGGCAGTAGTTCTAGCAATATCATTCCAAGAAATAAGATGTTGACGCATCTTATCGCTTGTAAAGTCAAGCAGAAGACCATTATCAGTGATTGTCACTGTTTTCTCAAGTATCGACCATCTCGACTCTTGAGTGAGACCGTAATAGTAATAGATTAGAGGCAACGCCATCATCACAATGCCCATTGCAACGATGAGAGAAACATAGGCAAAACGGGTGTCGAAAGCAATAAGACTCAAACACAACACTATAGGTAAAATAAGAATCCACCAGCGACGACTGAAATAGAGTCGACGCAGTATTGACATATAAGTAGTGGTTGTTATTGAACAAGGGGTCATCGCCTGAAATTATTGACCCATTGTCTCGAGTAACAACTTTAGCTGCTCACGCTTTGCTCTTTCAAGATGATAGGTCGCCATGTTCTTGGGAACTAGTTGTTGACAATAGCCAGTTCCATCCTTATTATACAACTTACTCAAGTTGAGATAGTGCTTGCCATTACCACGCTCTATAGAGAACACCTCGGCATGACGAGAACGAACGAGATTACATTGCGGACTGTGATGGTTATCACTAGAGCCTTTCAGCATCTCAGGCACACCACCGGCTGCATCAACTCTAGCAGCAAAGGTTTCGGCACAAGGAGGATAACCAAGTGCGATCCACATGGTAGTTAGAATGGGAGATTCGCCAGGCAACACACCTTCAATTGCTATCGAAGCTGTTGAAATGCGACGTGGAATGAAGTCCTGATCCACAATCCATTCATCTCCACTATTTGTGAAATCTTTATCCAATAGGCTATGGTAGAAAGTACGCGAAAATTTCTCAGTAAACATCCATGGCTCAAAATCGCCTGCTTTGATGTGTGGAGCAAGCAGATACTTGGCGTTGCCATCGCGTACATAGCCCATACCCTCGTCTTCGCGACCACTGTGAGAGTAATTGGTGCGGATTAAAACTCCATCGGGAGCATCGGTTAGGTCATATCTCTTAAAGCTAAAATTACCAGTCTCAAAATAGGCACCATGACCTTGAGCATCGATAACTCCAAAGTTTGCTTCAACACCCATTGGCTTAGGAAGAGTGAGCAGAAGTTGTTCAAAGTCATCAACAGTGGTGCAGTGTTCTAATGCGAGTTTCATAACCACACCCTCGCGGTCCATATTACTCTCGGGCACATCGTCGTTGTTCAGGTTATAGGATGCCGTATTCATGATTGCAAAGCCTTTTTCATTAAAACCTGTCCATGCAGCAGTGTCGGCTGAGTCGGTAGCATCGAAGAGAGCCACAAACTCATAACAGTCGCCATGAGCCTTGATTAACTCAACACGGTTATCAAGACAACCAGTGTCACGGTGTTTCCATAAGATAGGACGTCCTGAAGCAGTCTTTTTACCAGAAATTATAGCTGATGTGCAAGCCATAGCACCAATAGTGCTGGCAAGAATTAACATGATTATTAATGCCTGTTTTTTCATGATTTCATTGAATTTATTGCCCCAAAGTTACTACAAATTAACTTTGAATACAAAAAAATTTGTCATTTAAAATATAATTACTATCTTTGCACTTGAATTATGTACACATCTTAGCTGAATCATTGCTAAATAACCTAGATGGTGCATTTCCCACATTAAATTTTAAATTTCTATTTTTTATCTCGATAATCTTTTTTTCACCGAGCGTTGCAGCTATTAAGGTAGGCTCATTCCATGAGTGTGCTTTTAATTGAGTAAATGAAATTATTGCTGTAAAATGCGATGAGATTTTTACGATTATTTTTTAGCTTATGTATAATATAAACGAACTCAGTTCAATGAACGAAGCCGAGTTGAAAGACTTGGCCAAATCAATGGGTTTGAAGAAAGTTGACAATGCCGAGAAAGATGATTTAGTATATCAAATCATTGATCAACAGGCAATCGACGCTTCAAAGAATGCCCCCGAGGAACCTAAACGCCGTCGTGGTCGTGCAAAAAAAGAAGCAACCGAAACAGCGGCCAAAGAGACCAAAGAGACCAAAGAAAAAGAGACAAAGAAAAAAACCACTAAGAGCAGCGACGACAAGTCGAAGAAATCTAAAGCCGAAGAGCCTAAACAAGAAGAAACACAAGCACAAGAAGACACAGCACCTGCTAAACGTAAACGTGGACGCCCTCGTAAGAGTGAGCAAAAATCCACTCAGCAAGAGCAGCTGCCAGGCCTTGATGAAGTTCAGGCTAAAGAAGACTCAAATGTGGAAGACACTAACCCAGATGACGAGAAACCAGCACCCAAGCGCGCCCGTCGCGAACGCATTGAGCGCAATGTAGTGCAAGAGACCATCAACTATGATGAAGCGAGCATGGAGACACCAACAGTTGAGCAACCTGTAAATGAGCAAATCGAACAACCTCAGCCCATCGCCAATGATTACTATAACAATCAAGAAGAGATGAATGAGATGCAAGTTGATCCTATGGATGAAGTGGGTGATGGCGATTTTATAGATGATGAGTTCTATGACCCAGAAATGGAAATGATGGAACAGCCCGAACCGTCGCGCTTCGACCCCAATCAGGATGACTTTATGAGTTTGTTCAACACCAACCCTAATGCGTCAATTGGCAAAAAGTCAAAACGAAGCGACAACCAAAACACTGGTGGGCAATTCTACGGCAGCGGTCCTATGACATTCAAGCCACGCACTCCGCAAGAGCGTGAAGAAGCAGCACGACGTGCAGAGGAACAACGCCGAATTGCAGCCGAAGAGGCTGCTAAGGCTCCCATAATCATACAAGAGCCAAAAGCCGAGAAAGAGCCACAACAATTGAAGCAACAAAAGAAGAAGAAAGGCAAGAATCAGCAAGCTCAACAGCCAGAGTCGACACTTCCCTATGCTGATGTAACATATAACTTTGATGGAATCATCAATGGTATGGGTGTGCTTGAGGTGATGCCAGACGGATATGGTTTCCTGCGCTCAAGTGACTACAATTACCTCACTTCGCCCGACGATATATATGTGCCACAGGCTCAGATAAAGAACTATGGTCTGAAAACTGGTGATGTTGTTGAATGCACGATTCGTCCACCAAAAGAAGGTGAGAAGTATTTCCCTCTTGTTGATGTACGACTAATCAATGGTCGCACACCAGAGTTTGTGCGAGACCGCATCCCATTCGAGCATCTCGTGCCTTTGTTCCCTAATGAGAAGTTTGATTTGGTTAATCACTCTCACCCCAATATTTCTACTCGCATTGTAGATATGTTCTCGCCAATAGGCAAAGGACAGCGTGGACTAATTGTAGCCCCCCCAAAAACAGGTAAGACAGTGCTTCTCAAGGACATCGCTAATTCTATCTCGGAGAATCACCCTGACACCTATATGATTATTCTGCTCATTGATGAGCGTCCAGAGGAGGTTACCGACATGGCACGTAGCGTGAATGCAGAAGTTATTGCTTCAACATTCGACGAGCCAGCGGACCGTCATGTGAAGATTGCTGACTTGGTTCTCCAAAAGGCAAAACGCATGGTTGAATGTGGACATGATGTGGTGATTTTGTTGGACTCAATTACCCGTCTTGCCCGTGCATACAATACCATTGCTCCTGCTAGCGGTAAGATTCTGAGTGGTGGTGTGGATGCCAACGCATTGCAACGCCCCAAACGATTCTTTGGTGCAGCGCGTAACATTGAGAATGGTGGTAGCCTTACAATTATTGCGACAGCCCTTATTGAGACTGGCTCGAAGATGGACGAGGTAATCTTTGAGGAATTCAAGGGTACTGGTAACATGGAGCTACAACTCGACCGCAAGCTAAGCAACAAGCGTGTGTTCCCAGCAGTCGACATCATGGCATCGAGTACACGTCGCGACGACTTGCTGCTCAAGCAGGATACTCTCAACCGAATGTGGATTCTGCGCCGCTTCTTGAGCGACCGAAACAGCATCGAGGCAATGGAGTTCATGAAAGACCGCATGGAACGTACACGCAGCAACGAGGAACTCCTACTCACCATGAACGATTAATTCAGTACAATAATATAATAATCGCAGCAGTACCAATTCAATGGTTATTGCTGCGATTTGTTTTTAAGTAATAGACCAATTTTATTTCTTGTCGCGATCGTAATGAGGCATTTCGTTGGGTATTACCATTGAGATTTCGACCATACCAGCAACTTTGCCGTCAACACGCCATGGAGATTGGTAAATCATCTTGCGCTGACCATTTTTTGTGATAGTGTAGGCATTTATGGTATCGCTCTCCATCATGTGGCGTATCATAGCCTGAGAACGCTCGTTGTGGCAAGGGAAAAGGTTCTGCCCTACCATCGACTTTCCATTTTTATTAAATGTTTCACGTGATTTCTCATTCATATAAATCACTTTCCCTTCGGTGTCACACACCGTTACTGCACAATGCAGTCCTTCGGCCCAATCAATGTTCATTGTCTTTTGTTTTTAAATTTATTTGTATGGTTTATTAATTTCCTGAAGTAGTTGACACCCTCATAGAGTTGCATGAATTGGTTAGCATCATCTTCTCCTGATAAATGCTTTCTCACAGCCTCCTCAGGGTGAAACTGCACACCCATAGCAAATGTCTTGTCGGTTCTCTCAATAACTTCGATAATATCCTTCCCATTTGTAGGAGTGATGCCAGTAACCTTGAGAGGCGTGCCAGTCACATCACCCACAACCTGATGATGCCATGATGGAACTTTTTTGAGAGTATCGGCCACAACGATGCTATAAAAATGCGACTTAAAATCGGTTACAACCACATCGTGAGGAGTGTAATGTCGCTCACCATTCTCGTCACGAAGAGAGCGGTGCAAGTGTTCATAATCAACACCTTGCCCTGCAAAGTATGTGTCTAAATCTTGAATCATTGTAGCACCACTGACGACACCCAGCATCTGCATGCCTCGGCATAATCCCAGAATAGGAATATCATGATCCAGACAATAGGTCATAGTGAGATATTCAGAAATGTCGCGTGCAGCATTGCAATTATTATCATCGGGAAGTCCATGCCAAGGTTGTGGCTCACGAAATAACGTGGAGCTAATATCTCCACCACCAAGAAACACCACAGCATCGATGCCTTGCATCACCTCTTCAACGTTAGAGCCATGCCATGTGGTATTCTTGACAATTTCACCATATTCAGGAAGGAGAACACCATACTCATCAACGAATTTTGATTGTACCGCAATGCTATCATAATCGATATCAGGATGGCGTACTTGTCCAAGCACTACCGCCTCGCCACCAGCCTTCTCAATTGCCAGCACAGCGCGATCATCAATTGTTAACGATGGTTTCCATGCCAACCCTACCCTTATAGTGTCTTGACCATAAATAAAATCAAAACATAATAATACTGCCAGCAGTAAGATAACTTTAATCGGATAATTGTTTGTTCTCATTTTCATCATCATTATTTTGTTCTGGATCGATATGATTAATGCGCCATCCTATTGCCGATACTAAAAGAGTCATAACTGGACATAGGATGTTGAAGAAGCAATAGGGCAAATAAGTGAGAGTGGGAACTCCCAGCACTGTTGCTTGAGTCATACCACAAGTGTTCCAAGGAACGAGAACCGAGGTTACAGTTGCCGAGTCCTCTGTAGTTCTACTAAGCAATCTGGGTTCATAACCAAGCTGCCTGTATACCTCTCGGAACATATCGGCATTCAAAACAATGCTTATAAACTGATCACCTGTAGTGAGATTAAGGAGTAGTCCAGTACCAACTGTCGATGCCACAAGGCTAAAACGAGACTTTATCCAACTGATTACCATGCGAGTTATGCAGCCAAGCATTCCACTGGCTACCATTACAGCACCGAAACACATAGCACACAAGATAAGCCAGATAGTGTTAAGCATTCCTGCCATGCCACCAGTTGAAACCAAATCGTTAAGTTCATTAAAACCGGTATCGACTGCTGTTGCTCCGTAAAACGTGATTGCAAGACCTCTAGTCAATGCTCCTGCGTAGCTTAACGAAGCGTCATTTGCAATCTGGCACAAAATGTGAGGTTGCAGTATCAATGCCATAATGCCTGCCAAGATTGAAGATGTAAAAAGCACAATAAGGGAAGGAACCTTGCGAGCAATTAACACACCTGTGACTATGGGAACCAATAAAGTCCACAACGAAATGTTGAATGTGGACTCAAGTCCCTTGGTGTATTGGGCAACATTGACAGCTACACTAGAGTTGTGCCCCAGCCCCGCAATTAAAAAGATTATCAATGATATAGATAGAGCTGGGACTGTTGTGTGCATCATATACCGAATGTGAACAAAGAGGTCGACGCGCGTTGCTGATGAAGCCAATATTGTCGTGTCGCTTAAAGGTGACATCTTGTCGCCAAAATAAGCTCCAGATATAATAGCACCAGCCGTCCATGCCTTATCAATACCGAGCGCTTCGCCCACTCCGAGTAGTGCCACACCAATAGTCGCGATAGTGGTCCAAGAACTCCCCGACAAAAGCGAGACAATCGAACAAATCACACAAGCTGTTACAAGGAAAAAGCGCGGAGACAGCAATTCAATGCCATAATAAATCAATGTAGGAACTACGCCACTTATCATCCATGAACCAGCTAGCATACCGACCAGCAAAAGTATCATTAAAGTCACAAAGATGCCGCTCATAGTCTTTGCCATCTGCTTCTCAAAAGTCTTCCACTTCACATTGTAGAACACCATAGAGATGAACACACACACCGCCACACCCATCATCAAGGCTATTTGGCTTCCTCCTGACAATGCATCACTACCGAAGAGGTTGATTATCACTACCAACATTCCAATAAGTAACACTATTGGTATGGCAGCAACAACAGGATGTGGTATCTTAGTATTTTCCATATAAATCAATTTTAACTGCAAACTTACAAAAAACTAGCGCAAAACCATTAAAATGTCACGAAAAAATGGAAAAGTCATACAACAATCATTCAATTTTAAGTCTTGCTTGATTGTTAAAACCTAATATTGCGAAACAAATGAATATAAATTGTTAAAACTTTGAATGGGATTTTGTGGTTAGTCATATTAGTTGTAATTTTGTTGAATAAAATAAAAAACTATGGACTACAAAGTAGTAGCTACAAATAAAGACACAAAAGCTAGAGCTGGTGTAATAACAACCGACCATGGCGAGATAATGACCCCTATCTTTATGCCCGTGGGCACTGTTGGTAGTGTTAAGGCTGTGCACATGAGCGAGTTGCGTGATGACATTAAAGCTCAAATTATTCTAGGCAACACCTATCACCTGTATCTGCGACCAGGAATGGATATTATAGAAAAGGCTGGTGGACTACATAAATTCAACAGTTGGGACCGTCCAATACTTACCGATAGTGGTGGTTTTCAGGTATTCTCTCTAAGCGAGAACCGCAAACTTCGTGAAGAGGGCGTAACTTTCCGCAGTCACATTGATGGCTCTAAGCATCTGTTTACACCCGAGAAAGTAGTCGACATACAGCGCAGCATAGGAAGCGACATCATGATGGCTCTAGATGAATGCCCACCAGGAACTAGCGACTATCGCTATAGTGAAAAATCACTTCGACTTACCCAACAATGGCTCGAACGTGGATGGAAACACTTTAACGAAACAGAACCACTCTATGGCCACAGACAAGCATTCTTTCCTATAGTGCAAGGATGCACCTATAAAGATCTACGCCAAGATGCCGCAAAGCATGTTGCCGACCTAGGTGCCGAGGGTAATGCTATTGGTGGTCTCGCCGTTGGTGAGCCAGTTGAGGTCATGTATGAGATGATTGAGATTGTTAACGAAATCCTTCCTGAAGACCGTCCACGATACCTAATGGGGGTGGGAACCCCGGCCAATATGCTCGAAGCTATTGATCGTGGTGTTGACATGATGGACTGCGTTATGCCTACAAGAAATGGACGAAATGGCATGCTATTTACTCAGCATGGCATTATGAACATGAGGAACAAAAAATGGGCTGATGACTTCTCTCCTCTTCAGGAGGACGGCGCATCGGTTGTCGACCACATTTACAGCAAAGCCTATGTTCGCCATCTCTTCATCGCAGGGGAGTTACTAGCAATGCAGATTGCCAGCATCCACAACCTTGCTTTTTACCTGTGGCTAATGGGAGAGGCACGCCAGCACATTATTGATGGTGACTTCAAGACATGGAAAACAGCAATGGTTGAGCAAGTGACTCGACGTTTATAATACTATGGCTATAAATCGAAGGTTCAAAAAAGGGTCTGATTCCATTCTTCAAAATAGCGATAAATGGAATCTTATTGATGAGAGCACTCAATCGGTGCGCTCGGAATATGATTTCACACAAATGGAAATCCCAAAACTTCAGGCCGAAGACCTTCAAGAAGAAGCCACACTACTTAATGCTCCCCTCGAGGACACACCAACTACTAAGCCGACAAACGACAAGCCCAAAGAACCTATTCGCAAACCATGGATTAAGCATTTTGATGCTTATATCATGAAGAAGTTCTTGGGAACGTTCGTATTTGCAATCCTTTTGTTGCTTGCCATTGTGGTTATGTTTGACATCAATGAGAAACTTGATGCAATGCTTACTGCACCACTCAAAGAGACCATCTTCAAATATTTCCTCAACTTCCTGCCTTACTTTGCCAATCAATTTGCACCACTGTTTGTATTCATCACTGTAATATTCTTCACATCAAAACTGGCTGATCATAGCGAGATAATCGCTATGATGTCGAGCGGAATAAGTTTCAAGCGACTAATGGTCCCCTATATGCTAAGCGCCACTATTATTGCTGTGTTTACGCTTATTCTTGCACTATATGTGATACCGCCTGCTAATGTTAAGCGAATAGAGTACACCAACCAATGGGTCAAGAACAAACGAGTTGATTTTGGCGATAATATTCAATTACAGGTTAAGCCTGGTGTAATGGCCTACTTGTCGCGCTATGACAACACGACAAAACATGGTTTCCGTTTCACAATGGAGGAGTTTGATGGTAATAAACTTGTATCAAGGATAACCGCGCAAGATGTGAGATATGACACATTAGGAAGATGGACACTCAACGATTACACCGTCAGGAAATTTGAAGGACTAAAGGAAACTCTCACGCGCGGCATGAAAATGGATACCGCACTAAACGTTGAGCCGCGTGACTTCCTCATATCAAAGAATGACCAGGAAATGCTCACGTCACCTCAGTTGCGTCATTACATCAACAAGCAGAAGGCGCGTGGTGTAGCCAATCTTCAACAATTTGAACTTGAGTATGAGAAGCGATTTGCCATGACAGCTGCTGCTTTTATTCTTACTGTTATAGGATTGTCACTATCATCACGCAAGGTGCGGGGTGGCATGGGAATCAATATTGGTATAGGTCTTTTGCTTAGTTTCTCCTATATTTTGTTCATGACAGTGACACAGACTTTCGCAATCAGCGGTTACACGTCGCCACGCTTGGCAATGTGGATTCCCAATATCATATATACAATCATTGCCGTCTTCCTCTACAAGCGAGCAGCTCAATAAATTGTTCAGTGACAAATCAAGAAAACAATTCGACAAAATACTCGTCACAAGCATTGCTCATGATAGCACTTAGTGTCGTTGTCACCCCTGTATTGTTGTTATTTCTTTCTATTGATTCCCCATTCTATGATATTTGGGGAAGGGTTGACTCTTCTTGGTTTTTTACTGCTGGTAAAGCATGGTTCGAAGGCATGGTACCATATGTTGATTTCAGTGATTCCAAAGGACCACTGTTGTGGTTTATCTATGGCATAGGGTATCTCATCAGTAATAATGATTTTGTTGGTGTATGGATTCTCACTTGTATTAATTACTTGGTTGTCATATGGTTCATTTATGGGATTGTGCGATTATTTATCGATTCTCGATGGCTTGCTTTTCTCGTTTCATTATTAATGCTGTGGATATATTTCAACCCAAACATCCATTACGAGACCAAAGCCGAGGACTTCTGTCAGCCCTTTATTGCAATGTCGATGTGGGCAACTTGCCGAATCTTATTTTGTAAATCAAAAGCAATAGACAAACTGGTCCCCATGATACACCAAGGCGCTTGGATAATAGGACTTTCCATTGGCGCAACATTAATGATAAAGTTTACAATTGCAATGATGATATGCTTCTTTGCAATAATGCTATGTTATTTTGCGCATCATACAAAATCAATTAAAGTATTAGATTTAATTTGGAGAATATGTTGTGGATTTATATTGATTTGCCTGCCATTTTTAGTCTATTTTGCCATTTGTGGAAACTTGGATGATTTTATCAAGGAATACTTTGTTTTAACAACGAAGATATCATCTCATAGACCGAGGTTGAACGTTATAGGATGGGTAATTAATGGCGGATTTCTATCTGGTCTAATTATCATATTGTCGTTGTGTACGTTATCTGTGTTCTTTTATGCCAAGAAATACGCTTGGATGCCAATAGTGGCATTCTTTTGGTTCTTACTCATTACTGTCCAAAATGCAGAGTGGATTCACTATTATTATAGTTGTTTGATTTTTGGAGTATTTGGTCTTATCGCAATATCATTACTAGTTACAAAGTTTTTAAGTAATAATTTTTTGACTATTGCGCTAGTTATATCTGCTCTATGTGGATTTGGATACGCTTCCTTCTCTCACGCGTCTAATTTGGCAAATTTCAAACTTGTGGAACACAACAATGATCCATTAACAGAAATGGGTATAGAATATTACCATCATGTTGCTGTTGTAAAAAGAGTGTCACAACCTCACATTGTTTTTTTAAACTACAACAACAAGATTAATGTTGCAGATGCAACTGGAGGCCTACCTGGTTGCAAGTATTGGGCAAAGCAATATGGTGCTGAGACAATGCAGGAAGAGCAATATATCCAAATAAAAAAGAAAAAGCCACATTTCATTTACATAAAGAAAGGTGACTTTAAAAGTATTGAAAGAGTAAAAAGTTTAGGCTATTTTTGCTTAATTCAACCCGGAAAGTATTACAAGGCATTTCTTTACGCCTCGCCACAATTAAAAGCGCTATACAGAAAAAACAATTAAAACCTGCTTGTGTTATAAAGCAATGGCAGATTCGAGTGCTAGATGCATCATGGTGCGGAAGGTGGTTTGGCGTTCTTCAGCACTCATAGCTGTGAAATCAACTAACGAGTCGCTTATTGTCAACAAGCAAGCAGCACCTTTTCCTAACACATTAGCATTGTGGAAAAGAGCAAAGCTCTCCATCTCAACACAATCAACACCAGTACGCTTTCTAATTTCTTGCCAAGATTCGCTGTCAGGTCCTCCATAGAACACGTCGCTAGAATGCACAATGCAAGGAGAACAAGAAATATTCAATTCTTGGGCTTTCTCCATAATCACCTTGTTGATATGCTCACTAGGGAAAAGTTCATGATTTGTAACGCCATTATGCACTTGTGCATAAGAAGATGCGCTATAGGCTGAGGTTGCAAGCACTACATCGCCAACTTTGAGTCGCTCGGTGTAACTTCCAGCCGAACCTATCCTTATAATATTCTCTACACCATAAAACTGATAAAGCTCGTGGCTATATATGCCTATACTAGGCATTCCCATTCCACTTGCCATAACTGACACAGGCTTACCATTATAGGCACCTGTGAATCCCAATACATTTCTTACGGAAGTAACTAGTTCTGGTGTATCGAGAAAATTCTCGGCAATATATTTAGCTCTCAGCGGGTCACCTGGCATGAGCACTGTGGTTGCGAAAGCTCCTTCGGGAGCATTAATGTGAGGGGTAGCCATAAGTTATTTAATTATAGAATTAAAAATTATTTTTTCTTGTTTCTCTTGGATTCATACTCCCGGAATACACGATAGGCATTCTCGACTTGCCGCACATAATTTATTGTCTCGGTACCACGACAGTAGCCGAAATTGCAGACTGGATCATTGTAGAACTCTGGGTGAGTCTTCCATAATAACGCTTCCTCGACATTGGAATACCATAATTTAGGATTCTTACCATACTTCTGAGCCAACTTCATAGCATCGATGATGTGACCAACTCCAGCATTGTAAGAGCCAAGTGTAAACCTCAGTCTCTCGGCATTGTTAGGTATGTAACTCTGCAAGAACTTGTTGGTCTTAGAAATGATGAGACTAGCTACATACACACTCTTCTCAGGATCTTTCAGGTCTTCTTCGCTGAACCCATAGCTTCGAGCTGTGCTGGGCATAATCTGCATCAATCCACGAGCATCGGCCCATGACACTGCCTGAGGATTGAAGTTTGACTCCACATAGGCAACAGCCGCCAGCAATGTCCATTCTACACCTGCAGTGGCAGCATATTTCTTGAAGAGCTGGTCATAGGCCGAGATGTCGCCTTCTTTGCGTGAATAAATCTTTTTGAGTTCTTTCTCGTTTCCAGGGTTTTGAGAATTCTCCACAAGATTATTTAATGAATCACTCATCGCTTTCATCGAATCGCGGTGATGTTTATTCATCTCAAAATACCGCTGTTTTATCTCTCGCGCCCTAGCTATAGTGTTATCGCTCTTAGCCCAATAGGTGATGGTATCGGCAAGCCACTTCCACTCTTTTCCGACAGCCCACGACGACCGTTGTGGGAATCCCACTTTTAAGCTGATGTTGATACTGTCGTTATAGGTCTTATTAATTTGTGCTATATCACTATCGGCAATAGTAAAAGGCAATCGACCAGTAGCCACCATATCAATGAGGTCTTCGCTAATGAGAGAATCGTTCTCAATAGCATGAATCTTGATGCCACCTCCTATCTCACTGTCGAGATTGCGCAACCTTGCTTCATAGTTTGATCCATGTATCACATATATGTCTTTCCCGATGAGTTGAGTAACATTGTTCAATGTATCTTTACCGGTACGTTGAACAAGCACTTGGTAGGTTTCATTTTGAGCCCCACAATGAATCACATGCTGTTTATACTCAGCAGTAATAGGTATTTCATAGGCAGCGACATGTACTTTATTGTTTTCCACAAAATTAATCAGCTCTTTCATGCTGCTTGCCACATGGAACTTGATATTCATCTTGTTCTCACGTGCGAATGCACGAATGCGTTCATAATCATAGCCCAGAGTGTCGCCTTTGAGAATAAAGAAACTTGCAGGACTATAAATTGTGCCCACAACTAATGTGTCGGGGAAATCATGCCTAACAGTTATTGTGGGCAAAGTCTCCGACTTGCTCATTGGCGATTGCTCGCTCTTATTGCTACATGATGTCAATGCGAGCAAAATGATTAATATGAGCAACTTAAAAAATTTCATGGAACCTTAATTGCTAATATCCAAAGATATAACTAGAAAAAATAATATTTATTGTATTGATTCCACTATTTCAAGTAGTGTGAGTACTGCTGGAGCCACAAAGAGCAAGCTGTCGATACGATCAAGAATGCCCCCGTGTCCAGGAATAAGATTGCCAGAATCTTTCACACCTGCTGTGCGCTTGAGAAGCGATTCAAATAGATCGCCCAATGTTGCAGCAATCACAACTGTAATAGCCATTACGATCCATGTGTCAATACTAATCCATTTCTCAGGCGTAAGCTCACTTGAGTTGAAAAATGCACCAATTGGTTCAATACAAGCTATAATGATAGCTGCGATGATCACGAAAGCAGCTCCTCCGACGACTCCCTCCCAAGATTTCTTAGGACTAATGCGCTCAAAAAGGCGATGCTTACCTATAGCGCATCCCACAAGAAAAGCACCAGTGTCATAAAGCCAAATGAAAATGAACATGGCAAGCACAATGCGTGGAGTGTGATGTATTGCTATCATGCACATCGCTGTCAACGGAAATGCAACATAAAGCAAAGATGCAAGTGATTGCCTAACATCGGCAATGGCATTATGGGAAGGCAGATAAAGCTGAAAACTAAGTCTTAACAAAAAGTATATTGCTAATGGAACAAGCAATAGGCCATCGACATGTTGCGAATGATGATTGAGTAGTGAAAGCATCATGGCTACTCCTCCAGCACAATCAAGGATTGTAATGTGCTTTGTAACAGGTTTCCCATCATGATTAAAAAGACGAGATGCCTCAATCATACCCAGAATAAAGAAGCATGAAACTAGGACAATAAAAAGAATCTTGCTACTATCCCACAGTAATAATGCTGCAACAATTAATGCTACATAGATGCCGCCAAAAAGGGCTCTTTTTACTATATTCATTGCAAGTGATTTAACTCGGTTATTAATTTGAATGCAAATTTACGCTTTTTTTGCAAATAATGCATCAAAAGCTATTGCAAAAAGTACTATCTTTGTACATTAAATAATTAATTTAAAAGAACATTTTCATTATGTACGAACCACTTGCCGAGCGCATGAGGCCAAAGACGCTCGATGACTATATAGGACAAAAGCACCTTGTTGGAGAAGGCGCTGTGATTCGTCGCATGATTGAAAGTGGTAACATATCTTCTTTTATCTTGTGGGGACCTCCAGGTGTTGGAAAGACGACTTTAGCAAGAATAATAGCAGAGCAAACTCAAGTTCCATTCTACACCCTGAGCGCTGTCACGAGTGGTGTAAAAGAGGTGCGTGAAGTCCTCGAGCGTTGTCGTGCCGACGCTGGTAGCATCTTTACAAAAGGTCGTCCAGTGCTCTTCATCGATGAGATACACCGTTTCAACAAGTCGCAACAAGATTCGTTGCTTGGAGCTGTTGAGAATGGCACAGTTACACTGATAGGAGCTACAACCGAGAACCCTTCATTTGAGGTAATTCGTCCTCTTTTGTCGCGAGCACAAGTCTATGTGCTTGAACCATTGAATAAAGATGACCTACTGCAGTTGCTTCAGCATGCCATTGATACCGACAAGATATTTCGTGACCGAGAAGTTAGGGTTGAAGAAACCGAAGCCATGCTGCGATATAGTGGTGGTGACGCACGCAAGTTGCTTAATATTCTCGACTTGATATATCAGTCGCTTGACGCGCATGAGCCGTTCGTAATCAACGACCAGATAGTAACCGACCGCTTGCAACAAAACCCTCTTGCATTTGACAAGAATGGTGAAATGCACTATGATATCATCTCAGCATTTATTAAGTCGATTCGGGGTAGCGATCCAGATGCAGCTGTCTATTGGCTTGCCAGACTGATTGCTGGTGGTGAAGATCCAAAATTCATTGCCAGGCGCCTATGCATTAGCGCTGCCGAAGATATAGGACTTGCCAATCCTAATGCCCTCTTGCTAGCTAATGCAACATTTGATGTCATCAATAAGATTGGTTGGCCCGAAGGGCGTATCCCTTTGAGTGAGTGTGCTATCTATCTCGCTACTTCTCCCAAAAGTAACAGCGCATATCTCGCTATAGACGATGCACTGGCACTTGTAAACCAAACTGGCAATTTGCCTGTGCCGCTTCACTTGCGCAATGCTCCCACCAAACTCATGAAAGAATTAGGCTATGGAGCCGATTATAAATATGCCCACGATTTCCCCGGACATTTTGTGAAACAAGACTATCTGCCTAAAGAACTTAAGGGGACCACTATTTGGACTCCACAACCAAATCCTGCAGAATTAAAACTTAAAGAGCGGCAAGACAATCGCTGGAACCATGATAAAAAATAAGAACGTTGGTGATCATGATCACCAACGTTTCTTTTTAGGTCTTTAAAAAACATCTATAATTTCATCGAAATTCCTTCAAAAGTCCGTCAAAAAAGAAAAGGTATCGCCCTCCATCATAGTACCAATACTCTTTCAATCCAGTTTGGTCGGGACGTTGATTAACACTCTTGGGTGAACCCATCGATAACCGGCATTCTTGCTTAGTCATGCCTTCAACTACCTTTCCGTCAACTATTCTTGCCCAATTCTCGGCTGTTATCTCTGGATACTGCAATCTAACATCAGTAAGTGAGAATAGAGAATCAAAATCACGTCCACTGATTGAACTCGTGCCAACAGTCATCCACAGCATAGCTTCTACTCCGTCGGTAGTCTTGAACTCCGCTCGCAGGGGATAAATGCCATTGCCAGGACCAATTGCAGTGATCACAACAGGTATGAACTTGCGCCCCACTATCTTATCGCCAGTGACAGTTTGCCAAGTCGAGGTCTTGACATATACCGTCTTACCCACAATTTGATTAGCATAGTGTTTGACCATATCTCCATCCACAAGAAATGGCACAGCAAATGAACGCTGACTAATATCGACTAATGTTTTTCCTGTTGGATAAACAAATGTGTAAATGCCATCACTGAACAGGAGGTCAACCACCTCGGTGTTATCGACTTGGCGATGTGTGGCAATTCCTTTGTATACAAGCTGTTTGCCACAAAACACGAGGCTATCGATTTCGTAGTCAAGTGACGGTGAGAAGACGAGACGTGCCTGATCATCAACTACCCAGAACGTCTTGCCATCATGCCAAGCTGGAACGGAATCGGCATATTCGCTCAGAGCCATTGTTTTCTTTCCTCGTTCCAACTCCTGCATGGCACGACGCACATCCTTGTCGGTAATCTTCTTAGTGCTCTCCACGCCAGTAAAGCATGCGCTCAAATTTGTTAACAAGAGCAACGACACCATTAATTTGAATAGATGCTGATATATTCTCATTAAGTATGGATCTCTAATTAATTTCAGCACAAAGTTATCACTTTTTTTCAATAGACGTCACTCCATTAGTAAAATTATTGAATAAATTTGCTTTTTCACTCGGCTTACACTAATTTTGCACAATAAAAAAACGAGATAATGGATAATACCGAAACCCGCAAGCGTTATGACCTTGATCGCATTGTGCGTCTTGTTATAGCAATAGTTAGCATCGTTGCTGCCATCTATGTTATAAATTACTTGAGTGGCATATTACTCCCATTTTTAATAGGCGGACTTTTAGCTTACATGCTTAACCCACTTGTTGAATGGCTCATGAAGACCTTCCACATCAAAGGTCGAGCCCTGGTATCGATAATAGCTATTGTTATAGCAGTTGCTGTAATCACTTTGGTGTTGTGGTGGTTGATTCCTTATATAGGCAGTGAAGTTAGCGACATGACTAAAATGCTGACAAATTATGCCAAGGCTTCATTTAAGATACCACACATCCCAGATGCAGTGCAAGACTTCTTCAGACAGAATTTTGATTTAACACAATGGCAGAAGATGCTCACCAAGGAGCAGTGGATGAACGTTTTCAACAGCGTGGCCAGTGGCACTTGGAGCGTACTTGGTGGCACATTGAGTGTGTTACTCGGTATTGTCACCATCTTGCTTGTGCTCATGTACATGTTCTTTATACTGCTCGACTATGATAAGATAACCCATGGATTCAAAGCTGCAATTCCTCCTCGCTATCGTCGCATAAGTTTCAAAGTTATGCGTGATGTGGAGAATACTATGAGTCGATACTTTCGTGGCCAGGCCCTTGTTTCCCTTTTTGTTGGAATAATATTTGCCGTTGAATTCTCAATCATAGGATTACCTATGGCCATTGTTTTTGGTTTGTTTATTGGTGTGCTGAACATGGTGCCATATCTTCAACTTATATCATTTCCTATTGCCGCATTCTTGTGCCTAGTGGCATCGGTCGACACAGGACAAAGCTTTTGGTATTTGTTTGGTTGGACATTTGCTGCCTACTGCATCTGTCAGGTCATTCAAGACCTCATCCTTATACCCAGTATCATGAAGCAGCAGATGGGTCTAAACCCAGCCATTGTATTTCTATCATTATCAATTTGGGGATATGTTTTAGGGTTTGTTGGACTAATTATAGCATTACCACTCACCACCCTTATTATCAGCTATTACAGTGAGTATGTCCTCCATAAGCCCAATCCACTTTACGACAAGAAGAAAACCAAGAAAAAGAAGAAAAAGGCAACGAAACCAATTGAAGAGCAATCTTAAAAGACAAATAGCCCGATACGTGATAACAATTCACATCGGGCTATTATTTTTTATTATTAAAATCTCGCTTGTCTTATTCGGTGGCTGGAGCTGGCACCCAAACGTAAGCGCCAATATCATGGCCTTCACCTGCAAAGCGATCAATACCGTATCGATCATAGCGTGCGGCGTCGGGGCAATAGGAACGGTCTCCGCGTGCTATCGCATCGCTGCCGTCACGCAATCGATAATCGAAGATATATTTTTCTCGTTCGGTATAGAACTTAGGATCGGCACTCCATATACAATTGATGAAACACGAGTCATCCTCTCCCCCACTCTTAAACAAGCAGTTGCGCATGAGTATGTTCAGGCCATCAAGTTCGCCAATATTGAGTTCACTAGTGTTGCCATAGAAGATACAGTTATCGAAGTGACCGTCGAAGGGGGCTAACGATCCGTCCTCATATTCGGTCTCCAGGTTCAGTATAGGACCTTCGATAGCCGAAAAAAGATAATAATTGGCGAAGGTGCAATTTACAAAACCTAGTTTCCCTCCCAAGAAATCGGCGACTACCAGGCCTGCGTCACTAAATTCACAGCCTTCGGCATCAATCCATGCATTAACACCAAGCAACGTTAGCAATGATGCGTTGTGGAGCACACAATTGAAGAGGTGTAGAGTGCGACGCGTCATATCATAGGAATAAGCTTGCATGCCACGAGTGTTACCACGCATCGTAACATGACTCAACTCATTACCAAAACTGCCATAATTGAAATATACACCATCCCATTGGCCACTCATGATATCATAGCCAATCTCACCCACAACATGGTCAAGGCGATCGCCACGCAGTGTAATTGGCTTCTCTTGAGATCCTTTAGCTGTGAGTTTCCCCTTTATAAACATAGCGGCTTTATCGTGGAATAGTAATGTTGCTCCAGAATCGATAGTAACGTCTATCAAAGTGTCAATAGTCAATGTACCATAAACAAGATATGGCTTGTTGGCAGTAAGATGAGTTGGAGTTGAAAGGGTTGTATCATTCAATATTATCACGTCTTGACCCCAGGCAGTAACTGCCACCTTCTGTGTGACTCCATTAGTTACAAACTCGATATTGTCTTTAAGATATTCCGGCTCATCCTGATTGGTGGGATCAAGGCGACTCTCTACGAAAACAAAGATGCTGTCTTCTCCCCTAACCTCGATGTCATGAAATTCCTCGCCTTTCATTCCATCGACATTCAAGAAGAAATGCCCTTTACTCTCACCAGCAACCCTGATAGATGAAATGTTGAGCATCTTCTTGCCACGATTATAAACAAGAAATTGCTTAGTGGGTGAGCCTTGACGAGTAATGACGGTGTCAAACTTCACAGTATCGGTCGAAAACGACAGTAAATCACTTGCACTATTGGATATCTCGTCATTGATACAACTCGACATGGCCATAGCAATCATCACCACCATAGCCACAATGAGAAAATGTAATGTCTTAATCATAACTTAAAAACGCAAATCCCCTACAATTATTGTTTTACAACACGGAAGAGATGGTTTTATCAGAATTGGAAATATATGAAAGGCTGCATCTCGGCTGTGACAAACTGATAGATGAAGAATACTGCCACAACAACAATAGCGCCCATCGCTGGCAAAGGCAGGCTTGCAAACGTGAGACGATAACGACGCTTCAGTTTAACAGGTAACCAATGAATAACCATGCCAATGACAAAGAGCAAGAACACATTGTGATAGCCCCATAACACATCAAGCACGTTCACATTCCATGAAGTTCCCATCTGTTGAACCATTGATTTCGCGGTTTTCCATGCAACCTCATTAGCAGTTGCAGGATCAAGATTTGAGCCTGAACGGAAAAAAAGACGAGTGAAAGATATAAATGTAAAAGTCACAAGTATAGCCCAGCTATTGGCAAGCCACTTAAGGTTACGCTCCTTGTAGTTATATTTGCTATAGAGCCAACGAACCACAGCACTAATTGCGATAAACACTGCACACACAATCAGCACATTCCACAAGGCCATAGGAGCAATCCAAATAAGAATAGACAACACCGCTACAACAACCAATGAAAGCCCCACTCGCCACAATGGAGAATTATCGCGCCAGAATTTGTATACAACCATTCCCACTCCATTGAGTCCACCCCATATAACGAAGTTGAGACTGGCTCCATGCCACAAACCGCCAAGCAACATGGTAATCATAGCATTAAGATTGGCATATATCTTCTTGCGGCGTTCAGGATGCCTATATGCTGTGTAAATTACCATGGCAGCCAGCAGAAGCACTCCGGCCGCAACCCACCAGCTACCACTAAGCACAAGGGCAGCAAGCGTAATGACTATAATCCAAAAGTAGGTTCCAAATGTTATGTTGCGATTACCACCTAATGGAATATAAAGGTATGTCTGTAACCATCTAGACAATGAAATGTGCCACCTCTTCCAGAAGTTGCTGCAGTTCAGTGCCTTGTAGGGTGAATTAAAGTTCATTGGCAAGTGGAAACCCATCAGCAATGAAAGTCCTATGGCAATGTCGGTATATCCCGAGAAATCGGCATAAACCTGAAGGGAATAAACAAATAGTGACATCAAATTCTCAAATCCTGAGAACAAGTGAGGATTGTCGAATACACGGTCAATGAAATTGACTGCAAGATAGTCGCTAAGCACAATCTTCTTGATGAGACCATTTATAATCCAGAAGACTGCGATTCCAAACATTCGGTGACTCAAATTGTATTTCTTGTAAAGCTGCGGGATGAAATCGCTTGCCTTTACAATAGGGCCTGCAACAAGTTGCGGGAAGAATGTAACATAAAAACCAAAGTCAAGGATATTGCGAACTGGTTTTACTAGCCCTTTATAAACATCGGCTGTATAACTGATAACCTGGAAGGTGTAGAACGAAATACCAACAGGAAGAATTATACGGTCGGCATCAAAGAAATCAGTGCCAATAATAGCATTACCAGCACTAGCAGCCACATTGCTCACAGTCATCTTGAAACCAAAGATTGAGTGAACCATATCGGCAAAGAAATATGCATATTTGAAATAGCACAAAATTCCGAGATCAATGGTCACGCTAAGCACAAGCCAGGCTCTCTTTTTCCATTTGACAGTACTACCATGAATAGCTTGAGCTATGAAGAAATCAGTACAAGTCACTAATATCAGCAATCCCACAAAGAGCCCACTGGTCTTATAATAGAACAACAGACTCACAAAGAACAGATAGCTGTTTCGCAATAGTCGGCGTTGTTTTGCTAATGCAAAACCTGCAAACACCAAAGCAAAGAATGCCCAGAAATGAAACTGAGTAAACAGCAATGGACTATTGGGGTCAAAAGAAAAAACCGAACCTATGTATCTGATGAGTTCCTGCATATTATTTTGATTTCCTCTCAAATGACTTCATGCTTATTGCTCACACCACAGTAAGTACTGCTCAATTATTGCATTATAAAGTAGATTTCCTATCAATTGATAGCCTTCACGCTTAAAATGAATATGGTCCTTCTGCATTAATGAGTTTGCAACCCATTTCTTGGAACCGCCAAATCCTCCCATTACCCTGTAAAGATTCCAAACCGAGCCATTGTTTTCTTTAGCCAGTTCCATAAAAACTTCCTCTACCTTAGCAGTATTGGGATTAACAGCTTTCTTCCTCAAATTATCATTGTTGGTAACAAACAAGAAATGACAATCAGGATTCACAGCCTTAATCTTGTCAATAATAAGCTGATACCTCTCTTTAAACTTATCTGGTTTGAAATTAGGGGTATGTGCATCATTGATGCCGATTCCAAATATCACCATATCAGGTGACACAAGTTTAAGGTCTTCCTCTAGAAGCGAACAACGCAGCCACGACGATGTAGCAGCCCCATTCACACCCGAAGCCCAGTAAGCAACACCAGGACGGTCGCTGAGAGCTATCACACCTCGCAGCTCAAAACTGTTGCCATCACCAAGTCCATGGAACCACAATGAGAAGGTATCGCACCCATCAGGCACATGAAACACATATCCTTCCTCATCACTAGCGCGAACATATTTTATTGATTCGTTTCCAAGAACAATATATGGTTTTACATCACCGATTGCCTTTCCCAAAACAATAATCTTGCGTGTCTTCCAATTGACATCGCCACCCTTCTTCAACTCAAAGGTGACATGGGCATTTGGTGAAGATGTGACAGCAGTAATGCCACTCAAACCAAGTTCATACTCAGGTGAACCTTGAGTGCATTTCGAATTGGTCCAAGTGCCTTCTCCCGAAACGGTATAATCTGAGGGACCATTTGTCCCAATAAGCTTATAGGGAAACAAGATTGTACGACTTGCACTGCCACCATTTACCTTTGTGGCAAAATTGTTACGTACCCTCCCGCTGAACGAACCAGCCTGAACATGGCTACCGCCCACATGCCAGATATTGACATTACCTTTGCCAGTTTTCTCAATCTTATTCAGTTTCTTGAAGAATGGAACAAGAGTCTTATTAGTCCCATCGAATGTTATAAGGCTCGACTTTTCAAATTTTACACACGACTTGCTGGAGTCGACATCAACATATAAATTGTGCTCCTGTGCATTCACATTTGTTGCATAACCAATTACGAACAAAACGAAGGCACTGATTATTAATATTTTATTATTTTTCGTCATAATTATGTATTTATTTTGACACTTTAGTCGTGTCATCTTTATTCTCAAAACTCTTAGGCATTCTCCCAACTCGTTTGCAATAGAAACGATAATACATCAAGTATGTATTGAATAGCATATCAGCCACTTTACTGGCTCCTTCACGTGTAAAATGAAGGTAGTCTTTTCCCGCCAAGTTGGCATCCACCCATTTAATCATTGAATTGTGGCCACCCATAGCCTCATAAAGGTTCCAGAAAGCAATGCCAGTCTCGGCACACACCTGCTTAAGAATCTCAATAGTGGGCTCAAGTTGCGGATAGGTTTGTTTCTCACCTTTAACATTTGTCGACATATCTGCTGGACCAATAAATAGCAATTTTGCCTCAGGAGCCATCCTCTGGAACAGTTTGACTTGAGCAATTAGACTATTTTTATAGCCCTGGATCGACTTCTCCTTATTCATGAAAGGTACTGAGTTGCCGCCATACTGCAAGATGATTAGTTTAACATTATTCCTCTTAAAGAAAGGCTCAAGGGTCCTACGATCAATAATAGTAAATATCGTTCCAGAGCAGCCACGCATTGGCACGTTATCAAGAGATATGCCAGTTGATGAATCAAGCATAAAACCAAAAATATCCATCTTGCCGTTAGCACTAACCGACACACGATTTACAGGTGTTGATAAAGTAGCTGTGAGGAGCCTCAAACCATCAGTGCCCGAAACTGTATCGATCAACTCCGACCTTACACCGCCAGCCATTACCGATGCTTTTCCAGAACCGCTACACACCATTGTAACTTTATTGAACAGCTTTGAATGAGGCACTCCTTCAAGTTCCGATGTTCTGAAACTGAATTGAGCCGAGCCGTTTAATTGAGCCATTTGACCCATAACACCATAACGACCATTCTTCAGATGTTCACCCATATTGTACACAAAATAACGAGGCAACTGAGGCGACGCACTCTGCACAACAGTCATTGCACCCACCGACTGTACTGCAGGAACCAGGCCAACACCTCCTCCACCAAAGGCCGTCTGAAGTCTCTCACGGAAATCTGCCGAGATTCGATCTCCTTCTAGTTGAGAGTCACCATAGTGCAAAATGCGCATAGGTTCACTTTCAGCATTCTCCATAGCAATAAATAGAGAATCGAAGTAAGCTAAGTCATTATTTGGCATGTGAAAACGTGCTGGATTTTTTTGACAGAATTCCATAAAGGAGTCCTTGTCATCGGTCTTCATGTGTTCAAGTTGATACTTAAAGAGCTCTTCTGGATCGGTAGGCATTACTCCTGTAGTGTCGCCCGACTCAGTATTATGAGAATCCTTAACTGCAAGCACTTCACTTAGCGTAGGGAATTCCAATTTTATATTACCAATTGTGATTCCGTCAGTAGGAAAAATAGAGCATACGACTGCTAGAGCAGCCAGTACTCCAAAAATGAAAATCACAATTACCTTAGCCTTCATTTATTGGTTTATTATAAAAAATCTTCGCATGGTGGAAACATTCTCCACATGCTTTGACAAAAAACGTTGCAAAGTAACACAAAAAAATCCAATTGACGCTAATAATCTTCGTTTTTTCTAGTCACGTTTCGGTTATTTGCGAAATTTTGTGTAAATTTGTAGGATAATTTGCGTCGACATGCGTCAAGAGAGGCGCCAAGCGACTTTTAAACAGTTATTACACACGATGATAAACCGAGTTTTGATAAGAATTAAGGTGGTGCAGATGTATTATAACTACATGCTCACCCGTGATGTAAAATCACTTGCTATGGCACGCGATGAGCTGCAGCAGAGTTTTGACAAGACCTATGAACTGTACAACTATCTGCTAAAACTCATTATCGACCTCACCGACCTCGAGGATAGATATCAAGATGATGCAAAGCACAAGTTCCTGCCAACACACGAGGATCTTAACCCCAACCCCAAGTTTGTCGACAACGAGTTGGTTGAAATCCTGCGCAATAACGAGCAGCTTCAACACTATATCAGTGAGCACAACCTCACATGGCGCGACAACGAGCTGTTTCTAAAACTAATCCTAAACAAGATTCAGAACTCAAGCATATACCATGAGTATATGGAAAGTGATGCCAGCAATCTCGACAGCGATTGTAACCTGTGGCGTCAACTTTTCCGCCACATTCTCATCGATGACGAAGACTTGCTCGAGGAACTCGAGAACCAGTCGGTATACTGGTCATGTGACGACCTTGACTTTATGGGTCAATTTGTTATCAAGACAATACGTCGTATTGCCGATGGCGAGGAGTTCCCCATAATGCCACAATTTAAGGATGATGAGGATGCCGAATTTGGCGACCAGCTGTTCACTGCAGCTGTTGAACAAGAAGAACTCAATACAGCCACAATCAATAAGTTCATTGACTCAAAACACTGGGACAGCGATCGCATTTCGCTTATTGATCGCGTAATCCTTAACGTCGCACTTGCCGAGGTGCGCTGCTTTGAGAATATTCCCACCACTGTCACCCTTAATGAGTACATTGAGATAGCAAAAACATTCAGCACTCCGAGCAGTTCGGCGTTTGTTAACGGAGTTCTCCACTCGGCAATCCGTGAACTGAAAAATACTGGTGTGATAGTAAAACCATAATGAGTCAACAAGCAAATAGATATTTAACAACACAATAACACGTAAAAAACTATGTTAAACTTTATTCTTTTACAACAAGCAGCTGGCGACCCTGCCCAGGGCAGTGGAATGATGAGCATCCTCATGATTGTTGCTCTTATAGCCATTTTCTACTTCTTCATGATTCGTCCACAAAGCAAGAAGCAGAAAGAAATAAAGAAGTTCCGCGATGCCATGCAAAAAGGCGACAAGGTTACTACTGCTGGTGGAATCCACGGCA
Organism: uncultured Bacteroidales bacterium; assembly: GCA_902785925.1. Classification (GTDB taxonomy): domain Bacteria; phylum Bacteroidota; class Bacteroidia; order Bacteroidales; family Muribaculaceae; genus Sodaliphilus. The sequence goes on from CADAAI010000002.1 coordinate 120,370, forward strand.
AAATCAAGGAAATCAAGGAAAATGTGATAATTCTTCAAATCGACGACAACGTTAAGATCACTATCGACAAGGCTATGGTTTATCCATCGGCAAGCGATGCCGTGGAGAGTGGCGCCGACATCAAGAACAATCCAAACTAAAAATCCTTTTAAAACTTATACAAGAGGGGGCATACAAGTGTTGCCCCCACTTTTAACCTGAACTATGAGTTGGCTTAACAACATCAGGCAGCACGCAAAGCCATTTTTCGGTAAGTTCACGAGCAAGGACACAGCCCTGTTCCTATTCTTTGTGGTTATAGCAGCCGCTTTCTGGATGTTGCTAACATTCAACACTCAAATGACTCATGACGTGACAGTGCGTCTGAAAATAAAGAAGCCCGCCAACGTCACGTTACTTCAGGAAGTTCCTGAGACTTTCACTGTGACAGTTAAAGATCGTGGCACTGCATTCCTCAAATCTTATTTCCATTCAACACCTTCGATAGAGATTGACTTCAACCGTTATAACGACGATAAGAGTCATAGTATGATAATCAGCCCCTCACAATTAGCAAGTGAGACTCGCCGAGCTTTCAGGCGTGAAGCTTCAATTATCAAGATTTCACCAGAATCGTTCAACATAAAGTATACGACAATTCCAGGCAAAAAGGTGCCAGTCAATTGGGAGGATAATGTGAAGAACATTACCACCGACCGTCAGTTTGTTGTAAACCCCGATGAAATTAGGACAATTCCCGATTCGGTTACTGTCTATGCCTTCGACCGTGCCTCTCTTTACAACATAACCGAAGTTGATATTTCGACTGTTGAAGTTGAGAATCTCACCACCACACTCGACAAGAATGTGAGAATCAAACCAATAAACAATGTGCGCATCATACCAAACAAGGTAAAACTTCATGTTCCTGTAGAACCTCTTATCAAGAAAGAACAAGAAGTTTCAATATCGGTTCGCAACCAGCCTTACGGCCTCAACGTACTACTGTTCCCGCCATCGGTAAAGGTAAGCTACCTGGTGCCACAGAGCAAGTACCATTCACCTCTTAACCTCACTGTAGTCGTTGATTATAATGACATTAATATGTCGTCAAATAAAGTCAACATTAAGCTTGGAGAAGTATCGGGTGCCTATAGCAACGTTGTCATTGGTGCCGACAGCGTGAATTATGTAATAGAACGTTTCTAACACTGAGAGATGGAACGCCGAATAATAGCTGTTACAGGAGGCATTGGTGCAGGCAAGAGCATGGTTTCAACTGTGCTTCGAATTGCAGGATATAGCGTGTATGACTGTGATCAGCGCGCTAAAGAATTGATGAACACCTCGGTTTCTATCAAGAAAGCATTACAAGAGAGATTCGGAAATGACATATACATTGACGGAATCTTGAACCGCTCATCACTCAGCGACATTATCTTTAACGACAACGATGCACTTGTCTTTGTCAACAACGTAGTACATCCCGCAGTGCGCACCGACATATTGCGATGGATAAAACAACAGCAGCGTATGCCAGTTTTTATCGAAACTGCTATTCTTAAAGAAGGAGGACTAGACTCAATAGTTGATGAAGTTTGGAACGTTACCGCACCTCTTGAGACTCGCATCACACGCGTCATGCGTCGCAACTCCACAACCCGTGAGAAAGTAATAGAGCGCATTGCAACCCAGCAGGTGCACGTTGAAGTCGCAGGCAAACTGGTAATCGAGATCATAAACGACGATACTACTGCCCTATTGCCTCAAATCTTCAAAGCTATTACGATTAAAAACAGATTCAATGTTTGAGAATAAATAAAAAAGTTGAGGGAAGTTTCAGCATTGAAACTTCCCTCAGCATCATTTATTTAATCTACTAACCTTATTAATCGGCGTTAAGATTAACACGCTTCAGGTCGGTAGCGGTAAGACCCTTCTGAGCCTTGTCAAGGAACATGGCAATTGTCATGCCCTTCTCCTCGCTAGCCTCATACTCTTGCTCCATAAGGATGTTCTCCTTGTAGAACTTCTCCATGCGACCTTTCACGATGTTCTGGATCATCTGCTCTGGCATGCTTTTAAGCTTAGCATCAGCTGTGTCCGCCATGAGCTTCTTAGCCTGCTCTACTTGCTCGGGAGTCATATAACCCTTACGAACAGCTTCGTCCTGATGCTCCTCGGTAGCGCAGTAGTAGGGGTTGAAACCAGCCTTCTTCAAGGCGTTCTCAACAGCCTTCTGAACCTGCTCACTCTTGGTCTTCTCGATAGCGATACTAGTCTCCTCGTCAATAACGCTCTGAGGAATCTGATTGCGGTTGGCGGCGGCGGGACGCATAGCAGCTACCTGCATAGCAACAGCCTTGCCAATCTCCTCGCTAACGGGCTCGTTGAAAGCAACGAGGGTCGAGAGCTTCTTGTTAAAGTGGTTGTAACCAGCGATACCAGCAGCCTCGAGGCACTCATAAGCACCAAGCTCCATCTTCTCACCAGTGATACCACTAAGAGCTGTGATGTGCTCTGCAACAGTGGCACCGTCGAAGGTGAAGTTCTTAAGCTCGTCGAGGTTCTGAACCTTAGCGGCAACAGCCTCATCAAGAATACGGTTGGCGAGAGTGACAAACTTCTCGGTACCAGCCACTGGCTCGGTCTCGCACTTAAGTGCTACGATAGCACCAAAGTTACCTTCAACCTTGCACTTGGCAATACCCTCGGCAGCAGTGCGGTCGCCACGCTTAGCAGCGATAGCTTGACCACGCTTACGGATAATCTCCACAGCCTTGTCCATATCGTTCTCAGCCTCGATGAGAGCCTTCTTGCAGTCGACCATACCAGCATTGGTGATCTCGCGCAATTTCTTAATGTCATTAATAGAAACAGCCATAATTGTTTTCTATAAGTTTAAATTAAATAAATTGTTTGTTTTACTCATTTTTACTCAGCTTTGGGCTCCTCGGCCTTGGCTTCTTCGGCAGCGGGTTCCTCAGCTTTTGGCTCCTCGGCAGGAGCTGCAGCCTCTTCCTTAGCCTCATCGGCTACGCGGCTGCGACGAACGCGAGCACGACGTGGTTTCTGCTCGGCAACCTCACCCTCGGCAACTTCGTCCTTGTTGTCAATCTTCTCAATCTTGCGCTCCTCAAGACCTTCTTTAATAGCCTCGCAAACGGTGTTCAAGATGATGTCGATCGACTTAGATGCGTCGTCGTTGGCGGGAATCACGAAGTCCACATTCTCGGGGTTGCTGTTAGTATCAACGATACCAAACACGGGAATACCCAGACGGTTGGCCTCGGCTACAGCAATGTGCTCTTTCAATACGTCAACCACAAAGAGTGCCGAAGGCAGACGGTTAAGGTCGGCGATTGAGCCAAGGTTCTTCTCAAGCTTAGCACGCTGACGGGTGATCTGAAGTTTCTCACGCTTTGACATGTTGTCAAATGTGCCGTCGGTAGCCATCTTGTCGATTGAAGCCATCTTCTTCACAGCCTTACGGATGGTTGGGAAGTTGGTGAGCATACCGCCTGGCCAGCGCTCAATAACGTAAGGCATGCCAACCGAAGTAGCGCGGTCACATACCACTTGTTTTGCTTGCTTCTTGGTTGCAACGAAGAGAACCTTCTTGCCTTCCTTAGCAATGTTTTTGAGTGCAACGGCAGCTTCTTCAAGCTTAGCCTGAGTTTTGTAAAGGTCGATAATGTGAATGCCATTACGCTCCATGAAGATGTAAGGAGCCATAGCAGGATTCCATTTACGTTTGAGGTGACCAAAGTGACATGTTGCGTCGAGCAGTTGGTCAAAATTAGGTGTTTGCATTTTTTAAAATTTTGTTTTGTTTACTTTCAACTTAATCAATCACATAGTAGCCATGCCTTGATATTGCGACATTATTTATAATGTGTTGGTTTATGCCGCTAGGCAAGTGAGTCTATGCAATTTGGATACTAAACTCTGTTTTTGTGTTCCAGAGCAAGATGTTGAATATTCTATTCCAAATATTAACGCTTGCTGAACTGGAAACGCTTGCGGGCCTTGGGCTGACCTGGTTTCTTGCGCTCTACGGCACGTGGGTCGCGAGTCATGAAGCCTTCCTTGCGCAGGGCACTCTTGTCCTCAGCATTGATCTTCACCAGTGCGCGGGCAATAGCGAGACGCAGGGCCTCGGCCTGTCCTTTGTAACCACCACCAATCAGGTTAACCTTGATATTGTACTTCTCGGCAGCCTCCAGTGTGTTCAATGGTTGCTTAACGATGTATTGAAGAATTGGAGATGGAAAATATTCTTCAAGGGTACGCTTGTTAATTGTGATTTCGCCATTACCTTCGCTAACGTATACGCGTGCGATAGCTGCTTTACGACGACCTACTGCATTAATTTGTTCCATACTTCCAAATGATTATTTAAGTTTATTGATATCAATTACCTTGGGTTGCTGAGCCTCGTGAGGATGGTTAGGACCATTGTAAATATACACGTTGTTCAGAATCTTAGCTCCCAGCTTGTTCTTGGGGAGCATGCCCTTAATCACATGGAGGAACAAGGGGTGCTTACCAGCCTTGATGTGCTTGTTCTCCGACTTCTTCTGCAGTATGGCAGGTGTAGCATAACGCTGACCACCAGGATAGCCTGTGTAGCTAACGTAGGTGCGGTCGTCCCACTTATTGCCAGTGAGCTTAACCTTATCGGCGTTGATGATAATAACGTTGTCACCACAATCAACATGAGGTGTAAAACTGGGTTTGTACTTGCCGCGCAAGATTTTCGCTACTTTTGCGCACAGACGACCCAGAACCTGATCGGTAGCATCTACTACTACCCATTCTTTCTCGACGTCTTCCTTGCGGATAGACACGGTCTTGTAACTTAAAGTGTTCACTTTTAAAAATCCTGATTAAAAATTAATTAAATCTCCAACAGAGCACACGATGACACGGCCAAATATCATACTCTGGCGCGCTGCTGAAATTATCTTGGATATAATCGGCGTGCAAAGGTACAACATATTATATAAATAGCAATAACTACTACATGCCAAAAGTCCAACATATGGCTCAAATTTAGCAAACATTAACCAATTTAACCAATTTTAGGCAGTAAAACACACAACAAAGCCAAATAGTTAAATAACACTAAAGTATTAAACTTTTAGGCACAATTACACATCTTAAAAAAGATTTTTGTTGTAACTTTGCGAGCTTAAACTCTACATTTCAGTATGAGACAATTAAAAATTACAAAATCCATCACCAATCGCGAGAGCGCATCACTCGACAAGTACTTGCAAGAGATAGGTCGTAAAGACCTTATCACTGTTGACGAGGAAGTCGAGCTGGCTCAGCGTATTAAACAAGGTGATCAAGCAGCTCTCGACAAACTTGTAAGCGCGAACCTGCGTTTCGTTGTTTCTGTAGCAAAGCAGTACCAAAACCAGGGATTGAGTCTGCCCGACTTGATCGATGAGGGTAATTTAGGCCTGATTAAGGCAGCTCAGAAATTTGACGAGACGCGTGGTTTCAAGTTTATCTCCTACGCCGTTTGGTGGATTCGTCAATCTATCCTTCAAGCTCTTGCCGAGCAAGCACGTATCGTGCGATTGCCACTCAACCAAGTTGGGTCAATCAACAAGATCAGTAAAGCTCAGTCGCGTTTTGAGCAGGAGCATGAGCGTCGCCCATCGGCAGCAGAGCTCGCCGAGCAACTCGATGTTCCTGTCGACAAGATTTCAGACGCCATGAAAGTTAGTGGACGCCATGTGTCGGTCGACGCTCCATTTGTTGACGGTGAAGACAATAGTCTTCTCGATGTCCTCCCCAATGAGGATTCGCCCATGGCTGACCAGTCGTTGAACCAGGAGTCTTTATCTAAAGAGGTGAACCGTGCTCTCGATCAGCTCAATGCCCGTGAGCGCGACATCCTTAAGATGTTCTTCGGCATTGGGTGTCAGGAAATGACTCTTGAGGAGATTGGTGCTAAGTTTGACCTCACTCGTGAACGCGTGCGTCAAATCAAGGAGAAGGCGATCCGTCGCCTGAAAGGGCAAAAGAGCAAGCTGCTAAAATCTTACCTGGGTTAACACCCACAAAATCCCAACGGCTCAAGCCGAGCCGTATTTTTTAAGAGATTCAAAAACAAAACATCATCTACGAGAGATTGACTCAACCCGCACTATTACTTGCGGGTTGAGTTTTTTATTATATAAAAAAAGAAGATGCCCATTATAGACATCTTCATCGCAACGAAATGCATAAACAATAGACAAAATAAATTAGTTTTTCAGAAAAATAAAGCATCAGTCTATTTCCACATTTTCCAAAAAAAAAGTTCGTTACTTTTGTTTGAAAAGTGGGGGGTGATGTGTTATATAGATGTAAAGTTAGTAATTTTGTCGGCAAATTGCGAGATTTATAAATGACTATTGACGCATTTGAACTGATAGCCCCTCGGCTGAGGTCTGCCCCAGGAGACGCTGTTGCGGTTATGGCAGATGCGTGACGATAAACGGCTCCACAATCCTGAGGGTTATGCAGCAGTGATTGCACACCGATTATCGCTGAACCACTTGCGACGCAAACCTCCGCTTCCGTTAGAGAGCGGAGAGTCAGCAAGCCCGACCAACCCATCGCCGTTGGACGAAATCATACAACAAGAGGATGTGCAATGGCTTGAGAAGAGAATCAAGGAGCTGCCATCCACCCTGCACGCAGTGTTGAAGATGCGCCAAGACGAGCGATATTCCAATGAGCAGATTGCAAGTCTGCTCGGAATAAAGGAAGACAGCGTGAGCACACTGCTCGCAAGGGCACGAAGACAACTCATGGAACAAATCAAGAAACAACGCAGAGAACGACAATGAAACCATATTCACGACATCAGATAGAGGATTTGCTCGACAAATTCATGGCGGGCAAGACCACCATTGAGGAAGAGTCGTTGCTTAGCCAGTATTTCAGTTCGGCTCACGATGTGCCTGCCGAATGGGAAGACTATAAGGCATTGTTCGGCTACATCGACCGTGGGCTGGAAGGAGACTTGCTTCCCGAATCTTCCTCACCATCACATCGCAAATGGCTTTGGTGGGTTCCTGCTGCGGCAGCAGCGGCAATCGTGGCATTCGTTTTCGGCTTCAAGGCTTTAAACAAGCCCGATACCACCCAGCCCATATCACCGCCTATAATCGCTCAAAAGGTAGAGCCAAAAGATAAGCTGATTGACCAAGAGGCCGACAATCTTGTGTCAGAGAATGAATCAGCCGACAATAACATTTCTGCACCTAATAGAGCAAAAACCGTTGCAATCAAGCAACAACCGATAAAGCAAAAGCATTCTTTGGCCGTTACTCATCATGAGACACAGACCAATCTGATTGCACAGAACGAACTGCATTTGCAAGACAACGAACGTTTGCAACGCGAATTTGAAGAACTGAACCAGCAAGCCATCATCATCGACATGGAGGCAATGGGCTATAAAGCAGTAACCGATGAAGACGGCACCATCAGTTATGTGGATATGCAACAAGAGATAGATAATCAATTCAACAACCAATCAACTAACATACCAGGATTATGAAAACAAAATATATTATCATTGCACTGACACGGTGACGGCACAAGATTATTTCGCTAAGTTGAGATATTACTTTGGAGATAATTCACCCATCGTCAACCAACAGAATACGCTGAAGATTCATAACACCTTCACCAACCCCGAAACTGGAGAGAAAGAGGGTGAACTTACAATCTATAAGTTCGCATTGCCTGAAGCCGACGTCAGTTACACCGACAGCGTCAGAGTGCTGTATGAGGCTATCAGTCAAGCGATGGACGATGGCAAGATTCCTAGACGCGGCATCTACACTCTATGGAGCATCACCGGCAATAAAGACCGTTCTTATACTGGGTATCGCTTGTATCACAACAAAAGTGAGTTCACAATTGTTGGAACTGAATCCGACAACTGCTACACAGTAGGACTGATCAACGAGGATGACACACAGTTCAGGACCACTTACACCATAGAGTGGAGTGAAGTGCCGGATGGCGGAGTCACAGGTAGGCTAATCACCACATACGCACCCATAAAACCACAAATAGGATCTCCCATAGTTGTCCCACCCTCAGAGCAAAAGAACGATAACAAAATGTGGATGAGAAAACTGTTCTTTTATCTTGACAAGCTCAAAGACGGCGAATCTCTGTATCTATCCGGGCTTTACTCATTGGCGAAAGACTGTGCCATGCTCGACCATGACGATTTAAAGGTAGCAATCGGTCAAATCAAACTCACAAAATCAGAGTTGGAGAGAAAGCACAAAGACGATTCAAGTATTCTCCTGCTGAAACAAGTCATTGAAATACTTGAAACAAGTTGGTAATTCAATCTAAACAGGAAGCACTCTTAACCATATAATTTTATAACACCGTTTATGTGACCAAGATCATGTAAACAGCCATAACTATGTCTATAAATCAAACAATTCACCAATATGAAAACAAGACTTTATTCATTTGCAATCAGTATTTTGGCATGTCTTTCGGCGACAGGCCAAGTGAATGACGACAGCACAAATGTCGTAACCACCGATAGCATAAATGTGCTGCTTCAAGAGGTCTCAGTCATCGCTCCTAAAGCAGTTATCCACAGAGACGGATTGAACTATTCAATCAGCAATCTTTCGGGCACTCATATTGGAGAGGCAGGCACTCTTTATGACATGCTAGGATGGACTCCTGGTATTGTGACATACGACATCAACAACATCAAAGCTGGTGGATCGATGAGCGTTGGTACAATTTATATCAACGAGCAGAAAGTTGCAGACCGAAACATACTGCTGTCCATACCATCCAGCCAAGTGTCAAAAATAGAGGTGATCCGTGACCTTGGGGTGAGGTATTCCGCAGAATCGGGAGCAGTGATAAAGATAACGCTCAAAAAGCAACTCAAAGACTTCATCGGTTTATCTGTGACCAACAATCTTGAAATACGTCGTCGTGTGTCAGATGACGGCTGGGTCAATCTCAGTGGCAAGTACGGCAAGTTCTCGTTCTCGGGTTCGCTGGTAGGCCAATATACAAACCGTAAAATATATGACAATGGCGGAACGACAATATTCAATACCGATGGTGAACCAGCCTACAGCGATGTTTTTGACTCTGAATACACCTCAATCAAGACAGGCCCATTATGGAATGTCGGACTTAACTATCTGGCAAAGCCAACGCTTAATTTCATACTTCAATACTCAGGCAACTCTACCAACGTGGATTTCAAAGAGCATAAAGTTCATCAACTATCAATGAATGGCATCGAAATTGCCCTTGACGAGAACACGGTCATACCGCATCGTAAATCATCAGGGCACAATTTAACCTCAGGTATGACATACTTCTCTCCATCTGGTCATTTCTTCAATCTAACTCTCAGTTATTCCCATCAGAACAAAGGTGAGACACAATTGATTGACATCCTTAACACTACTGACAACATTCTCACCTCAAAGAATATCACCAGCAGCTCGAAATATGACTTGCTGGACGCGGAAACAAACTGGCGTTTCTCGCATAAAGGCAATGACTGGGGATTAGGATATAATCTTAGTGTCATTAAAAACTCTTATGACTTCATCAATGACGGTATCGGGCAACCAACCATCAGAAAGGATTACACTAACATCCTATACGGCTCATGGGGGCGCAAAATAAACAAG
>CADAAI010000003.1 GCA_902785925.1 uncultured Bacteroidales bacterium
TGCTACAATCAACAACAATATAATTAATGTGTAGCAGCGAAAGTAGAAACAATTGAGAAGCCAAGCTCGTCGATAGCATAGGTCATGTTATCGATCTTGCTGGTGTAGAAGTTATAAGAAATAAGTGCCAAAGCAGCGGTAGCAATACCAGTAGCAGTGTTCACAAGTGCCTCAGAGATACCGGTTGACAGCTCAGTAGAGTCGGGAGCACCTGATTGAGACAGAGCCTGGAACGACTTGATCATACCAAGCACAGTACCGAACAGACCGAGCAGAGTACCAAGGGTAGTCAGGGTAGCGATAATTGGGAGGTTCTGCTGCAGTGCAGGCATCTCAAGTGCTGTAGCCTCCTCAAGGGTCTGCTGGATAGAAGTAAGCTTCTGCTCTTTCTGGAGAAGAGTATCCTTGTCCATCTCTTTGTACTTTTGGAGAGTTGCATAAACAACAGCACCTACAGTACCACTTTGCTTGCGGCAAAGATCCTCGGCCTTAGCGATATCTTTCTTTTGGAGAGCATCCTTAACGTTCTCAACAAACTTGGTGATGTTGCCTTTACCCTTAGCTTTGCTAATCGCAAACCAACGCTCAACAGAAAGCACGATAACTGTAAACAAGCAGGTTAACAGGATTGGTACCACGAAACCGCCTTTGTAAACGGTACCAGCGAGGTTAGATGGCGAGAGCTTAACCTCATCACCTACCTGGAATGCAAATGCAGCACCTGATTCTTCACCACCGGTGAAGTTGCTAATCATACCCATAACGAAGAGGTAGAGGCAAACTGCGACTGCTAAGCAAACGAGGATTACAAGGAATGCACTCTTGATACCACCAACGTTGCTGTTAACGACCTTGTCGTCACCCTTCTTTGGTTGAGGTTTTGCTGCAACCTGTGGTTGTGGTTTTACAGCTGGCTTTGGAGCCTGTGGCTGTGGATTGTTTGGCTTTGTAGCTTCCATAATTTAATTGATTAGAAAAATTAGTTGTTAATAAAAAAATGATTAATTATAAAAAAGTTTTTTTAGTCAGTTTTTCTTAATGGTTGAATATATAATACTAATAACGTAAATTTATGTGATTTTAGTGTGTAAAACACGTTTTATATTAATTAATGAGTCTATAATGCTATTTTTCACAACATTACCCCACTCATGAAGAGAGAAGGCCGTGAAAACCCACAAAAATCACTCGCAAATTTATTACTTTTATTTCAAAACAGCAAAGTTAATTTCTCTTTTTTTCTTAAAAAAACACTTTTTGTGCATCATTTTTAGTTATTCGATTGCACAATAAAACCCACATCATCATTAATTGCAGCTAACGAATTCAATAAGTTCACCAACTTGTTAATAACTTTTTTAGAAATCCTTACTATAATATCATTATTTTTTTTGTTCATTTTACTCTTTGTGTGACATATTTTATGTACCTTTGCGCTAATTAAATTGGTAAACTATAACCTTTCAAAAAACCTATTGCAATCACACTTTTTTATTATACACTAACATGGCATTAATAAAACTAAGAAAAGGGTTTGACTTAAACCTTAAAGGCAAAATCACCCAAGACGAAGTGCTTGAAAGCCAGCAAAGTGAGAACTATGCCATAGTTCCCGACGACTTCACTGGCATTATTCCACGCATGGAGAAGAAAGAGGGTGACACAGTGCTTGCCGGTGAAGCCTTGTACCACGACAAGAACGACGAACACATCAAGGTGACGTCGCCTGTGAGCGGAACCTTGAAACAAGTGGTGCGCGGCAATCGCCGCAAGATCATGGCAGTTGTCATTGAGCCCAACGGCAATGAAGCCAGCAAGGAATTTGACACTCGCGACAACCCCAGGACAGTACTTCTTGAGAGCGGTCTGTGGGCAATGCTCAGGCAGCGCCCTTATGACATTGTGCCTAATGCTGAAACTCGCCCTCGCGACATCTTCATCACAGCATTTGACTCGGCACCTCTTGCTCCGTCGCTCAGCCTAGTGATGGGCGACAACCAGCAATATCTGAAAAAAGCTGTTGAGGTGCTCTCAACAATTACCGACGGTAAAGTTTACATTGGATGCCGTCCCGAGTCATCGCTCGACGACACAGGAGCCGAGGTCAATACATTTGTTGGTCCTCATCCAGCCGGTAACGCTGGCGTTCAAGTTGCAAATGTCAAACCCGTTAACAAGGGCGAAGTTGTGTGGACCCTCGACGTGGTGACCGCAGCCCGCATAGGCAAGCTATTTGAGACCGGCAAGGTTGACTACTCAACCATAGTCGCTGTCAATGGTCCAGGTGTTGCTAATCCTTGCTATATTAAAGCTACCATGGGATGCTCACTCAAGTCGCTTCTTGATGGCAAACTTGTTGACAACGATAAACCCAAACGCATAATTGGCGGTAACGTTCTTACTGGCGTGCAGGAAACCCTTGACGGATATCTACACGCTCCCTACCGCCATGTGACTGTCATCAACGAGATTAACAAACAGGACGAGTTTATGGGTTGGGCATCACTTAGTCCAAACAAATACAGCATATACCGCGTTTTCACCAATTGGATAATTGGCGGTCGTCACAAGGAAGTTGACCTGGATGCCAAACTCAACGGCGGCGAGCGTGCCATCGTGCTGAGCGGCGAGTATGACAAGATGCTGCCAATGGACATTTATGCCGAGTTCCTTATAAAAGCCATTATCGCATTTGACATTGACAAGATGGAGCAGTTAGGCATCTATGAGGTGGCTCCCGAGGACTTTGCCCTTGCTGAGTTTGCCGACACATCGAAACTCGAATTGCAACGTATCGTGCGTGAAGGCCTCGACAAAATGCGCGCTGAAATGTGTTGATGCAACACAGTAGAAGTCAACAAAATGAATACTAACATTTAAACTAAAAGATAAAGTGAAATCCTTAAGAAAATTCATGGACAAGATAAAGCCCCACTTCCAGGAAGGCGGCAAGCTGAGCAAGCTTGAATCGGTCTACGATGGAATGGAAACATTCTTGTTCACACCCAACACCACCTCCCGGTCGGGTGTACACATCCATGACAGCAATGACATGAAGCGCACCATGATTACAGTGGTTGTGGCATTGCTACCGTGCTTGCTGTTTGCGATGTACAACATTGGTTTTCAGCACTTCAAGGCAATAGGAGCCGACGCCACATTCTGGCAAATGTTCCTTTTTGGCTTGCTGGCAATGCTTCCCGTGATAGTGGTTTCTTATGCAGTGGGACTGGGAATTGAGTTTATTGGAGCTCAAATCCACCACAAAGAGATTCAAGAGGGCTTCCTGGTAACAGGCATCCTCATTCCGCTCATTGTTCCCATCAACACTCCATTATGGATGACTGCAGTGGCCACCGCATTTGCAGTAATATTTGCAAAAGAAATTTTTGGCGGCACTGGCATGAACATCTTCAATGTAGCACTTATCACGCGCGCGTTCCTATTCTTTGCTTATCCATCAAAAATGAGCGGCGATGCTGCATTTGTGAAAGTTGACAGCGCATTCGGTTATGGTGGCGGCAATGTGGTGGACGGTTTCTCGGGCGCCACGCCTCTTGGCGAAGTTGCCATCAACGTGGGCGACAAGCTCAATCTTGACACCACAACAGTGGATGCATTCATAGGCCTGATACCCGGCTCACCTGGTGAGACCTCGATGATTGCCATCCTGATAGGTGCAGCGATACTGCTCATTACAGGCATAGCATCATGGCGAGTGATGGCTAGTGTATTTATAGGAGGTCTTGCAATGGGAGCTCTAGCCCATGCGTTTGCTACTCCAACCTACCCTGCGTCGATGCTTGACCCATTGGCTCAACTGTGCTTCGGTGGCTTTGCGTTTGCCGCAGTGTTTATGGCAACTGACCCTGTTACTGGAGCACGCACCAAGATAGGACAATATATTTATGGATTCCTTATAGGTGTATTTGCCATTCTGATACGCGTCTACAACGGCGGTTACCCCGAGGGAGCCATGCTGGCAGTGCTACTGATGAACGCCTTTGCACCGCTCATCGACTACTGCGTTGTTCAAGCCAATATTAACCGACGACTAAAACGCGCTAAAGCACAATGAAAGGAGGACTATTGCTATGAACAAAAACAGTAATATATATCAAATCATCTATGCTGCCGTGATGGTACTTATTGTGGGTACTGTTCTGGCATTCATCTACATGGCGCTCAAGCCCAAGCAAGATGACAACATAGCTAATGACAAGCGCAAGCAGATACTTAGTGCTGTGCACATCACACCTGCGAGCGATGATGCTATTGAGGAAACATTCAACAAGTACATTGTGGCAGGCTACCTACTCAATAAAGATGGCAGTATTGCCGACTCGACCGAGAACGTAGCGTTTGAGGTTGAAATGAAGAATAACATCAAACTCGATGAGCGCGACCTGCCAATGTTCAAGTGCAAACTTGATGACGGCAGCGAGAAATTCATCGTGCCAGTGTATGGCGCAGGATTGTGGGGCCCAATTTGGGGATATGTCGCCGTGAATGATAACGGCGTCGACATCTATGGCGCCTATTTCACTCATGAGGGCGAGACCCCCGGACTTGGTGCTGAGATTGCAAACCCCAAGTTCCAAGACCAGTTCAAGGACAAGAAAATCTACCCCGACGGCGAATTCAAGTCGATTAGCGTGATGAAGGCAGGCCAGAAGCCTACCGATGGGTCAGAATATGTTGATGCCATATCGGGCGGCACTATTACCAGCCGTGGCGTTCAGTCGATGCTGCAAGACTGCATGACTCCTTACGACCCATTCTTCAGGAAATTACAAAGTGGAACCTATTAAATGACAATAGACTATGTTATCAAAACGTAATAAAGAAGCATTCTTCAATCCGTTGTCGAAGGACAACCCCGTGCTGGTGCAAATTTTGGGCATTTGCTCAACCCTTGCCGTAACAGCCAAGCTTGAACCTGCTATTGTCATGGGCATCTCGGTTATCGCGGTTATGGCGATTTCCAACGTAGTGATTTCTCTGCTGCGCAAGACAATTCCTACCACGATTCGCATCATCGTACAGCTAGTGGTTGTTGCAGCCCTTGTGATTATCGTACAGCAGATACTCCGAGCCTATGCTTACGATGTAAGCCTACAGCTCTCGGTATTCATTGGACTGATCATCACCAACTGCATCCTGATGGGCCGCCTTGAGGCGTTTGCCTTGAGCAATAAGCCCTGGCCAGCCTTCCTCGACGGTATAGGAAATGGACTTGGCTACATGATAATCCTTGTGATTGTGGCTTTCTTCCGCGAACTGCTTGGCAGTGGCACGCTATTTGGATTCCAAGTGATTCCTCAATGGTGCTACGACCATGGCTACATGAACAATGGCCTCATGATTTTGCCTCCAATGGCACTTATCACCGTTGGGTGCATCATTTGGGTTCACCGCTCTCGTAACAAAGAGCTTCAAGAGAAATAGACAACAAGTAGTAACAATATTAATATCAGAAGATTAAAATGGAAGAATTAAATCTTTTCGTTAAGTCGATATTTATTGACAATATGGTATTCGCCTACTTCTTGGGAATGTGCTCCTATCTTGCCGTTTCCAAGAATGTGAAGACGGCATTTGGCCTAGGCATCGCTGTTACGTTCATGCTTGTTGTGACAATTCCATTGAACTACATGCTTAATAAATATGTGTTGGAACCAGGAGCACTTACCTGGCTAGGTGACACCTTTAAAGACGTAGACCTTAGCTTCCTAGGCCTGATTATGTTCATTGCCGTGATTGCCTCGGCCACTCAGCTCGTGGAGATGGCAGTCGAGAAGTTTGCTCCCGCGCTCTACAACTCGCTAGGAATTTTCTTGCCTCTCATCGCAGTGAACTGCGCTATCCTGGGCGGTGCGCTATTCATGCAGCAGCGTGACTTTGCGTCGTGCTGGACGGCAACCGTCTACGGTGCAGGTAGTGGCATCGGCTGGCTACTCGCCATCGTGGGTCTCGCCGCCATTCGAGAGAAGATAGCCTACAGCAACATTCCCCCAGCATTGCGTGGTGTGGGCATCACATTTATTATTACTGGCCTGATGGGCATTGCCTTCATGAGCTTTATGGGTATTAAACTTTAAAACAACCTGCAACTATGATGATATTAGAAGTAAATTCAACTCTCACAGTTTTATCGAGTGCCATCATCTTCTTGGTTCTCACCCTATTGCTCGTGATAATCCTACTGCTGGCAAGGCACTACCTTGTGGCATCAGGAAAAGTAAAAATCAGCATCAACGACGGCAAGAAGGAGATTGAGATAGAGAGTGGCAAATCGTTGCTCAACAGTCTGCACGAAGGCGGCGTGATGCTCTCGAGCGCATGCGGCGGCAAAGGTAGCTGCGGCCAATGCAAGATACAAGTGCTGGAAGGTGGCGGCGACATCCTGCCCACTGAGACAGTCCACTTCTCTCGCAAGGAGCAGCAAGACCACTGGCGCCTGGGATGCCAAGTGAAAGTGAAAGACAACATGAAAGTGCAGGTTCCTGACTCGGTGCTTGAGGTTAAAGAATATGAGTGCACCGTTGTGAGCAACAAGCTCGTGTCGTCGTTTATCAAGGAGTTTATTGTGGCGTTGCCCGAAGGTGAGCACATGGACTTCATCCCTGGTTCGTATGCTCAAATTAAGATTCCCACCTACAACATGGACTACAACGTCGATATAGACAAGGAATCGCTTGGCGACTACCTGCCCACTTGGGAGAAATTTGACATGTTCTCGCTCAAGTGCAAGAACACCGAAGAGACAGTAAGGGCCTACTCCATGGCTAACTATCCTGCCGAGGGTGACCGATTCATGCTTACCGTGCGCATTGCCACTCCTCCATTCAAGCCTAAGCCACAAACAGGTTTCATGGACGTGAGTCCTGGTATCGCTTCGTCCTATATCTTCACGCTGAAACCTGGCGACAAGGTGATAATGAGTGGTCCTTATGGAGACTTCCACCCCATCTTCGACTCGAAGAAAGAAATGATATGGGTTGGTGGTGGTGCCGGAATGGCTCCTTTACGTGCTCAAATTATGCACATGACCAAGACATTGCACACTCGCGACCGCGAGATGCACTACTTCTATGGCGCACGCTCACTGAGCGAGGTGTTCTACCTTGAGGACTTCCTCGAGATAGAGAAAGAATATCCAAACTTCCACTTCCATCTGGCACTTGACCGTCCCGATCCCGTTGCCGATGAGGCTGGCGTGAAGTACACTCCTGGATTCATTGCTCCGGTGATGTATGAGACTTATCTCAAAAACCACGAGGCCCCTGAGGACTGCGAGTACTACATGTGCGGCCCTGCCATGATGAGCAAGACCGTGAATGAAGTTCTAGACCAATGTGGTGTTGATCCAAGCTCTATCCACTACGACAATTTCGGATAATCAACATCCAAAACATCGCTTTTAGTCGATGTGCTCCAAGGCTTACGAACAGTAAACCTTGGAGCATTTTTTTAGTCAAAATAAAGATGATACACACTAGTACAACATTTTTTAATAACTATAATTTGCACCATTTGAGACTAAAGCACTAATTTAGCACCCAGATTTCAAACAACGTATTACATGAAACGATTTTTCATATTATTTACTATTGCACTTGCCGCATCAGGAGCGGCACGCGCCCAAACGTTGCATGTAGCCCTGAATAAGCTGTACAATGACAGCATGGACTTTGTACTGCCCGACAAGGCCATAAAACAGAAAATGCCCATGCTGACGGTAGCAAATCCAAAATATGACTTTACTGTCAAATTTCGCGACATCGCACTGCGTATAGCATCGGAGGACTATGAGAACAATGTGTTCACAGTAATGCTACAGTATTCAGGCGTAGGTATTTCCATAATTATAGATTCAAAGGACATCCTCGACATGACTGATGCGAAATTCAACGGTGATTTCATAGTGGAACGCCGACACTTCGTTCTGTTGGAGAATGAGGACAACAAAGACCTACTGAAGACCTATTTCAAAAAAATAAGGGGCAAAGACGTGGTGATGGAACGCACTTTTGAGAAAGCCCTTGACTTAATACAAGCTGAGCCGTCACACTATAACGGCATCTACAATGAGAGGCAACGAACCGTAAAAAACAACGAACTGATAATTAACGGCCACGACAAACTACATGCTCCGGTAGTCAAGACTCAAGAGCCTAAACAAGAGCCGGAAATTGACGATAGCGACGCTTTTAAACTCGACGTCGAACTTTTTGATGAGTGAGAATTTGCAATTCTCACTTTTTTTATATATTTTTGCTCAATGAAATCTTTAAAAACTCGTAGTCATGGAAAAATCAGGTAATTTTGTGGTAACGCTTGGCCGCCAGTTTGGTTGCGGTGCTCGTGAGATAGGACAGATGGTGGCCAAAATGCTTGATATAAGCTATTACGACAAAGAGCTGCTTCTTGAAGCCGCCAAGCAAAGCGGAGTTGCTCCAGCAATCTTTGAGGCCTCGGACGAGAGGACGCCAAAATTCTTCTCTTCGCTATGGTCGTTTAACCTTGGCTACTATAGCGGCACCCTGTTTGCTGGCGACCAACCAGTGAAAGAAGATAACGTATACCAGGCACAAAGCCAGGTGATGGTTGACCTTGCACACAAGGGTCCATGCGTGATTGTTGGACGTAGCGCCGACTACATTCTCCGAAACGAGACCGAAGTTATAAGCATTTTCCTCCACTCATCGATGGAAGACAGGATTAAACGAATCGTGAAGCGAGGTGACTGCAAGACAAAGAAAGAGGCACGAGAGATGGCTATAAAACAGAATAAGCTGCGCGCCAACTACTATAACTTCTACACCGACAAGCACTGGGGCGAGAGTGAGAGCTACGACCTTTCGATTGACTCCTCCAAACTTGGTCCCGAAGGTACTGCCAAGCTAATCGTAGACTATGTTAAGACAAGGCTAAACACAACCAAGTAACACCAAGGTTGCCATTACCTTCACACGACAAGAACAAATGCCACAAGAGAAACATGCTCTTGTGGCATTTGTTGATAAATTATTCTTTTTATTCTTTGTTTTTCTCACTTAATGCCGTACCTTTGCAGAAGATTAGAAAACTACTTGAAAACATTAACACAAAACAATGGAACAACTGTTTATCGACCTGGAGAAGAAAGCGATTGCCACTCCGCAACGCTTAGTACTGCCCGAGAGTTTTGAACCACGCACACTGCAAGCCGCCAATCTTGTTATTGAACGTGGAGCAGCTAAAGTTATCCTCATTGGCGACAAAAACGAAATCGTCGCTAAAGCTAATGAACTTGGTTTTAACAACATCGAGAAAGCAACATTCATCAATCCTGCCAATGCCGAAGAACTCGAGCCTTACGCTCAGCTTCTGCAAGAGCTTCGCAAGAAAAAAGGTATGACTATAGAGCAAGCACGCGTTACTGCTGCCGACCCACTCTATTTGGGTTGCCTTCTTATCAAGAACGGCGATGCCGACGCTCAAGTAGCAGGTGCCGAGAACACGACTGGCAACGTGCTGCGTGCCGCCTTCCAAGTGCTCAAAACCGCTCCCGGCGTTAGTGCCGTATCAGGTGCATTCATCATGCTACTACCCGAAGGTAGCCCCTACGGAGAGAACGGCACGATGGTGTTTGCCGACTGTGCAGTTATTCCCGATCCCGATGCCAGCCAACTCGCTCAAACTGCAGTCCTTACCGAGAAGACCGCCCGCGACATCGCAGGCATCGACCCCAAGGTGGCCATGCTCAGCTTCTCAACTAAGGGTAGCGCAAGCCATGAGAAAGTTGACAAAGTGACCGAGGCTTTGCGTTTAGCCCGCGAGATGAACCCCGACATGAAAATCGACGGCGAGCTCCAAGCCGATGCAGCTATCGTTCCCAGCGTAGGCGCTTCGAAGGCTCCTGGCAGTGATATCGCAGGCAAGGCAAACGTGCTCGTTTTCCCCAACCTCGAGGTTGGAAACATTGCTTACAAGCTAGTTCAGCGCTTAGCAGGTGCCACTGCCGTAGGCCCTGTGCTTCAAGGACTTGGCGCCCCAGTGAACGACCTGTCGCGCGGCTGCTCACCTGATGATGTCTACAAGACAATCCTCCTCACCTGCAATCAGGCAATAAGTAAGAAACAATAATAAACATATAACGATAATCAATAAACGACAAACGCAATTATGAACATTCTAGTGCTCAACTGCGGCAGTAGCTCTGCCAAGTACAAACTCATCGAGGTAAAAAGCAATACCATCCTTGCCGAGGGTGGGGTTGAGAAAATTGGTCTGCCTGACGCTTTCATCAAGATGAAGCTTGAGGACGGCAAGAAGAACGTTGACCTGGGTCTCATCAACCACGACGGCGCCATCAAGGCCATTCTCGATGCGCTTGTAAACCCCGAGTACGGCTGCATCAAGGGCTTTGACGAGATTGACGCTGTAGGTCATCGCGTAGTGCACGGAGGCGAGAAGTTCAACAAGAGTATGCTCATCACCGAGGAGGTTAAGGACATGATCAAGGAGTGCTACAACATTGCCCCACTTCACAATCCCGTGAACATGGCAGGCATCGACGCTATCACAAAAGTGCTTCCAAATGTGCCTCAGGTTGCAGTGTTTGACACCGCCTTCCACCAGACCATGCCAAAGCATGCCTACCTCTACCCTCTTCCCATGAAGTTTTATAAAGAGGACCACGTTCGTCGCTACGGTTTCCACGGCACCAGCCACCGCTTCGTTTCGCGTCGCGTGTGTGAAATGCTTGGCACTGACTGGCAAGACAAGAAAATCATCTGCTGCCACATTGGTAACGGCGCCAGCATCTCGGCCATTAAGAATGGCGAGAGCATCGACACATCTATGGGCCTCACCCCAACTGAGGGCCTTATGATGGGAACACGCAGTGGCGATGTTGACCCAGGCGCTCTTATCTTCTTGATGGAGAAGTACAATCTCACCGCCAAAGACCTGATGCGCATAGTCAACAAGGAGAGTGGTGTACTTGGTATCACTGGCATCTCGAGCGACATGCGTGAGATCTGCGACGAGATTGACAAAGGCAACCATGTTGCCAAGCTTGCTATGGACATGTATGAACTGCGCATTTTGAAGTACATCGGCGCCTATGCTGCCGAGCTCAATGGCGTGGACATCATCGCATTTACCGGTGGAGTTGGCGAGAATCAGACTCCAACTCGCCGCAACATTTGTCGCAGCCTAGAGTTCTTGGGCGTGAAAATCGACGAGGAACTCAACGACAAGCTGTGGCGTGGCAAAGAGGGTGAGATTAGCACCCCTGACAGCAAGGTTAAAGTTGTTGTCGTCATGACCGACGAGGAGTACATGATTGCACGCGACACTGAGGCCATCATTGAGGGTCGCGAGCCATAATTGCAGCGCACATTTCAAGCATCAAAAGTGGGCCGAATCGTAAATAGATTTTGCCCACTTTTGCGTTTTTACACTTTATCACTTTTGCGCATTTTATCTTAAACAAATTAAGCCAATTGGCAACCATTGCGACAAAGTGAAACATCAATCTCAAAAACCCTAAAAAAACGTTTTTCCCGTCCTGAAAACCAATCGTGAAATTGTTTTAAATAAATGTATTTCAGGGATTTTTTCATCGAAAAACTTTTGCCAGTTCCAAAATAATACCTACTTTTGCTTACTATTTAGCATGAATAATAGATTATATTAATAACACCAATTTTTTTAAAACAACATTAAAACCAAAAACGAACCTGATGGAACTAAAAAATGCAATGGCCGGCACTCTTGAGTCGGGCGACATTCTCATCCAAATTGCGCCATCTGACGTTGACGGACTACACATTGAGCTCGACAGCACGGTAGCCTATCAATTTGGCGAGCAAATCAAGAAAGTGATCATCAACACCCTACAAGAATTGGGCATTACCAAAGCAAATGTAAAAGCCACCGACAAGGGCGCTCTCGACTGCACAATCAAGGCACGCGTTACTGCCGCTGCCGTGCGCTCGACAGGCGTTGACGTTTGGGCTTAATCGTTTACTAAACCATTAAAACTTTCAAAAGATTATGGAAAGATTAAGAAGAACAATGATGTTTGTTCCAGGTAACAACCCTGGAATGATGGCAGATGCATATATCTATGGTCCCGATTCAATAATGCTCGACCTTGAAGACAGCGTTACTATGGCAGAGAAAGACACTGCCCGCCTCCTGGTTTACAATGCCCTTAAGACAATCGACTACGGTGACACCGAGATGGTTGTTCGCATTAACCCATTGAACACTCCTTATGGCAAAAAAGACATCGAAGCCGTAGTAAAGGCTGGCGTTGATGTAATTCGTATGCCAAAGACCGAGACTGCCGAAGAAGTAATCGAGGTGGAGCGTGAGATTGAGAAAGTAGAGAAAGAGATTGGTTGTCTGGGCCGCACTCAGATTATGGCTGCCATCGAGAGCGCTCTTGGCGTTGTGAATGCCTATGCTATCGCAACTGCTTCCAAGCGCATGATGGGTATTGCCCTCGGAGCTGAGGACTACAGCGCCAACTTGAAGACTCAGCGCACCCCAGAAGGCAGCGAGCTTCTTCTTGCCCGCGAGACTATCGTAGTTGCCGCACGCGCTGCTGGTATCGACGCCCTCGATACTGTTTACTCTAACCTCAACGACATGGAAACCTTCCGCAATGAGGTTGAGGCCATCAAGAAACTTGGCTTCGATGGCAAGTCGATTATCAACCCACGCCAAATCGAGGTTGTTAACGAAGTATTTGCTCCAAAGGAGAAAGACATCCAGAAGTCCCTCACCATCCTCGCCGCCATTAAGGAGGCCGAGAAGAAGGGTTCGGGCGTTATCGCCGTTAACGGTAAGATGGTTGACCGTCCAGTAGTATTAAGAGCACAACGTACAATCGACCTGGCAATCGCTTCAGGCATTTTAACAAAGGAGGACATACAATGAATAGCATAAAAGACAGAGCAGATCTCATTGCAGCAGCTGCAAAGAAAATGGGTAAAGACGTCTTCAAAGACGACCTCGTAAAAAATAGCACACCACGCCACGACTTGCAAAGAAAATCAGGTAAAGTGGTAACCCTTGAAGAAGCCATCAAAAAGAGCGGACTCAAAGACGGTATGACAATCTCATTCCACCACCACTTCCGTGGAGGTGACAAGGTAATAAACATGGTGGTTGACAAACTCGCCGAGATGGGCTTCAAGAACCTTCACCTAGCCTCTTCAAGTCTTATCGACGTTCACAAACCTCTTATTGAGCACATTAAGAACGGCGTTATCACCAAGATTTCGACTTCTGGTCTTCGTGGCGACCTCGCTACCGAGGTTTCACATGGCTTAATGGACGAGCCTGTTGTGTTCCGTTCACACGGTTCTCGCGGTTATGCCATCGCTACTGGCGAGCTTCACATCGACGTAGCATTCCTTGGAGCTTCTTCTTGTGACCCTCTTGGTAACGCTGCAGGTTTCTCTATGAGTGAGAATGCTAAGAGCATCTGCGGTTCACTGGGATATGCACTTCCCGACGCTAAGTATGCCGACAAGACTGTCATCCTGACTGATGATCTGGTTGACTATCCAAACCAACTCAACGCAATTAGCGAGGCCGACGTTGACTTCGTAGTAGTTGTTGACTCGGTAGGTGACTCAAGCAAGATTTCTTCGGGCGCCATTCGCGACACCAAAAACCCACGCGATATCCTTCTCGCCAAGAAGGCTGCTAAGGTTGTTATCAACAGTGGATACTTCGAGAATGGTTTCTCACTGCAGACTGGTTCGGGCGGTGCTTCACTCGCTGTAACCAAATATCTGCGTCAAGCAATGATCGACAAGGGCATCAAGGCCCGCTTCGCACTCGGTGGCATCACCAGCCACATGGTGAAACTGCATCAAGAAGGTCTCATAGACCGCCTCATCGATGTTCAGTCGTTTGACAAGGTAGCTGCCGAGTCACTGATGAACGACCCAATGCACAAGAGCGTATCGGCCAACGAATATGCTGCTTTGCTGGAGCCAGGTTCTGCAACTCACTTCCTTGATGTTGTTATTCTTTCGGCTCTCGAGGTTGACGTGAACTTCAACGTAAATGTGCTCGTGGGTAGCGACGGTATCATCCGCGGTGCCATTGGTGGTCACCCCGACACTGCTGCCGACTCAGCCCTATCTGTTATCGTTTGCCCATTGCTTCGTGGTCGCATTCCATGCGTTGTTGACGAGGTTACCACTCTCATCACTCCTGGATCTACTGTTGATGTTGTGGTTACTGAGTTTGGTATCGCTGTCAACCCACGTCGTCCCGAGCTCAAGAAGCGTCTGCAAGATGCTGGTATCGAGATTGTCGAGATCACAGCATTGCGCGACCGTGCTAAGAGCATCATTGGCGAGGCCGCTCCCCTGCCCTTCGGTGACAAGGTTGTTGGCATCGTGATGAACCGCGACGGCTCGGTTATGGACGTTATCAAGAACATTGCAGACTAAAATTCTTGAAGCCTAAATATTTATAATGGAGATTACGCTTGACAAGTTGCTGGCAAGCCGTGACCGCAGAGTTGAAATGCAACAAAAGTTGAGGGAAAAACACCCCAACCTCACTCTTGTGTGCCTCACGGTAATAATGCCAGGTAACATCAAGCGTAATCTTTCTTCTCTAATTGCCTCACAAGCAGCCATTAACGCTCTTCTAAATCGCTTTGAGGGCAAAATGGTGGAGGTGATTAGCCGCGACCTTGACACAGGCTATGAGGCATATGTTGTGACTACCATTTCACAACACGATGCCAAGATGATTGCCTGTGACATCGAAGATAGTCACCCGCTGGGACGTCTGTTCGACATTGACGTGCTTGATGTCAACGGTATCCCCATGAAGCGTGAAGCAGAGGGCTTTGCTCCACGCCGCTGCTTGATGTGCAACAATGAGGCTCGCTACTGCATGCGCAATCGCACCCACACACCACAAGAATTGAACGCCAAAATCCAAAAGATGGTCGATGCCTATGTTCAACAACTATGACATAGTGGAAATGCCACTCTCGCTCAAGCGTAACCGCACGATGGTCGAGGACTTCCTCGCAAAGAGTGAGCTACGCCTTGACGACATGGACTACTATGCCGCAGTTGTTGACCGTGATAACTTCGAAATGCTTGCGGGTGGCGGTTTTAAGGACGACATCATCAAATGCATCGCAGTTGATGATTCACTTCGTGGCACTGGCATGAGTCAGCAACTCATTTCTCACTTGATGTCGCAGATGAATGCTCAGGGGCACAACAGCGTGAAAGTTTTCACAAAGCCCGGAAACATCGACATTTTCGAGAGTCTAGGTTTCAAGACACTGGGTGAGAGCAGCAAGGCTATTCTGCTTGAGAATGGACTCGACGGACTCTCTACCTATGTAAACTACCTAAAATCTCTAAAGCGTGATGGCAAGAAGGGATTTATCGTGATGAATGCCAACCCATTCACGCTGGGACATCAATATCTAGTGGAACAGGCCGCCTCAAAGGTCGATAACCTCTATGTGATAGTAGTTGTTGAAGACAAGTCACAGTTCACTAGCGATGAGCGACTTGCAATGGTAACTGCAGGATGCGCTCACCTTAAGAATGTGACAGTGTGCCATGGTAGCAGCTACATCATCTCGGCAGCGACCTTCCCGTCCTATTTCATTAAGCAGGCAAGCGACGCTGCGATGGCTCAGATTGAGCTAGATCTTGATATCACAGCAAGGCACATTGCTCCCGCATTGGGAGCAACTGTGCGGTTTGTAGGTAGCGAGCCCAACGACGAGCTCACCCTCGCCTATAATAGCGCTATGCACAACATGCTGCCCAGTCGCGGCATCGAGGTTGTTGAGCTGCCACGTCTTGAAAAAGAAGGCAACTACATCAGCGCATCCACTGTGAGAGAAATGCTCATAGATGGGAACTTACCAGAAGCTAAAGAATTGGTGCCCAATACTACCCTTCCCTATCTTGTTGCCTGGATAGCAGTCAATGCACTGAAGCAAGAACTTGACCTAACCCCGAAACCTGGGCTTGTCGACACTCACGACAACGGTGCACACAGCGACATGGACTACGAAATCATGCACAAGAGCATCAACGCCTTGAGGCCATATTTCGCTCAACTTGCCGTGATAAGCTATAGCGATAATCTACCCGAAGCGTCATTGTTACAAAACATGGGTATTGATGCCGAGAAAAATATGCTTGCCGCAACTGGTGGAGTTAACACTCACCGTGGAGCACTATTCTCAATGGGATTGGCTGTTGTGGCTGCATGCCACACAATGGCAATGCGTAGCAACGATTTTCTTAAAAACTGGAGCAAAACAATTGAATGCATTGCAGGTCAATTACCAGGAAGCGACAATTCCCACGGCAACAGCGCCAAGATACAGCACAACGTGGCAGGCGCTCTCGACCTTGCTCGCACAGGATATAGTGAGGTGGCAAACAAGTGGCTTAGCTACTATCACGACAACTGTGGCGATGAGCATGTCAAGCTGAAAACTTTATTATATATAATGTGTAGCTTGGACGACACCAATGTCATTCACCGTGCTGGCTATGAAATGGCACAGCAAGTGAAACAAGAAGCAGCTCATCTGCTCGAGAATTTCTCAATTGAAAGTCTGGAGCAAATGAACCATAGTTTCATTACAAGGAACATTTCCCCCGGCGGTGCTGCCGACATGCTATCGCTTACCCTATTTCTCTCTGCACTAAACATTAACGAGAACAAATAATTACTTTTTTAATAGTTATAACTAATTAAATTTCTAAATTCACTATGGTAGAATTAATCAAACATGGAGTTTACTTGATTGACGGTGCCGAAATCCGCACCGATGCAACAGGTCTGCCCGCAGCCGACGAGGCTCGCGAGAACACAATCACTTACGGCATCCTTCGCTCACATGACGTGGATGGCAGCAAGGGTAAGAAGATGAGAATCCGCTTCGACGCTATGATGTCGCATGACATCACCTACGTGGGCATTATCCAAACTGCTCGCGCCAGCGGTCTCGACAAGTTCCCATTGCCCTACGCAATGACCAACTGCCACAACTCGCTTTGCGCTGTAGGTGGTACAATCAACGAAGACGACCATGTATTCGGTCTTTCGGCCGCCAAGAAGTATGGTGGTATCTACGTTCCCGCCAACCAAGCCGTTATCCACCAGTATGCCCGCGAGGCAATGGTTAAGTGCGGCAACATGATTCTGGGTAGCGATAGCCACACACGCTATGGTTCACTCGGTAACATGGGTGTTGGTGAAGGTGGTGGCGAGCTCGTTAAGCAGCTCCTCAAGAACACTTGGGACATCAATGCTCCCGAGGTAGTACTCGTTTGGTTGGAAGGCAAGCCCCGCAAGGGTGTAGGTCCTCACGATGTTGCTATTTCTCTCGTAAAGGCTACATTCGAGAGCGGCTTCGTTAAGAACAAAGTTCTTGAGTTTGCTGGTCCTGGCGTTAAGGAATTGCCAATCGACTTCCGTAACGGTATCGACATCATGACTACCGAGACCACTTGCTTGAGCTCTATCTGGGTTACCGACGATGAGGTTAAGCATCACTACGAGATTCACAAGCGTCCACAAGACTACCGCGAGCTCAAGCCCGGCAAGGTAGCTTACTACGACGCAATGATCAAGATTGACCTGAGCACTCAAGAGTCAATGATAGCTCTCCCATTCCATCCATCTAACGCTTACACCATCCACGAGCTCCAGGAGAATCCTGTTGAAATCTTGAAGGCTGTTGAGGAAGATGCTAAGAAGCGCTTTGGCGACAAGATCCAGGTTGACCTCGTTGACAAGGTTATCGACGGTAAGGTTCATGCCGACCAGGGTATTATCGCTGGTTGCTCTGGCGGTACTTACGACAACCTCAGTGCAGCTGCTTCTATCATGAAGGGTGCTAGCATTGGTAACGACTACTTCACCATGAGTGCTTACCCACAGTCAGTTCCTGTTTACTTGGCAACTACTCGCAACCGCATCGCCGAGGAGCTTCTTGAGGCTGGCGTAGTTATCAAGCCTGCATTCTGCGGTCCTTGCTTCGGTGCTGGTGATGTTCCTAGCAACAATGGTCTGAGTATCCGTCACACAACCCGTAACTTCCCCAACCGCGAGGGTTCTAAGCCAGGTCAGGGTCAAATCTCGCTCGTTGCTCTGATGGACGCACGTTCTATCGCTGCAACAGCTGCTAATGGTGGCGTTATCACTGCTGCTACCGATGTTGACTACACCGACGACCACAAGCCTTATGACTTCGACGAGCGCGTATATCAGCGCCGCGTATTCAACGGCTATGAGCATGCCGACCTCAACGAGGAACTCAAGTATGGTCCTAACATCAAGGATTGGCCCAAGATGTATCCAATGCAGGACAACATGCTCCTTGAGTTGGCAGCCGTTATTCACGATCCCGTTACCACTACCGATGAGTTGATTCCTTCGGGTGAGACCTCGAGCTACCGCTCTAACCCATTGAAGCTCTCTGAGTTCGCTCTCTCTCGCCGCGTTCCTGAGTACGTAGGCTTGAGCAAGCGCATCCAGGCACAAGACCTCGAGCGTCGTGCTGGCAATGTTCCCGAGAACGTTGCTGCAGCTCTCGCTAAGGTAGGTGCTAAGGCCGAGGACACTTCGTTTGGTTCTTGCGTATTTGCTAACCGTCCTGGTGATGGTAGTGCTCGTGAGCAGGCTGCTTCTTGTCAGAAGGTGCTTGGTGGCGACGCCAACATCTGCTACGAGTATGCAACCAAGCGCTATCGCAGCAACTGCATCAACTGGGGTATCGTTCCTTTCACTATCGCTCCTGAGACCGAGTTCAACTACAACCCAGGCGACTTTGTATTCGTTCCTGGTATCCGCGAAGCTATCGTCAGCGGTAAGGAGGAGATTGACGCTAAGGTTATCACTGCCGACGGCGTTAAGGACATCCACCTGTTCTTCCAAAACCTCACTCCCGATGAGCGTGAGATTCTGGCACAGGGCTGCTTGATGAACTACTACAAAAGCAAAAAATAATCATTTAAACAAATAATCAGTTGTGTGGCTCCATTAGCCATGTGCCACACAACTTTAAAAACAAAATTTTTTTTACAAAACATTATGGCAGAAAAAATCAAAATGACCACTCCTATCGTGGAGATGGACGGCGACGAGATGACCCGCATTCTGTGGAAGATGATCAAGGACGAACTCATCCTCCCATTCGTGGACCTCAAAACTGAGTATTACGACCTTGGCCTCGTTAAGCGTGACGAGACTCGCGACCAAATCACTATTGAGGCCGCCGAGAAGACCAAAGAACTTGGTGTAGCTGTTAAGTGCGCTACTATCACTCCAAACCTCAAACGTATGGACGAGTACAAGCTCCACGAGATGTGGAAGAGCCCTAACGGCACCATCCGTTCTATCCTCGATGGTACTGTGTTCCGCGCTCCTATCACCATCCCAAGCATCAAGCCAGTTGTTAAGAACTGGGAGAAGCCTATCACTATCGCTCGTCATGCTTATGGCGACGTTTACAAGAGTGTAGAGCTTCGCGCCGATGAGCCAGGTGTTGCAAAACTCGTCTTCGACGGCGAGAGCGGCAAGCACGAGGAGGTTGTTATCCATGAGTTCAAGGGCCCTGGCGTTCTCCAAGGCATGCACAACATGGACAAGTCTATCCGCTCGTTCGCTCACAGCTGCTTCAAGTATGCTATCGACACCAAGCAAGACCTCTGGTTCTCAACCAAGGACACTATCTCTAAGAAATATGACGCTCAATTCCGCATCATCTTCGAGGAGGTTTATGAGCAGAACTACAAGGCAGAGTTCGAGAAACTCGGTCTCGAGTACTTCTACACTCTGATTGATGACGCTGTTGCTCGCGTAATCCGCAGCAAGGGTGGCTACATCTGGGCTTGCAAGAATTACGATGGCGACGTGATGAGCGACATGGTTTCTACCGCATTTGGCTCACTCGCTATGATGACCAGCGTCCTCGTTAGCCCCGACGGCAACTACGAGTATGAGGCAGCTCACGGCACCGTGACCCGCCACTACTACAAGTATCTTGAGGGAGAGCAGACCTCTACCAACCCAATGGCTACTATCTTCGCTTGGAGCGGTGCTCTGCGTAAACGTGGTGAGAAGGACGGTCTCAACGACCTCATCAACTTTGGCGATCAGCTCGAAGGCGCTTGCTTCGATACTCTCAACGCAGGTATCGTAACTAAGGACCTCGTTAACCTCATGGAAGGCATCGAGCCCAAGCAGGTTAACAGCCTCGACTTCATCAAGGCTATCCGCACCAACCTCGAGAAGCGTCTCGGTTGCTAATCACACCATTAGTGACAAAAATAAAAACACCGGCATTTTTTGTCGGTGTTTTTTATCATTTGGAATTCATTATAATTAGTAGGACTTCTCCCCCATTTCTGTCATAATCGACGGGATGTCGATACTCTGTGGGCAGTGGCTGGCACAACTGCCACAATTAAGGCATTCGGATGGTGGACTGATTGATTCTACCTTAGCCAGCAGGTCTTTTAGGCCAAAATCGCCATCAACCTTGTATTTATTGTAAAGTTTCAAAAACTCGGGGATATTGATGCCCATAGGGCAATCGTCGCAACAGTAACGACAAGCTGTGCAAGGCACTTGCATCTGTGACTTAAACATTTCCATAGCGCGGAAAAGCATGTCGCGGTCGGCTTCAGTGAAATTGTTGTCATCGTCAAAGGTTCGCAAGTTATCTTCTACCTGCTCCATCGTGCTCATGCCACTTAGAATTACCTGCACTTGCGGCAATGAGCGCACAAAGCGGAACATCCACGATGCCAATGACCAATCGGGGTGTGCCTCACGCAGCATAGCCTCAGCCTCGGGCACTAAACGAGAAAGTCGACCACCTCGCACCGGCTCCATTACAACAATGGGAATATTACGCTCCTCAAGAATCTTATACTCCTCTTGAGTGTGCGAAAACAGCCAATCGAAGCAGTTGAGCTGAATCTGGGCAAAATCCCAGTCATACTGCTCCACAAACCACCTCAACGACTCAATGCTGGCATGGCACGAGAAACCAAGGTTGCGAATGCGTCCTTTCTCTTTCTGCTCAATGAGATAGGCCACACTGCCATCCTCCACATAAGGATGGATTGTATTGTCACCAATAGCATGGATGAGATAAAAATCAAAATAGTCAGTCTTGAGCTTCTTGAGCTGAGTCTCAAACACATGGCGATAATCGGGATTGAAGCCAATGTTGAACTTGGTGGCAAGATAAAAACTATCACGGGGATAGTTTGGCAGAACCTCACCCAAAAAGGTCTCGCTGTCCTCATGGTGATACATAAAAGCTGTATCGTAATAGGTCACACCACCCTTCATGGCGCAGTCAATCATCGCACTAGCCTTCTCACGGTCGATGCGCCCATCTTTCTCAGGCAGACGCATATTTCCAAAGCCCAAGCGAGAGATGATTATATCTTTATATTTCTTGTATTCCATGTTGTTACTTCTTGAGCAGGTAACGCAGAATCACATATCCACCCACAATCTGAATCAAGCATCCAGGCCAGCCAAGAATGATGTCTTGAGAAGCCTTCTCGATTGACCCAGTCATAGCCCACTCGGCAAGCGAGCCGATCAGCTGATAAGCGATAACAGCCAGAGCAACTGTGAGCAAGGTCACTTTATTGGTCTTCTTGGCAATCATTGCAGCTGCCACAGCAAGTGTCACGCTCTTGATGAGGATGATAGGCAATGCAGCAGCAGGTGGCATGCCAAATAATGCACTATTGACCAATGGCGATAGCACTGCTGTAGTCAAGCCTACAGTAAAACCATATTTATAGGCTGCTACTAAAGTAAAGAAATAGATGGGCAGGAAAATCAGTCCGCCCTGTGGCATTAGATGGCACAGCTGTGGCAAAGCAATGTTGCCGACTACGAACAGAGCCGCCAATAGGTACGTTTTCATCTGGCTGTAACTAAGCTGATACAGCGCAACGTTTTGAGTTGAAGATTTCATGATTCAATTATTTTTTTGCTGATTAAAAATTCTTTTATTTTGACGAATGCCTCTTCGGGGTCAGAGATATTCATCGTCAATTTCTCTACAGGGCAAATATCGGTGCCATCGCGGTTGATGATGTAGGGAACCATAGTGCCGAAGTCAACGGTGATTCTAGCATCCTCAAGCACCTTAACAGCAGGAGAACTGATAACCTGAGCATAGACCTCACGCACCTTGCCAAGCGCAAGCAACAAGGCTGCTCCACGTCCTATTACACGGTCGGCCACACAGGCACCGTCAAGCGCATGGGGACGTGCCGAGACAAGGCCGTAAAGGTCTTTCACGCCTGGATTGTTAAACTCCACAACTTCGCCATCTCGGGTGAGCAACACTCCCCTAACGTCGTCGCGTGAAAGCATTTGTTTTAATCTCTCCATACCATTAATTATCAGACTTCAAAGATACAAAAAAAATATTTCCAACCCAAATAACAGAGAAAAAACACGATATCGATTATTCTATTTTGCACTTTCTATGGCACATTTCGTATCAAAATGCAGTAGCATAGACCATTTTAAGTTAATTTCACCCAATATACTTTGCCTAATAGCCAATTTATTGGTAACTTTGCAAGTTATTTTGTAATCAATTATCTATAATCCAGAAAATGAGAATATCAGTTGAGCAATTAGCAGCCTTAGTCAATGGTACAATCGAAGGCGATGCTACAGCTTATATCGATAACTATTCCAAGATAGAAGAGGCTACCACTGGCTGTCTCACATTTTTAGCCAATCCCAAATACACTCACCACATCTACACCACCAAGGCTACTGCTGTGCTGGTGCGCAAAGACTTTGTGCCCGAGCAAGAAGTGAAATCCACCCTTATCAGGGTTGATGACCCCTATGAGACTCTAGCCCACCTGCTCAACTTTGTAAACAGCCAGCAACCAGTGAAGCATGGCATTGAACAACCATGCCACTTGGGCAGTGAGGTTCCCGAGAACGCCTATGTTGGTGCATTTGCTTATATTGGTGAGAATGTTACCGTTGGGAATAATGTTAAGATTTATCCACAAGTCTATGTGGGCAACAATGTGACCCTCGGCAATGACGTAATCCTTTATCCTGGAGTCAAGATTTACCATGGTTGCAAGATTGGAAACCGATGCATAATCCAAGCCGGTGCCGTGATTGGCAGCGACGGATTTGGATTTGCGCCTAAACAAGATGGAACCTATGAGAAAATTGCACAGGTTGGCATCGTAATCCTCGAGGATGACGTAGAAATTGGTGCTAATACTACCATCGACCGTGCCACTATGGGTGCCACTGTAGTAAAGAAAGGAACCAAGCTCGACAACCTGATTCAGATTGCGCACAATGTGGAAATTGGAGAAAACAATGTCTTTGCTGCACAAGTGGGCGTTGCAGGATCTACAAAGATTGGCAATCACAACATGGTGGGTGGTCAAGTGGGATTTTCGGGACACATCACTATTGGCGACAACAATGGAATCGGTGCTCAGTCGGGAATTCCCAAGAGCATAGGAAACAATCTCCAAATCATTGGCTCTCCACCCGTAGGCATAAAAGAATTCTACAGGAACTACCTATACATTCAGCGACTTTCAGAAATGGTTCACGACATCAAAGACTTGAAGAAGGCCGTTGACAATTTATCTATCGAACAAAAGTAATTCAGAATATATGAAACAAAAAACTTTAAATGCTCCTTTCAGTGTGAGCGGCAAGGGCCTGCACTCAGGACTTAACGTGGAGGCAACATTCATGCCCGCTCCTGAAAATACGGGCTACGTTTTCAAACGCATCGACCTGCAAGACGCCCCAGTGATTGAGGCTCTTGCCGAGAATGTGATAGAAACCAATCGTGGCACTGTCATTGCATGCAAAACCAACAAAGACGTAAAAGTTGGAACAATAGAGCATTCTATGGCTGCTTTATATGCAGCAGGTGTTGACAATTGCATTATCGAGATTAACGCACCCGAGATGCCAATTCTCGATGGTAGCGCAACTCTCTATAGCGAGAAAATCGAAGAAGTTGGACTTAAAGAGCAAGCAGCTGAACGTGAGTTCTATGTTGTGAAACAACGCATCAAAGTTGTTGACGAAGCTACCGGTTCTTCGTTAATAGTACTCCCCGATGACGACTTCTCAATCGACACCATGATTGAGTTTGACTCGCCTGTACTTTCCAACCAGTTTGCTTCTCTCACCTCGCTTGCCGATTTTAAGGAAGAGATTGCTGGAAGCCGTACTTTCGTGTTCGTTCGTGAGATTTTACCACTTGTCGAGAACAACCTCATCAAGGGAGGCGACCTAGATAACGCTATTGTCATCTATGACAAGAAGATGAGTCAGGAAGAGCTTGACAAGATTGCCGACGTGGCAGGTGTACCACACATTCCCAACGATCAGCTTGGCTATTTGAACCATAAGCCACTCACCCACCCCAACGAACCAGCACGCCACAAGTTGCTCGACGTTATGGGTGATTTGGCACTAATTGGTCGTCCTCTCAAAGGACGCATTGTTGCTACCCGACCAGGACACACCATCAACACCCGACTCTCAAAACAGATTCGTAAGGAGCTTCGCTATCAGAACGTTCAGGCACCGGTTTACGACCCAAACAAGGCTCCCATAATGGACATTAACCGCATCAGGGAACTTCTGCCTCACCGCTATCCCATGCAGTTGGTTGACAAGGTGATCGAAATCAGCGACAATTACATCGTTGGTGTGAAGAACGTCACAAGCAATGAACCATTTTTCCAGGGCCATTTCCCACAAGAGCCAGTGATGCCTGGCGTTCTTCAAATCGAGGCTATGGCACAGGTTGGAGGCCTTTTGGTGCTTAGTAGTGTTGATGAGCCTGAGCGCTACTCCACTTATTTCATGAAGATTGATAATGTAAAATTCCGCCAAAAGGTGGTTCCAGGCGACACCCTAATTTTCCACATCTCATTCATGACTCCATTGCGACGTGGATGCGCTGTGATGAAGGGCTATGCCTTTGTGGGCGAAAAGATTGTGAGTGAGGTCGAGTTTATGGCCCAAATCGTTAAAAACAAATAAAACAGCATTATATAAAGATGAATATTTCACCACTAGCTTGCGTTAGCAATAACGCTATGATAGGCAAGGATGTAAAGATAGGTCCTTTTGTGACAATTGACGAAAAT
This sequence comes from uncultured Bacteroidales bacterium, assembly GCA_902785925.1. Lineage (GTDB taxonomy): Bacteria > Bacteroidota > Bacteroidia > Bacteroidales > Muribaculaceae > Sodaliphilus. The sequence goes on from CADAAI010000003.1 coordinate 25,224, forward strand.
GTAGTGATTGGTGACGGCACTGTTATCGACAGTAATGCCGTTATACACTCAGGCGCCAGGATTGGCAACAACTGCCACATCCATTCAGGTGCTGTAGTGAGCGACGTGCCACAAGACCTCAAGTTTCAGGGTGAAGACAGTCTCACTATTATTGGCGACAACACCAGCATTCGTGAGTTCGTAACCATTCATCGAGGAACTGCTTCTAAAGGCAAAACTATAATTGGCAACAACTGCCTGATTATGGCCTATTGCCATGTGGCCCACGACTGCAAGCTGGGAAACAACGTAATCATGTCCAACTCAGTTCAGCTAGCCGGCGAGGTTGAGATTGGTGATTGGGCCGTTATTGGAGGTGGTGCACTTGTGCATCAGTTCTCCAAAATAGGTCCTCACGTGATGGTACAAGGCGGAACTCTAGTCAACAAAGACATTCCTCCTTATGTGATGGCAGGACGTTATCCAATGTCTTATGAGCGCGTCAATTCTATTGGACTGCATCGTCGTGGATTCACCAACGATCAAATTAATGGCATTCAAGACATTTACCGAGCCCTTTATATGTCGGGGTTAAACACCAGCGACGCACTAGCTAAGGTGGTTGCCGAGTTACCTGAGTCGCCAGAGCGTGATGTTATTGTTGATTTCGTCAAGAACTCAAAGCGTGGTATTGTGCGAATGGGAATTTGACACGAACATGCAGTAATAAAAATAAAGGACAGTGCTCATTGGCTCAGTCCTTTATTATTTTGTCGGCAACATTTTAATCTAATAACAACATTTTTGAGCTCACTATTGAAAATATAAGATAGGATATGAAGATATCGTTTGATAGATTTAGAAAGGAGCCAGGATTTGTGATGGCAGTGAACTTTATTGTCATGCTCGTAATTTACATGATTACGCGCTGGTTCTTCTTTTACATGAACTCCCATCATTTTCAAGGTGTAACGTTTGCCGACATGCTCACCATGTCGTGGGGTGGACTGCGATTTGATATTAGTGCTCTCTGCTACTTGAACATATTATGCGTGCTGTTGCAATTCTTGCCCTTGAAGATGCGACACACGGTAAAATATCAGCAATTTGTTAAGATTGTCTTCCTGGTAGTTAATATAATTGGCATAATCGTCAATGTTGCCGATATTGTATACTTTGAGTTTGGAGGCCGTCGCACCACATGGATCATTTTCTCTGAATTTGGTGGCGAAAGCAATCTTGCCAAGATATTTCTCGATAGCATCACAGGATACTGGAAAGTGTGGCTTTTCGGCATTGCGATAATCATTGCTTCAATTTTCCTCTATTATAGCCCCATCAAGAAAGACCGATCCAAGAGTGACTACCCTAGTTCTAAGCTGTATTACACGCTCCACTCTGTGATCTTTTTGCTTGCCGCACTCCTCACGTTCGCAGGCTTACGTGGTGGCTTGGCATGGAAAATGCACCCTCTCAGGCAAGACTCAGCTGAGATTTATTGCAACAAACCCATTCAAGCTGCCATAGTGCTCAACACCCCATTCACTATGCTCACAACAATGCACAAGAAGGGTTACAAGACGCCACAATTCTTCAAGGAAGAAGAGCTTGACAGCATCTTCTGCCCCATCAGGAATACAGTTCCCAACGGTGGTGAGATGAAGAAACTAAACGTAGTAGTGTTCTTGCTGGAAAGCTTTTCGATGGAATATACCGGATTCTTCAACAAAGAAAAAGATGGTGGCAAATATCAAGGCTATACGCCATTCCTTGACTCATTATTATGCAATAGCTATAGCTTTGAGTACGGGTTTGCCAATGGTAGCCGCTCAGTTGACTGTATGCCAGCAAGTTTTGCCGGCATACCGCGCTATATAGACCCTTACTGCTACTACATATACTCCAATAACACACTTCAGGCGCTGCCTCAGATGCTCAAAGACGAAGGTTACAACACCGCATTCTTCCATGGCGCGCCCAACACCACTCTGGGTTTTAAGGCGTTTGCCAAATCAATTGGATTTGAGCAGTATTTCGGGATGGATGAATATGGTAACAAGGATTTTGACGGCACATGGGCAATCTTTGACGAGCCATATCTTGAGTATTTTGCACAACACACAAAGGAATATGCCAAGAAAGGTAAACCCTTTTTCTTGACCGTATTCACGGCTTCAAGTCATGAGCCGTTTAGTATCCCTGACAAATACAAGAACACTTTTACACGAGGCGACATTCCGATGCACCGCTCTATCAGTTATGTCGACCATTCGTTGAAACAGTATTTTGATAAAGTTAAAAGCGAGCCGTGGTTCAACAATACAATATTTGTATTCACAGCCGACCATTGCGGTGTTGCATACAGGGATGATTACAATAACGATATGGGACGATTTCTCATTCCCATCTTCTTCTACACTCCAGGAGGTCAGCTGCCAATCAAGTGTGATTCGACGCGACTGATTCAGCAAACCGACATCATGCCCACCATTTTAGGGATTCTCAACTACCAGAAACCATATTTCTCTTTTGGTAAAAATGCTCTAGACAGTTCGCCATCCTACGTGAATTATGTGTTCAATGACCGTAACGGAACTTCTATGTATTACCTTGATGACTTGATGATTGAGTACCGTAATAACAAGCTCATGGCAATTTATGAGTACAAAAAGGATTTCTCACTCAAGAACAACTTATTAGTTAAGAAGAACAAGTTCGAGCAGCTACCTTACATGCAGAGCCAGATGAAGGCAATTCTGCAACAATACATCACCCGTATGAAACAAAACAACCTCACTGCACCATAATGCAGGAGGTTGTATTTACGCTGGATTGGCCAGACTGAACTAGACTACCACAGCGGTGCCACTTGTTGCTACCATGAGCATAGAGCCAGCCTCGCCTATTGTTTCATAGTCGATGTCTATGCCAACGATGGCGTTAGCGCCCATAGCTTGAGCACGTTGTATCATCTCCATCATTGAGGTGTCTTTTGCTTCGCGAAGCACTTTCTCATAGGCATTGGCACGCCCACCAACTATGTCGCGGATACCTGCCATAAAATCTTTAAGGATGTTTGCGCCAATAATAGTTTCGCCAGTTACCACGCCACGGTATTCTCTAATCGTGTAACCTTCAATCTGTGGGGTTGTTGTAAGTATCATATCTTTTAAAATTAAGTTATTTATTCATTGTATTAGACGCTCGCAGAGACTAAAAAGTTGCAATAACGCCCATTTTTTATAAAATATATAAAACTAATTAGGAAAAAACATCATCCACTCATTAATACTAATCATAAGTAGAGAATAGCAGAACACAACTGCTTGTCTCAATACTGCCAGCAAGACTTAACTTGCTAAATATCAGCAAGTTAAGGCACTTTTGAAGCACTAGAGCCTTTTCTACCTATTGCAAAGGTATATCATAATATTGAGATGTACAAATATTCTTATGATTTTTTAAGAAATTCGATTTAAAGACGCGCATCAAGCGCCGACTACCGAGGCACTTCGAACGTATCTCAAAGACCGACCTGCTCATACTCGATGACTTCGGCATAAAGCGGCTCAACGCCGGGCAGGTACTTGACCAGATGGAAATTATTGAGGATAGGCACGGTAGGCAGACCACAATCATCGTTAACTAGGTGCCCTCTCAGGATGGCATGAGACCCTTTAGAGCAACAACACATCAGCTGACGTGATACTCTACAGATACTCTATAGAATACTCTATAGAATACTCTACAGAATACTCTACAGAATCATCCACTAGGCAACAAAATTTGAACTTCTTGGCGATAGTCTCAGAAATAATTCTTAATTTTGCACCATCAAAACCGTAACAGCTTCCACCGTTTTGCTGTAACATTCTCCTCCTTTTTTTCAATAGATGTAACTTAAATCACATAATAATGGGAAACTACCTCACAAAATGCGCGCACTGCAATAACGTGTTCTATCTAGACGAGAGTCAAAACACTAAAAACAACAAGTACTTAAGATGTCCTCACTGCAGCACTATGATGGCAGTTCCATTCGTTGGCCTGCCCTAACTGCAACATGCTTTCTGGTTTTAAAATGAGGTTTATGAAAGACATGGGAAAAGGTGGTCTGGAATGGGCCAAAAGACTCCCTGATGTAATTGACAAAAAGAAGCGTAAGGGCATCTTTAATGATTTCTTTCAGGAAGCCAAGAATGCCTACAGAGGTTACTCAGGTCAACAGCTTATGTCCCATCAATATGGCCATTGCAGCAACTGTGGGAGTATTGCGGTTCAGTGCCCTGCTTGCAACAAAGTCGTTATTCTTCGTGAAGCACCTTACCTGGGGCAAGAGATTGTTTGCAATCTTTGTGGAACAAGATTTATTCATTCTTGATCTTCAAAAAACATAGAATGCTATTTTATTAAACAATTGTTCTTCTATTAATCAATAGATACTTCTATTTTAATGTCAAGTCGCATATTATACCACAATGGTCTGTCAATTCCTTTTTGTCAATCAGTTGAATGTTGTCCATTAAGAAACCTTTTACAATGATATTGTCAATGCACGATATTGGTGTATTGTACATGGTTTTCTTGCCACCAGTTCCCCATACCTCTGTGCCAGAAGATGGGTAAGTAGCGATATCACCAAGACAACCATGTATCGCCAATGTATAACCATCATTAACGAATGCATCAAATTCAGCTGGTTTAGACACATTAAAATCACCACAAATGATAACGTGAGTTTCATTTGCAAAGTCGGTTATTAACTTTTGTATCTGTTCTGCCCTGAAAATAGCATTATTGCCAGTTGCTCCGAAATCAAGGTGGGTAACAACAAGTTTGGTAGGGACGTTGTCTATCATTATTTCAACAACCTGATAGTATCGCCCGGCTTGTTTAGTATGTGGATAAACTACCTCTCTTGATTTGCCAAGATTAATGTTGCTAAACACAGCTGTGCGCATATAACTTGTTAAATATGGCAATGAGCCAATACTATTAAAGGCATATCTGCCGAAAACAGCTTCAATAGCATTCACATCACCACCTTTATTGTGAGCAAATGTGGCACTATATTCACAAGTCATAAGAATGTCTGGCGAATACTCATCAAGCACCTGTTTCCATCTTGTTAGCTGAGCATCATAATTACTATATGGTGTAGAATTCCCATAATTACTATAATCAAAATCTGGCTTTTGGTCACTAATGAATGTGTCGTAAGATTTACCAAGCGAAAAGTGACCAATGTTCCATGAACATAGTGTGAATTCATGTAAACTATTCTCAAAACATAATGGCTCATCTTGCTTATTACCGCATGAGAGAAAAAGGAGTGGGAAAGCAATTGACAAGAATAAAAGCTTCATACTTATTATTATTAATAAAAAATGATTAATAGTATATCTTGTTTTGATTATTTATCTAAAAATATTTATCAAATTTATTTTTCTCATCAGCGTTATAAAAGCATTATACATTATAAGATTGGTCTAGAAATCTAAATAAGACAGAAAAACGATACCATCAAAACACTAAAGATGTAAACGTTTAATGTTCTTAAATATCAGATAATCTTATTCCTATCTTATCTTTTTTACTTACTAAAGGATTTTGTATTGGCCATTTTATATTAACATCAGGGTCATTATAAGCTAATGAGCATTCATGGTCAGGTGCATAATTATTATCTACTTTATACACAAATTTCGCATGTTCAGATAACACCAAAAAAGCATGACCAAAATGTCTTGGAATAAATAATTGTTTCCCATTTTCAGCAGATAATTCAACTGCAACATATTTGCCAAATGTAGGAGAATCTTTTCGAAGATCTACTGCAACATCTAACACAGCACCTTCTACCACTCTTACAATCTTAGCTTGAGAATATTCTCCTTTTTGAAAATGAATCCCCCGAAGAACTCCATATGATGAATAAGATTCATTGTCTTGAATGAAATTAATTTCTCCAATATTCTCATTAAACTCTTCTTGCTTGAATGTCTCTGAGAAATATCCTCTCTCATCACCGAATCTCTTAGGAATTATTATATAAACTCCTTCTATTTCTGTCTTTATATATTCCATAACTTTGTCAATAATTGAGCGGCATGTAATGATCAAGTTCCGCCCATAAATAGAACAACATTATCGTTGGCTTTTCTTGATATTATCTATGATATATTCAAAATCTTCATCTGTAACCATTGGTCCGCTAGGAAGACAAAGACCTTTACTAAACAGTTCTTCACTCACGCCGTTTACATAGGCAGGAGCATCCTTGTAAACAGGCTGCATGTGCATTGGTTTCCATAATGGACGTGACTCAATGTTGTCTGCGTCTAGTTTTTGGCGCAACTGGTCATAATCCATACCGAATTTGTCTGGCTCTACAATGATGGTGTTCAACCAATAGTTAGGTTCCATATAGTCCTCGGGTGCTACATGAACAGTAATGCCTTCAACATCTGCAAGTCCTTCGACATAGCGGTCTTTGGCATGGATATGATGAGCGAGATGATCATTTGCGATTGTCATTTGGCCACGACCAATGCCAGCACAGATGTTACTCATACGGTAATTATAGCCTATATGCTCATGCTGATAGTATGGTAGTGGCTCACGAGCCTGTGTCGCAAAGAAAAGAATGCGCTTTGCAGTTTCCTCATTTGGGCAAATCAGCGCACCGCCACCACTAGTTGTAATCATCTTATTTCCGTTGAATGACATCACGCCATACTCACCAAACGTGCCACAAACCTGTCCTTTGTATCTAGATCCGAAGCCTTCAGCAGCGTCCTCAAGGACAGGAATCTCATAACGGTTAGCAATTTCCAATATCTGATCGATATAAGCCGGCATTCCATAGAGATAGACAGGTATTATAGCTTTAGGTTTCTTGCCCTTAGCCATTCGGTCTTTAATGGCATCCTCAAGCAGGTTAGGATCCATGTTCCAAGTCCCAGGCTCACTGTCAATAAATACAGGTGTAGCACCCTGATAAACCACAGGATTAGCACTGGCTGCGAATGTGAAAGACTGGCAGATTACTTCATCACCTGCTTTCACACCCAAGTCTACTAGTGCAAGATGAATAGCAGCTGTGCCAGCACTCAATGCTACAACTTTCTTGTGGAGGTCACGACCATCGGCAGGATAGTTAATATACTTCTCAAGGTCAGCCTCAAAACCATTTACATTAGGCCCAAGTGGAACCACCCAATTAGTGTCAAAAGCTTCCTTAATAAACTTCATTTCCTCGCCAGCTTCACTCATATGGGCAAGGCAAAGCCATATTTTGTTTTTCTTTATTTCCATTTTATAATAATTAAAAGTTTAAATCCAGAACTTTGATGTTTCTTTATCCTGAGTAAATGATTGTGTACATTTATTCTTGCTGACAATATCATAAATGCGACTTGCAAAGACAGCATCATGAAGTCCAAGACCTATATTATAGCAAATAATACGTTCTAAATCGCTTTCTCGCCCTGGATTCTCTCCTAAAAGCACATGACTTAACTCATCATACTGTTTGAAGCGAGAGAAATACTTGAATCCATTAACATGACCAGTGTCATCGCCATAAACCTTATCAAAAAACAAATCGCAATTTTGGAAACCACGAGTATGAACTGGTATTAGCAACATACCTTGTTTGTATAATTCATCACGGTCACAGATTAATTCTCTTGCAGCTGTAACACATGAGATAAGAACTTCAGCGTCTGCAACAAATTCATTTATATTATCGATAATCTCAAATGATACATTATCATAAGCTTTTAACCGCTCAACAAACAATTCTGCCTGATCCTTATATTTCAAGAGTCGAAACTTAATTTGATGATTCTTATTCTCATCAATTATACACAAAGCTGTAGATCTGGCAATGTTTCCAAGTCCAACAAAAGAATAAGTGTTTACACCACATTTCTTAAAAATACGTGCAGACAAAGCTGCAACAGCACCTGTTCGCATATTTGTAATCCAATCTCCATCAAGAATTGCAAGCAAATTGCCATTCTTGGAATCATAGAGTAATATATCACTTCCAAGGGAAGGATTCTGTCCATCAATTCGATGTACTTCTTTCATTGCAAATCTGCCGTAGCATGGTGGAAGAAGACATGGCATAGTGTTGAAGAAATCATCTCCTTGTGGATGAACACTGGTTTTAGGTGGTAAAGTAGCATCATACTTCATCCTGAAAGAATCTTCAATCCACTCTACACACTGTTTGGGGGTGATGCAAGCATTGACTATATCACGATGTTGCAGAACCAATACTTTGTTACCATTCATTTGTCCTTATATAATTAAAAAATAATTTAACGCATGATGAAAAAAATCATATGGATCTATAAAGTGGGAAAAAGTTTGAATTACAATCAAAACGAAGATCTTCTGATTGTCTTAACTCTATCAATTTTTCATATAATTCAAGATTAAATATTTGCTTGCCTATCGAGAATTGATAATCACTATTACGATTAAAGGCAGCCTTAAATTTATATAGGTTGTCTTCTCCTGAGCCAACACCACCACCTAAATGAAATACTCTAAAACCTTGTTCATGTCCCCATAAAGCTGCTTTATATAATAAAAGATTTGATGGAGCAAGTTTTCGATATTCATATTTTGACCCAGATAAATGATAGTGCACTTTGTTATTTGCATAAATCATTATTGACATTGCAATTATTTCATTGTCAACAGTAGCATAAAAAAGTTCGTAATTATTTGATAAATCACTATGTATACTATCATAGAACTCTTTTGAAAAATAATAATAATCAATGGCATTATCTGAATCCATTGTTTTATTATACATTTCTCTGAAATTCTCAAACAATTCAGGATTATCATGTGTGTGAGAAATTTCAACTCCACTTTTAACCGCCTTTCGAATCATATTACGGTTCTTGCTAATAATATTATCCCAAATGATATCTTCACTTGACAAGTCAATCGCAATTGTCTTTCCTAAATCAATTACATGTATTGACGAACGAGAAAATGCAGCATTTTTCAACACAGGATTGAAACGAACAAAATTACTAACTATATTTTTCTTCTTCATCAATTGATTAAATTCGTCATTTAGCTGATTTACTGAATTTTCAGACATATCCCCATCGAATATAAAACCTCCATATCCATATGGTGTAATTATGTCGAAATACTTTCCTACTTCTATCTTGTCTTTAAAATGTGCGTCATTAGCAATATCTCTTAACATAGCTACATATATAGCGCGCATCTTTCCGTTATCAAAATAAAACAAAAGTGGTTCACCATCTCCATGAATCTTGAATGCAGAAACATATCCATGAAGATAATATACATCATAGTCCGTAAAGGACTTTACAATTGAGTCCCAATGCTCTTTGTGTTTAAAACAAATTAATTTTATCATTCTTCGATATTAATTCTTTATAACGCTCTTCAAAATGCAAATCATCAACAAATTCATCATCAGCGTTTCCTTGTCCAATATCTGCTCTCATGAACACTTTTTTTATCGATTTCCACAGTATGGTCAAATCAAGTTTAAAAGAAATGTTATCCACATACCATACATCATATTTAAACTTTTGACTATAAGTCAGTGCATTTCTTCCATTTACTTGAGCCCATCCTGTAATACCTGGACGCACATCATGTCTTCTTGCTTGTTCTTCATCATATAAAGGAAGAAACCAAGTAAGCAATGGACGTGGACCAATCAGTGCCATATCACCTTTTAACACATTTATCAGTTGTGGCAATTCATCAATAGAAGTGGAACGAACAATTTTTCCAACTCTAGTCAAACGGAGAGAATCAGGCAAGAGGTTTCCTTCTTTATCACATTCGTCAGTCATTGTTTTGAACTTGATAATCTTAAATATTTTTCCATTTTTGCCTGGACGCTCTTGTAAAAAAAAAGCACCTGCTCCTTTATTGGCAAAAAACAACCATATTGTGACAAGAAGTAAAATAGGAGATATGCAAATCAATCCTACCAATGATAAACAGAAATCAAGAAAACGTTTAAAGAAATGCTTATACATTTTTAATTAAGCCTTTTTCTAATAAAACCTCATTATAGAAGTCTTTTAGACAGTTACGTACATAAGATTGTTCATAGCGAGAAGCTATAAGAGGTCGGGCATTTTTAGCCATACGAAGGACATCTTCAGGATTCTCGACAAATCGCTTCATTGCTTTATATAGTGCATCTGTATCTTTTGAGGGAATAATTGTTCCATTCTCTCCTTCAATTATTATTTCTCTAGAACCATTAATATCTGTCACAATACTCGGAAGCCCCATAGCGCCAGCTTCTATAACAACATTTGGGAACCCTTCTCTATAACTGGGGAAAACTAGCGCATCTGCTTCAGCATAAAAAGGTCGTACGTCTTCTTGAGGACCGACAGTATTAATAGAGGGGTGGCTATTTATAATAGCTTCAGTGTCACTTCTAAGAGGGTCAAGTAGAGGCTCTTCAGGACCAACGAGAATTAGTTTTGTTTGTGGATATTCATCATTGAGTATAATAAAAGCATCAATTAGTTCATTTATACCCTTATCCCCAACAATGCGACCAACTAGAACAAATGTAAAATAATCATCAGATTTATTTTTGATGAAAAGTTCTGGATTATAATAATTTAAATCTATTCCTCTTATATTTCCATGTCCTAGAACTCTTATTTCTTTTTTTGTAATATGGTTGTTGAGTAAATCTGATTTTACTCCTTCTCCTTCTGGAATAATATGGGTGGCGCAAGCACAAGTCAATCTGTCTGTAAACATTAAAATATGACGCTTGAGACCAGATGATGTTGGAAAAACAAGACCTGTGAATGTGTGAATTCTAACAGGCACCCGAGCTAACCATGATGCAACCATTGTTATCAATCCGGCTTTTGGGGTCATAGAATGTACAATGTCTGGCTTTTCTTTTCTTATAACTTTCCACATATTATATAAGGATTTTAAATCCTTAATTGGAGAGATATGCCTTTCCATATCCACACCAATAATGCGAATCCCTTCACGCTCTTTAATTTCATCTAAATCTTCCCCATGAGATGAAACAGCCAGCACTTCATAACCACATTCCTCTTGTAATTCTTTGAGGAATCCTTTGCAAAAAGAATTTAGAGTTATAGGAACTGTTGTAGAACGAACTAATTTTATCATCGTATTTTCATCAATTGAAACCATTATTTTTTATAGAACTTAATATAATCAGCTTGCTTTGGTTGTTGATCCTCTATTGGTGGCAGTTGCATATAATCGCCATAAAGAGATCTAAGTACTTTGTCATACTCTTTTATAACACACAATTTATGTCCTTCAAACTCAAGAGTGGTATATTTTTCAAAATCTTTTTTTTCATAAAAACCATACTCATCACAACAGGCAAGTTGTGCACAATGAGATGACTCAAAAAATGACTTATCATTAATTAAGTTAAGATATTTCTCAACATTATTTCTTAAATGAAAACCATTAAAAGATATGATTTTTTTTAATAAAACTTTTATATTACCAATAGCACCCCATTGTCTTGAAAAATTTGATTTGCCACCTCGAGGTATAGAAAGATATGCCCATTTATTATGTATTTTTTTATACCTTTTTTTATGACTCTCTTCATTATCATCAATTGCATCCATAGGGAAAATATCAACCCAAATTCCTGTTTCACATTTACACCAAGGTGTTCTGTTAAGCACCAATGTTTCTTTATTGTCACAAACTCTTGCAAAAGCAATATAAGATTCTTTGTTATAAGGAGATATCAATTTGAACTGGTCAGTTGATTCATATTCGTTTAAAAATCGTTCAAAATTATCTCTAGTCATGATAACGTCAATGTCATCATCCCATGGAATAAAACCTTTATGCCTAACAGCTCCTATTAAAGTCCCATATGCCAAAGAATAGTGGATGCCGTGGTTTACACAAAAATCATGAATATTTTCTAAAACTCTTAAGCTATATTCTTGTATTTCGTTTAAACTTAATTCTCTCATTCTGAAATTCTGAATATTTCAATTAATTTACCAAGGGTTGTTAACGTTCCATCCTTGTGTCTATACATGTGACAAAGAATGGATGATATTGTGAAGTGTATTTTACAAAAAAGTTTATTAGACCAAAACCAATGATGCTTTAATTGATTTCTGAACACTATCGAATAATAATTCGTAGAGCCGTATGAACGAAGTGAAATTGGGATAAAGCCATTCTTCTTATGCCATAAGACAGAACTGGTTGCCTGTTGTGCAGTATCAGAGATAATATGTTCACATCCATTAATTGAAGCCAACTCCTTAAATGCACTAAATAACTTTGTTGCTATTCCTAAATGCTTACTTGTTGGATTAACAGCTAGGTTTGAATGATATGCTCTTTGGCTTGACTTTCTCTCATAAAAAACAGTACCTAGTAATTGGTTGCTAATCTTATTTTTAGCAATTAAAACTATGCAATTATTACTTTTCTGCTCAAGCTCTTTTGCTGTTAAAAAAGAGCATGTGAATTGCAACCCTTGTTTTAACCTCTCTTGAAAAGCATCATGAAGTAAGTTTGCAATCTCTTCCCATGAAAAAAGATCATTATTTTGTATAATTTCAACTTCAGCTATAACGTCTGTCATATTATCCATTTTTCAACATTAAAGGTTTAATACAAGGTAGAATTATATATCTATATGGAAATGAGAATAACCAAAAAAGTAGAGGATGGTTTAATAACATATCATAGAATCTATAAGTGTGCCCATTATGTATTTTTCCTACAGGAAATATTCCACTTTTATATCCATTTTTAATATATTTATTAATGCTTGAATAGGATAAACCTGCTTTTAGCATTCTTTTGGCCACATCTTCACCAAATACTTCCATTCTATATGATTTAAAAAAAGAGTCATCATACAGGTTGAGATGTGCTTTAACAATAGGCAAACTCTCAAGCATGCTATCTAATAAAACTTTTATGCGTTTTTTATCATTTGTAAAAGTCGCACTTCCTTCATGTGCGTAATAACAATATATATTAGCATTATTTATTATTAAATAATTTGCATGTCTATATAGAACTAAATTGAATAAAGCATCTTCAGATAAACGAACTTCTGGACAGAACTTTAGATCGATTTTTTTTATTAGATTATAACTATATATATGTGGACCTATTTGCCCTACAAAGCGCAACTGATGACAAGCCTCTATTCCAGTTCCTTCAAATTCAATATTTATTTTATCAAGGTTATTATATTGGTCAATATTTATTATTCTATTAGCAAACAATCGAACCATTCGAAACCTTAAAATATCTATTGGGTTGTCTGCATTATTGATAATGTCTATCAATGCCTGATAACAGTTTTTATGAAGCAAGAAATCGTCGCTATCCAAGAAATGTATATAATCTCCTGAAGCAATTCTTAGGCCTTCATTCCGGGCAACAGATACGCCTTGATTCTTTTGATGTATAACATAAATGTTATTGTTTTGACTAGAATAATAATCTGCTATTTCACCACTTTTATCCGTAGATCCATCATTAATTATTATGACTTCTATTTCAAAATTATCTGTTCTCTGATTAAGTACACTATTTAAACAACGATTTAAAAAGGTCTCATTGTTAAAGACTGGTATAATAACTGATAACTTCATTTTACTTTTCATTCTTATTTTAAAATGAAATCTTAATAAATTTATATAGAAATGTGATGGTTACAGTGAAGCAAAAACTTATTATACAAAAGTAAATAGGATATGAGTTGACAAATGAAGGATATAAATGCGAAATTATCAACATTGGTACCCTTTGGTAAATATACAAAGGAAAAAGGTTTCTTCCAAACCACAACAACAACCTATTACTTATCTTAATTTTCATTGTTAACATTAATAATAATAATGAAAACAACACACTAGCAACACTGTATGTGATAATATGAAAAATGCCGAGATTGAAAAATAATATAAATAAAATAAATAGACCTAATAATACAATATAATAATTATTTCTTATGTTTTGGTAGATAACATCCTTTTTTTGAGCAATAAACATTCCTGCAGAATATGCCAATATAGTGTCATACCACCATGAGCTCTTAAAAAAGAACAGAAATACTATAAGAAAAAGAGATAGTGTTAAAACAATAATTAATCGTTTAGTGGGATTATTTGATAATTTTGTTGATATATAAGAAATCAAATAACACAACAAGATGTCAAATATATACCAATTACTATTACCTATTGATTCCCAGGCTATTAGACTTTTTATAAATCTAATCAATGAAACATTTATACCCAAAAAGATATTAATAATAAGGAATACAAACACCGCAACATCAAAATTCAGAAGTGTTGATAAAATCCTTCTCTTTGGCATCCTATTGGCATAATACACTCCTTTTGTCAATATGGAATGTTCTGTACCATATCCAGAATAAAACAAAAACATCACCACGCATAATTGTCCAATACAATGTTGTATTTTCAAGAAAAGATCATCACCGATAAAAGAAAAAGAGTAATTGCTACCTACAATATATGAATTTGCATGGCTGATGAAAACTAATAAGATAGAGACGCCCTTGATTGCGTTACATTGTTTTATCGATAAAGCTTCCTCAATATTAATATCTTTATAAAATCCGATACCAATAAAGACAAGAATAAGTATTGTTATATATAAAGATAACATAATAGATTACTTTTCTAATAATAAAAGCCTAAATAATTTAATTTTATGCATTAAAGTTATCAATATCACTATTAAGGCAACGATAATCAAAGCTTCAAAAACATTTAATGATATATTATAATGATCAAGCAATAAAGGAATTACTCTTATCATAAATGTATGGTATAAATAATAATATAAAGTCCATTGTCCCATTTTACAAAAAAAGGCAGGAATTCTTTTAGGAAGAAATTTTATAATACCAATACATATTATGAGTGCTAAAAACGATTGAAACAATCTAAGAAATGGATCATGAAAAGTTTTATAAGGTGAACTTGGCATAAAACCAGGTAAATAAAAAGCAAATATTAATGCAATTAATGCAGAAACAATCAAAAATATGGGTTTTATTTTTATGATAATTGTTCTTTCTTTTTCACTTCTCAACATTAATCCAAAAACGAAAAACGGCAAGAATGAAAAAGTGCGCTGAAAGGCAAGAAAATTATTGCCCAATGGAATAAAACCTGAGATAAATGAAAGGACAATAGATAATATAAACAATATCTTTATATCTATTTTATTTGGACTCAACAAAAAGTACATCGTCCTCCAAAATATTATACATAACAAATACCACAAAGCAATAGCTGGATCTATAATTTTAATTAATATAGATAAATCAACAACAATATTAGTTGTTATTATTGAAAAAAATATATGACCTATTTGAAATATTAAATACAATAAGATTAATTTTTTTGTTGATTTAAGAAAACTCTCTTTACTTTTTTGATGTGTATATATACCTGAAATTATAACAAATAATGGCATATGGAAGGAATAAATAATTCGATTAATCCTTAATCCATAATCATAATAACTGATATGTCCTAAAATAACTAAGCATATCAATATGAATTTTATTCCATCAACAAGTATATTACGATTAGAACTATTTGTCATTAAGACTTATTGATTTGATTATATCATTATAAATATTTAAAGCAACATTTGTGCCATTTGGCGGAAGTAAATAATCCTTGAAGAATGAATCACGTTTTTCTTTCATTGGATCATCTTCATCAATTATCATATTTATAAATTTTTCAATATCTTTGAAGCAATTTCCGATATAATGACACTCAATAGCAAGATTTCTTAATTCCGATGTGTTTTTTTGTTCTTTTTTTTGTTTAACAAACATAACAGGCTTATTTACATAAAGATATTCAATCTGAAATGAATCGCTATCATGCACCATCGCATCAGAACTTTTAAATAAATCAATGAATGGACCTGTCTCAAGTTGTGTGTTAATCATTTCATTCCATCGATTATAGTACAAATCTGTTTTTTCTTTCCCCCAGTCAGGATGTTGATATAATCGAGTTCTTAATTTGGGATGTGGTTTAAAGGCTATTTGAAGTTTATCTTGATATAATTCCGCAATCTTAATCATATCTTCAGCCATCCAAAGGAAATTAGATAAATGCAATTCATCTTCATCTTCAAAAATGCTATAATGTGGTGCCCAAATTAAACGTTTGATAGATGGATTTTTAATTTTCCATATATCATTCTTAACAGGCGACAGATATTCATCAAGATTAGGATATCCAGTAATAATCACATTCTTTCCTTTATTATAAGCTATTCTTTGTGCGGCTTTTAGTTCTCCTTGATTGGTATAAAAAAGTTTCCAAGCAAAATTGTGAAACTCTGTATTATAAGTCCATTGAGTCTCTTCTGTAGCAATTCCATATGGGCACAAGCAAAACAGTTTTTTTAGAAATCTACGATATGAATGTTCTTTATATAAAGTGTTCTTATATTGTTGGGGATAAAAGATAATATCAGGATTGATATCTTGCTTTATATCAACCTTTGAGACTTGATTATTTGTATCCCAATCATAATAAGAGATATCTTTAGATTGAAAATAATCGCGTAATTCTTGAACGCTTCTTGCTTGTTCTGTTTTATCCCACAAACAAGTTGGAGATAATAAAACGCTTACTTCGAAACGCTCATCATTCTTAAACAATTCATAAATAGCTTGATATCTCCACATTCCTAAATTCATAGCAATGAAACAAATTTTAATCTTTTTACCTTTTTGGGCAAGATGAAAAAGTTTTTTTTGTTGATAAAAATTACGTAGTGGTGCAATATACTTAACAAAAATATAAAAAAACACCATGTAAATAAAGTTTTTCATTTATTATACTTTTAAATTTAGATGAAAATGTTTTGTGGAAGCTATTTCTAAATTATGATAATAATACTATATTTCGATCATAATATTTTTCAATTGTTTTTACAATTGAGATTGATATATCTTTTGTTAAATATGTACTTTTTTTCAATGTCTGTATGGCTTTTATAAAAGAAACGATTTCATAGCGAATACCTTCACCATCTAATTTATAAAAATATCGTTTGTTGTCAGCTGGATTTTCATAACGGATTTCAAAATAATCTGTTTTCCACCATGGAGCAGGGACATAAATATACCCTTTTGTGCCAGAAATAATTAATTCTCCCTCAGATTTAACTCCTACACCAACTTTGATTGATGCAACAGCATGAGGATAAACAAAAGCAATCTTTGTGAAAATATCAAAATCGCTCTTTGGTTGATATAGTCTTGTTGTTATTTCTGCTTTAGTATAATCTGTTCCAAGTAAATGGAAAATTGGAAGCATAGCAGTTGGTCCCCAAGCGGTGATACTATTCCATACTTTTGATTTGTCTTCTTGACGTTCAAAATCAAACATACTAGTACATACTGCATCAACTGAAACAATATCACCAATTCGACCACTCTTTGCTAGCACAACCAATCGATCGTAAGCTGTTGAATAGGCAGTCTTTATTCCATCCATAAGAATAAGATTATTCTCTTCGGCAAGAGAGCATAATTCATTAAATTCTCTGACACTAAGAGCTATTGGAGATTCACAAAGTACATGCTTGCCAGATTCAAGCGCATGCTTAATTTGGCTGAAGTGTTCATGAGGCTGAGATATAATGTATACCGCATCACACATATCTAATAATTGATCAAAATTATGTGTAAAAGGGATTCTCTTGAGATTATCGGAGAAATCATCTGTATCTTTAGCACAAACACCTGTAATACTTACGCCATTCACGAAATGACTTTCTCGTTCAAATTTGTTAAGAATTGTAGATTCTCCAACAAGACCAATTCTAACTTCTCTTTTCTCTGCTCTAAGCTCGGAACTAGAAACACCTTGAGTTCGTTCTAAATAAACAACCTCACAAAATTCCTTTAAATAATCAAACTTTCCTAACCAATCACTACCAATAGCAAAGATATCAACTTCTTTTCTTCGAATATCATCGATTTTCTGACCTTCATATTCTTCAACTATTATCTCATCTGCTAAACCAGTAGCTCGAACAGCATCGATTCGCTCCATTACAGATTGTTGAACATTTATTTTGCCTCTAGCAAGATCAAAATTGTCAGCAGTAACACCTACAATTAAATAATCTCCTAGAGCTTTTGCCCTTTCAAGCAAGCGAATGTGACCAAAATGCAAGAGGTCATATGTTCCGTATGTTATAACTTTTTTCATTTTTATAATTAATTTATGATTTATATTATCAATTAAACAATGACAAAAATTTATTTTTAATTAAGTCAGCAATTTTACAATAAAAGTATTTTTTATCTTTGTTATCATAGAAGTAAAAACTATCTGTTTTCCTGATATCATTTATCCATTTGAATATACTATATTTTCCGGTTTTAATATAAGTCATGAATTCTCTATACTCATTCATAGTAATAGATGGTGATTTTATATTAATACTATCAATGTCAATTTTGCCTAGGATTTGTGATTGACAAAACAATTGGCAAAAGTTTACTCCCATCTCTGTTAATGCATGATTATATTGAGTATGACGAAAATTAATCTCTAAAAAATACAGTTTGTCGTTTTTGTCTTTTATAAATTCTATCTCAAATACTCCATTGTATCTAACGTGGCGCATGATGCTGTGAATCTTGCTTTTAAGATCTTCGCCAGATTTATATAATTCATTTATTTTCCATGTTCCAAAAGACCCATCTTCAATTCTTAGATACTCTCCTTGTATTGGCATAAAAACATCTTGTCCATTATTATATGAAATTCCTTCAATTGCGATTTCATTGCTCTTTTCAATGAATTCCTGAATAATAAGCTGGTCATCTGAAATCTGATTATACACATTTTTTAATTCTTCTGCATTATAACAAATAGAAGAATTCGTTTTCCAATTAAATGCAAGACTATTTACAGACTTTGTGAAAACAGGAAAATTAATATCTTTGGGGATATCTCCTTTCTTCACTAACAATGTTTTGGGTATAGTAAAACCAAACTTTTTTGCCAATAAAATTTGATTCTGTTTATTAATAAATTCTGATAAACGATTTTGTTCACCTGCATTAAAGAAGAAAAAACGATCTTTTAACTCATCATAGTGCTGGTTGAGAAAAGAAACAATACTGTCACAATCAGTTGAAATTACATACTTTTTATTTTCTTTATTAAATGTCTTAAGCAAATAAGAATAACACTCATTAAAAGATGAACAAGAATAGAATGTTTTCACATATCTAGAGCCCTGTGGTGTGAATGAATCATTTTCAATCCAAACAACATGACTTTTTATACCTATTTCACCAAAACTGCGAATTTGACCTAATGTATTCCAACAATACTGCCCAATAACAATAATTTCATATTTCTCTAGAAAACACTCCATGACTGTTAATTATAACACTTTAACGATTAAATTACCAAAATTAGTGAGTTTTCCATCTGATCTATACATAATTTTCGTTTTAATTGAAGATGTGCAAAACCTTAAATAGCAGTATATTCCACTTGCCCATAAAAAAGATTTCTGCAATTGTAGTCTAAAAATATAACTATAATAGTCATTATTGCTAAATGATTTTAAACCAATCACTTTAAAACCATTTTTTAGATGCCACTTTTTTGACCATTTTGCAAGAGTGGATGTGTCGCTAATAATATAACAACAGTTATCATCTATGGCTAATTGTTTCTCGTATTCAATCAGTTTAGATCCAATACCATTCTTCTTAGTCAAATTAGACACTGCTGAATATTTATTATATGCATATTTGTGACCTTGTTTATCTTGCAATACTGTGAATGACGTTGTACCACATAATGTGTTGTTTGTTTTGTCTATAGCAATTAATACAACATCATTCACAGTCTTTTCTGAAAAACTTTCAGGCGTCAACTTTAATAACGATGAATATATTCCCATCTCTTTCCACTGAGAAAAAGATGAAATAATTAATTCTACTACATCTTTTGTAGTATAAACGCTATCTTGAAGTCGACAAACAATTAAATCTGTCATATTAGCCCTCTACGCTGCATATCTTTCATCGCATCAACTAATGTTGTGTTGTCTTCTGGTGTTAAACATCCAATATGACCAACACGGAAAACACTATCCTTCAATTCTCCTCCATTTGGACAAATCCAAATATCATATTCATCCTTTAGAGTGAGAAATATCTGGTGTGCAGATGCATTGATAGGATGAAGTGATGTTACAGCGTTTGACAAACTGTCTGTAAACAATTCAAAAGGTAAAGATGAAATTTTACTTCTGAAATCTTTAGCCAAAGCAGCAGTACGTGCTACCTCTGCGTCAACACCGCCGTTGGCTTCGATTTCTTTCAGGCGTGCGTGGATTTGTCTAATAATACCTACAGCTGGGGTAAATGGGGTTTGACCACGTTCTCCATTCTTTAGAGCATCCTTTAGGTCAAAATACATGCTCTTGACATTGTTGTTGTTAATACGCGCCACGGCTTTTGCTGATAGAACCATAATAGATATACCTGGAGGGCAAGCCAAAGCCTTCTGAGAGCCTGTTATCATCACCTGAGCATCAAGTTCACTCATGTTAAATGGATCTGCTAAGAAAGAACTGATGGCATCAACAACCAAGAAACAGCCATTACGTTTGCAAAAGTCGCTCACAAGTTGCATATCGTAATGGACACCTGTAGAGGTCTCATGTTTGTTGATCAGGAACCCAGTGAAACCTTGGTTTTCGTAAGCCTCAAGGTGCTTTGCTGTTAGAGATTCTCCAAACTCTAAATCAATAGACGAATAAGGGATTTCATGAATCTGGCAGAGTTCTACAAAGCGATGGCCAAAACTACCGCCATTAACAACTAGCACTTTGTCTTTAGGTGTGAACACATTCATTACCGCAGCTTCCATAGATGCAGTGCCCGAACCGGTAATAAACAAAGAACGAGCATTGTCTTCTGCTCCAGCAAAACGTTTTAATAAAGCTTCACATTCTAACATGAGCTCTGAGAACTCAGCAGTTCTGAAATAAGGAACTTGTTCGTTTCCAATAGCCAAGACCAAGTCACTTGACATAACTGGGCCAACTGTAAAATTTAATTTGTTAGTTTCCATATGTTAAAAAATGATTATAATTCTAATTTATATATATAATGTTGCCATCTATCCTCTTCAGGTGGAATCTTTTTCCAATCACCATACTCAATCTCACAATGATGAATTGGATTGTTTGGTACATAGACCTCAATATCATCAAAAGGCATCTTTTGGGTTGGGAGGAAATCTTCTCCTGGTAAAGGCATGAAATACTTGTATTTTCCTCCTTCTCCAGATGGAACACAGTATAATCCCGTTTTTTTCTTATAATTTGTATATCGATCAAATACATTGTACCATTCTTCTTCCGTTTTCCAACAAAACAAGAATCCAATAATATCTCTTATTAAAAAAGAGATTTTACCTTTTAAGGAAGATGATAAAAGCTTTCTTAAAATAGAATTTTTTACTTTTCTGTCTGCAACAGATGATGCTATAAACATAATAACACAAGAAATAAACCTACGAAATCTAACAACAAAATTATTTTTTGGAGCATTTTCCATAGGGAAGATATCTATGAAGGCACCATGCTTCTCATCATCTGGGGTATCTATTTCTAAAAATCTTGTTGTAGTATCAACTACTTTTGCAAATCTACAAATTGGACCATTAGGACTATTAGGAGCATATACCTTATACTTTGAAGGTAAATCATTTGCATATTTTTGAATGAATTTGTCGTAATCATCACGTGGCATTATTAAATCTAAATCGTCATCCCAAGGTATAAACCCTTTATGGCGCAAAGCTCCCAATACAGTTCCATATGCTGTCATTATTGTCAAGTTGTGACTATCACAAACTTTCTCTATATCAAGATACATTTTACGTAAATGTGCTTGTATTCTTATACGTTCATCACTTGTCATCTGGTATAATCCAGGTGTATGATTGCATACTTCTTGATATAATTCTTTAATTCTTAACATTTTTAAGTTTCTTTGAATGAAAATATTGATATATGAAATTTGGCATTAAGCCTTTTATTATATTCATCAGTGCATATTTTAAGAATAACTTTTTTGACAAGTTTAATTCTTTAAGAGCTAAATAATGAGCATAAATACCGTTTAATCGAGCTCTAAGATTTCTTCTTCTGCTTGCATTTCTATCGTCACGCATAGCATATAAGCATTCATTTAGATTATAACCACGATACCCTTTTACATACATCTTCATCCATAAATTATAATCTTCCATTCTTATCAATCGCTTATCTATGGTATAGCCCCCAACCGCCTGATAAGCTTCATTCCTTACCATACAAGGGGCATGAGAAAAAGGACTTCCATAATTAAAAATTCCTTTTGACGGTTCTTTTATCTTTGCTTTTCCTCTAGAAAACTCACCATTTTCATCAAAATAAATCATAGGTGTACTAACTATCGCAAATTCTGGATGTTCATCAAGAAAAATAATTTCTTTTTCAAAACGTTCTGGTAAAGAAATATCATCACCATCCATTCGAGCAACATATTCTGTATCAGCATATTCAAGACAATGATTTAATGTGTAATTTAATCCCATATTCTTCTCATTAGTTATTAGAAGAATATTATCATGTCTCTCAGCATAAGTCTTTGCAACCTGATATGTATTATCGGTTGAACCGTCATCACAGAGAATGATTTTAAAATCTTGGTATGTTTGAGCATATAGTGAATCTAAAGCCTCTTCAAGAGTAGAAGCACAATTATAAATTCCAATTATAACTGATATTCGTGGTTTAACCATAATAGATAAATTCCATAAAGAATGTGAAACCTGAGTAAAGAATCAAAATTAATGCCGTTTTTCGATCTTGTTTTTCCCAAATATTCATCCTTATTAAAGGATAAAATATAATTATCGGATAAATAAACCAAGACAGATAAGCAAATCGATTACTAAAAGTTGCCCTAATAACTAATATCCAAAAAGAGTTCGCCAATAAATAAGTATTTGCTAGAATTGTATAGACATTATCCTTAAAATTTCTTTTTATTGTTAAATACCAAATCATTAAAACGGGCATGGCACTATACAATAAGAAATCGAAACGGAAACCTGTTTGAGAGAACCGTCCTTTAAGATATGATTCTTCAACATCATTAAAGTAACTTAATTTGTCTTCAAATAGTCCAATAGACTGGATAAAATCTCCAAATGCATTTCCGATTATTAATGAAAGCAATATTGAAATACCCCATATAGCAATTGCATTTTTTACGTCTTTTATATAAAAAGATGCCAGCATGCAAATGAAAGGCAACAATATTGATTTATGAATAGTGTAAGCGAATGCAAATAATAATAATCCAACAGGTAACCATTTCTTGTCCCTATTTGCCAATAATAAAATACCTAAAAGGACAATATGGCAAGCCATTCCATTTCTTAAACCATTAACTCCATAACTGTAAAAAGAGAATGAAGAGAAAAAGAATAGAGCTGCAAGCCAAAAGTTATGTCTAGATACTTTTAAACAAACAAAAAACAAACTGCCAATATAAACAGACTCAATTAGAAGGAAATACTGATTAACATTAAATCCTAATGATTTGCAAAAAACAATTATTCCATGCCACATCCAATTATTGTCCCACCTTATTTCTTCATATTCATCAATAATGTTATACATGTCAGCATATAACTGCGTATCTACAAAAACTAAATCAACAGGTCTTAATCCAAGAAAAACTGTGACAGACAACATCAAAAAGATACCTGCATAGTTTAAGAATTTACCATTTATGCCAAAACTTAACTTTTGGTCATGACTAAATGAATAGTAAATTGAAGTTAATGCGCATAAAACAAATATAATCAGGTGATACGCTGATTGATATAAAAAAGCCGGGAAGTTTATTTGTGTAAATAAAAGCACTTAAGTAAAAATTAGATGAAATAATAATAAATAGTTTTCAAGACACGTTTAGCTTTTTGTTTCGTTGATAACCTTTTGTTTAATATTAAAATTGTTTTTTCAACTTTAGAATCATTTGATAAGCTATTTAATAAAGAATCTCTCAAATTCTGATTAATCTTATACCTATGACCCCAACTTTGGTAAGGTATAAAATCACTGTGATTCATTCTTTTTGAGATAATATACGGTAAAACTTTATTAAAAAGATCCTGGCCAGCATTTGAGGCTAAACTTACACCAGAAACACCCTTACGATTATGTTTAAATGCCTTTCCCCAAAAATCACCTAAACGAATGTCTGTATATGCTAAAGTACTCCTTAGATGACAATCTTCACAACTTTCATTTAATACCTGATTTGAGAAAAACAAATTATAGAATTCATTTTTCAAAGGTGTACTATGGTACTTTCTTCTTCCTGATTTTGCCTCAAGAATAAATTGTCCCCATCCTTTAGCTTTGCTTCTAAAGTTTACTGAGTCAAAATCGGTAGAACCTATTTTTTGTTTGATTTTATCCTTAACTTTAATCCACACATTCATTGATGGGCATCCGTGGCAATACAAGTCGATTAATATACAGTTGTTCCGAAGATTAAATTTAGATAAATAACGGTTCACTGCATATATATGACATGGCAAACCGAATACAGCAAATTTTTGATCTCTACATTCTGAGACTAAAATTTTAAATGCATCAAAAGTATAAGGTTGAATATATTTGCTTCCTCTAAAAGAATCGGTTTCGTTTTCCAACGATGCTACTCTAGAAATCGCTTTATCTGTAGAAAAATCATATTCAACCCCAATTACTTTGTATCCCAATTTTATCAATTCTTTTGCCATAATATCAGCGATTCCTCCTGATGTCGCCTGTGATACTAAAAATTTGTCTTTCGCTG
The DNA here is from genome assembly GCA_902785925.1 of uncultured Bacteroidales bacterium. Classification (GTDB taxonomy): domain Bacteria; phylum Bacteroidota; class Bacteroidia; order Bacteroidales; family Muribaculaceae; genus Sodaliphilus. The sequence goes on from CADAAI010000003.1 coordinate 50,209, forward strand.
AAGCTGCATAAAGAGGAATTTCTTTTAACTCTTCATCGGAAGTGTTATATAAACATTTATCGAACTTATAACATACTTGTTTACATAAACCACAATTTACACACTTGTTATCATCAAGCACTGGCCTATAAAATCCATCTTTGTTCAATTTAATTGATATGGCATTCTTATTACAAACAGCCCCACACATCTGACAGCTAGTACAAGGACGTAAAACCTCTGAGGAATATATGTTCATGATTATTGAGCTAAAGCGTGTTTTAAGAAATTATTAGTTTGCTCTCTTTTATTTAACAACCACTTATCAATTATGTTGTAATTTATTACACCATCAAATATATAGTAGTCATCAGCATCTTTTGAAATACGATTTGTAAGACCAGTTTCTTGTAATATATTTACTATCCTATCTGAATAACTGGGAGGAAGAATGCACATAAATTGACGATGAAATAAAATACAGAAAGCAGTACAATGAAACGAATCTGTCAAAACATACTTGGCATTTTTTATTAATGAAAGCCATTCTTGTGGACCAACAGAAGTAAGGCAAGTACAATTTACAAAATTGATTTCTTTACGCGAGCGAACCAAAACAAGTTTCAATCCTTTTGACTTTGCGAAATCTCTCATGTATTTTGTAAATCTGCTACTTCTATTCAATTTATAAGCCAAAATATAATCTTCTTTAAACATTCGAGGAGCGGCTAATTCATCCCAGACTTCATTAGGAACAGCTAAAGTCGGATCTAAAACTAATGTTGAATGTAATCCCAAACTTTCTATTATATCAACACCTGATTGCTCTCTGACTGAAATTGAATTATACTTACTCAAAAGAGTTTTAATATCATCAATTTCTTCTTTCGGCAATTCTTTTATACCAAAACTTGCGGCAAAAGAAATTTTTTTCTTCTCAGGAGGCACAAAGTCTAGAAAAAAAGCCTTTGGAATATCACCTTGACACACAGTGTTCCAAGTTTGATCACTACCCGTACAATAAACATCAGCTTCAGGTAAAGACATCTTTAATTCCTCATTTGATGAATATCTTTTAGTTAATGTGAGATGAGATTTCCTGAAATCACGAAACTTTGTTGCACGTTCTTCATTACCTTTTATCAGCATCATTGATATTAAAGTTTTCGCTTTTAATGTTAATGGCATCCTTTTGGCCTTTATGACATCCCAAGCACTCATTTTAAGAGTTTTACGCACATAATCTATAGTTAAAACTTCACATCCAAGCATACGAAAAAGATACTCTGTAGCGTATGTTTGTAGAATCGAACCATAATTATTTACTGCATGTAATGTTATATTTGCTACTTTCATTTTATATTAGAGTTAAAACTTTCAACCCAGGTATTTATGTCAAATTGATTAATGATTTCTTCATCAATCTCTACATAAGGTGAGTTGACAAAATAATCTAAATCAGATGTCTTATCTTCATTAATTATGAAAATATTATTAGCGTTATAGAAAGGATACTTTTTTATATGAATATTATTTGTAATTAGTTTTTTTCTATATGCTAGAGCTTCTAGTGGTCTTAATGTAATATCATATTGATTATTCTGCACTATATCAACAATACAACGACTTTTTTGAATATTAATCAAATTTTCTTTATAAGTAATAAAATCATTATCTTTTATTGGGATAATAAAATTACATTTAAATCTTTTCAAAATAGATTGAACATGATTTATCTCATTAATTCTATTTTTCTTAGCACCCAAGAAATAAAAATCATACTCAATATTACAAGCCGGATTATTATATCTCATATTATAAAAAGTGCAATGATGTGTCATTCCATAATCTGCTGCATCTTTAGTGTCAAACGTATGAAGTTTAACATTATCTTGTTTAAGTAATTCTATACTTTTTTTAAAAGTGCTACTAGAGGAAACAGGATTCCACATCCATAAATTAATCACAACGCCATCTTTTACTACATGCTTTATAGCATTAAATAAGTTGCGCTGAGTGTATGCACTTATTATGACATTGTCACCAGAACGTAAGTTTTTTAATTCCTTATACAATCTAAAACCGAAAATCATATAATAAGGTAAGTGGTGTTCTCTATATCGATTCCGCATAAACCTTTGAAAAATATTACAATATCTGTTTAATGGGAAATCTTTGACATCTTTCCTGCCTTTCAAGCCAGCAAGCATGAAATCCCAAAGCTCCATATCTGCATGTATGATGAAAGTCATCTTCTGATTTTGTTGTATAAATCGTATACTTTTAAAATACCAAGGCCAAACCAGTCATATCCTTTATCAATCATTCTAGCAGACAATTTCAAATAACTTGCAGAAGGATATAGATTGATAAACTGATTGCATTCGGGATAAGTCTCTTTCCATTTTTTTGTGTCTCGAAGAGATTGGTCCCGAAGGAACCGTTGTTTGAGTTGGAACTTCATATAATTAAGCTCTAACTCGTACTGTTGTAATAAACCATTTTCCACAAGAAATTGCTCCATTCTTTCGCCACACTTTATTAGCTGCAAATATTTTGACAGACTTATTGTATGTGTAATTGAACCTATATTCTGTATATAGTGATAAAATGCTTTCCGAACAATAGATACACGACTCGCCATTAATTGACATTTAGTGGAAAATAAAAAATCTTCACCCCAATTGATGTCATTCTCAAAAGTGATACGATTATTAATAATTAAATTTCTTCTTACTAATTTGTTTACAAGCGAACCTCTTATTGGACTGAGATTGAAACTTATACGAAATTCGCCTTTAGGAAATGAGACAATATTGCTTGGCTTCCCAATTGAATCAATCACGTAATTGCAACAAACCACATCTGCGTTATCCTGTTTCGCTCTGTTATACAATGCCTTATACATGTCACGCTCAATCCAATCATCGGCATCACAATGGATAACAAAGTCACCTGTAGCATTATCTAAACCTTCTTGACGTGTATATGCAACACCTCTATTTTGCTTCCTGTCAATGATTTTCACGTCATTTTTTCTTGAAGGATACTTGATTAGCATCTTTTTGATGACATCTATACTGTTGTCAGTCGAACCGTCATTCACAAATACATATTCTATATTCTCTAATGACTGACCAAACAATGAGTCACAGCATTTCTCAATGAAATGCTCTGCGTTAAAGACAGGTATGATAACTGACACATTATAATACATCGATCAGCTTTCTATAGCATTCAAAAACCAATCTTTTGATTTTTGAACTTCAATGTCAAGTTTTTTAAGAAAAATTGATCTGTCAAAAATAGTTTCATCAACACTATATTTCTCTCTATTTTCAATATATTTTATATGATCCTCTAAGCCAAAAAGTTTCAACAATTGACCAATTCTATTGTCACCATGTAAAGGAACTAATGAGATGAAATTATCATTAAGCAACAAAGAGAAAACTGTACCATGGAAAGAATCTGTTATAATATGCTTAGCAAATTTTATATAACCAAGCCATTCCTTTGGACCAGCTGAAGCGATGAAGTCAGCTTCTATACCTTTAATCTTTCGCCCAATAACAATTAATTTTAATCTGTTGCTTGTTGCTATATTTTGTGCGAAACGAATGTTAGAAATATTTGGGTGCAATGAAAAAAAGAGCAAATAATCATCATTTATAGAAGGAGATATACAAATATCTTCGTAGTGCCTTATTGGTAAAAGTAATGTTGGGTCTATTGTGATTGAAATCTCATTTTTGTTGAAATAGGAACCTATGACATTCTTTGTATGTTCCTCTCTGACAGAAATGTGATTATATTTTGGCAAATAATCTTTATAATATGATAAATACTTTTCTTCCAATGGCACTTCTCCTAGACTACTGGCATAAGATACTTTTTTCCCATCAGTAAAACCTAGCAAAAAAGCGTCAGGAGCTATCGTCAATCTTGGATTTAAAGTTTGATCACTTCCTGTGCAATATACATCAAAATTAGGAGGTTTGTTGAACAACTGGTCAACACTAAAGTATGGACGTGTATATTGAAGTTGTTTATTAAAGTTCCAGAAACGAAAAATCTTTTTAGGATTTCGTAAATAATATACAAAGCGCCCTTTGATGCAAGACTTTCTTTTGGACGTGCTTATAGTCAAATGTTGTTTACTTCTCTTGTAAAAAATATTTTCATGTGAGCGCAAGTCAATCAGTCTAGTATCATAACCATGACTTTTCAAAAACATGAAAGTTGCATAAGCCTGAAGTGAGGCTCCGTATGATGAAATATTCTTTTGAAGAGTTATAACCCCGATTTTTTTATCTCGCATAATATTTTGTTTACTGCTCTAATCTTATATCGATAATCAACAAACTCAAAAAATGAATTAAGATATTTTATTGGCTTGTATTTGAGACTAACATTTTTATCTGATTTACCATAAAGAATTTTTATGGTCTCAAAATCACAAGAATTCACTAACTTTGGATATAAAAGTCTTAAAGGGTGAAATTTAAAAAAATTTCTAGGGTTGAAATAATCCTTGTTTTTGGGTAAGCATTCGTTCCAATTAATCTCTTCTCGGTGTAAATTGCTTGTTTCTAATAATTGTTGGCCCTTGGAAGAATGAACAATACACAAAGAAAGTCCTTTAGTCTTTTGCTCATCAAATCTTTTTGCTCCCCAAAAATCACCAATTGTTATGTCAGATTGACGCTGTATACCAGTCTTAAATGGGCATTTGTAGCAAGACCATCTAAGTGTTTTATTCGAGTTGAAAGAATCATAAAAAAAATTTCTATCATCTTGCACTTTGTTACCATTTAAATCGATTAAAGTCATTGCATAACCATACTTCCAACTTTTATCTCTAAATGACAATATTTGTTTGATTTTTGGAGTATGACTATCTAAATACATTGATAAATCTTTACGTGAAGGTACGCCGTGACAGATTAAATCAATTGTATATAAATTGTCCCAAAGAATCATAGGGACAAAATTATAAAGACCTGATACTTGGCATGGAGTTCCAGAAAAAAGCACTTTAGCTCCATCATTCAATCTTTCTAAAACTTCATTATATATGCCAGTGGTAATACTTTGTATATATTTAGAACCTTGAAGTAAATGCAAGTCACTAATTTTATCTATTAGTATGTGTTTCACTTCAACTCCATCAATTGATGCACCTGTAACCAAACCTCCGTTCTCAATAAATTCAATGGCTATTTGAGCGAAAGTTCCACCAGAACTTGATTTTTCAAGTAAATTATTATCTGTTGTCCATGATGCATATGGTTTCGATTCATTAGAAAGAGGTTTATATATATTATTTACTATGCATACCTTTTCGCATCTATGACATGAGATGCATAACTGCTCATCAATAATGGGCATAAAATGACCATCATCCATGAGTTTATAAGTTATACATTTTCTTGGACAAACATCACCACATACCATACATCCAGTACAATGGTACTTATCAGCAAGAACGGGTTTTATATTATTTTTTCTTTGTAAAGACAATTTTGTTTAGAACTAAAATTTTGATTTAATATAGTTGGATAATTGCTTCTTTTCTTCCTTGTTTAAACCTAATATTATAATGATTATTACTGATATAATAAACATTATAATTGATGAGATTAAAACATTATGTATAAATAACTTTATTAAATAAGCAGAAAAACATATTGGAACTGTTATATATAAACAAGGAAATAAAGATTGCCTAAAATAATTGGTAATTGACATTTTGACATTTTTTGCCATATAAATAATTCTATATAATTGAGCAATAAAATAAACAAAAAAACGAGTTGCAATAACAGCCACAGGTGAAAAACCACATAACATTAAAATTATAGAAATAGGCAAATTCAATATAATGATAGCACTAATTGTGATTTGGTATTTCTTTATTATTCCTGTAGCATTTATTGCTATAGCTAAAGGCGCTGCTACTGCATCTATTACACACAATAATATAAGATATCTGCAGAATTCAATTGTATAATTAGGATATTCATTTAACCAAATCCTAAGTAAACCTGCGCATTCAAAATAAAGAGGTATTGCACAAATAATTACCAAGAAATAACTATATCTTGTCGTTCTAAAAATAAGATCTAAAAATGGAGTGAGATCTCCTTTGGCATAATTCTTTGTGATTTGAGGTCTAAATGCTGTTTGAAAGTTTCCAGTGAAACTCGTGGTTGCGGCATAAACTTGATTAGCAATAGAGAGGGCGGCATTAACAACAACACCATGAAAATAGTTAATAACCAAATCGCATCCCTGATATGTTGCCAAGACAGCGACACTACCCAATAAACTCCATCCTGAGAAAGATAACATCTGTTTTAATAACGATTTATCTGTACCTCTAGAAATACGACACAAAGAAAAATTCTTATGATTATAGTAAACATAAAAAAGAGTAATGCTTAGAGAAACACATGTAGATAAAATAGAATAAGAAATTAATTTATCAATTGGGGAAATTAAAAGAAGATATACAATTAGTAATTTGAGTATAACATTAACTATACCGACAATCGCAAATACAGTCATTCGCTCATATGAAACAACACTTGCAGTAAATGGTGCTCTTATTATGCGTAAAACGGTAGTTAAAATAGATAACTGATACACACAATTTGCTGCAAAAAGACGGCCGTTAGGAAGTTTGACATAGTTGTTTAGATAATACAATCCTACAGTTTCTGCTAGGACAACTACAATTAAAGCAAATATTAGTTGAACATGAAATGCATTTGAGAACACTTTTGTAACACCTGTATTATTATTACGTCCAAGTTCAAAATTTAGAAATCTCTGGATTGAAGATACTAAGGTATTATTTACAAAAGCAAAAAGTACAACAATGCCTCCTACAACTCCATATGTGCCAAAATCTTCAACACCAAGTGTTTGAAGAACAACTCTCGAAGTATATAATGTAACTAGCATTGCAATAGCCATACGAATGTATAAGGCTATTGTGTTTTTTGCCATCCTTCTGTTTGCAGATGAATTAGATTCTATATTAGATTGCTCAGACATGTTATTATTTCTGTTTTGAACAATTAAATATTAATATATTCTAATTAGTTCTATCTAATTCGTCGATAACCTTTAGCAAATATTGTCCATACTGGTTTTTCAACATCGGTTGGGCTAGTTGTTGCATTTTTTCTCTTGTTATCCAGCCTTTTCTATACGCAATTCCTTCAAGACATGCAATTTTTAAACCTTGTCGCTTTTCAATAACTTCTACAAAAATAGAAGCTTCAGATAATGAGTCATGAGTACCTGTATCAAGCCAAGCATATCCACGATCTAATTTAAGTAACCCAAGTTGATTGCGATTCATAAACTCTTGGTTGACTGAAGTTATTTCTAGCTCACCACGCGCTGAAGGCTTTATGTTCTTGGCAATCTCAACAACATCATTCGGATAAAAATAAAGCCCGACAACCGCATAGTTCGATTTGGGATTATTTGGTTTTTCCTCAATGCTTAAACAGTTACCTTCTATATCGATTTCGGCTACACCATATCGCTCAGGATCATTGACCCAATATCCAAAGATTGTTGCCCTGTTTTCATTTTCAACATAGTCAACAGATTGCTTCAACAGGTTAGTAAATCCTGCACCATGAAAAATGTTGTCACCGAGGACCAATGCAACAGAATCTGAACCAATAAATTTCTCTCCGATAATAAATGCTTGCGCCAAACCATCTGGACTTGGCTGTTCAGCATATTCGAACTTAACCCCAAAATCTGAACCGTCACCGAGCAATCGCTTAAAACCAGGCAGGTCAAAAGGAGTTGAGATGATTAGTATCTCTCGTATACCAGCAAGCATTAAAACAGAGATGGGATAATAAATCATCGGTTTATCATAAACAGGAAGCATTTGTTTACTTACACCTTTTGTAATTGGATATAAACGAGTGCCAGATCCTCCAGCTAAAACTATACCTTTCATAATAAAGACAATAATAACTTAATCTCTTTTAAATAAGTCTCTTGTATATACTTTCTCTTGAACATCAGCAAGTTTTTGGTCAAAGCGATTAGCCAGAATCACTTGGCTTAAAGCTTTAAAGTGCTCTAGGTCGTTGATGACTTTGCTTCCAAAGAAAGTTGACCCATCTTCGAGTGTGGGTTCGTAGATGATGACTTTTGCACCTTTGGCTTTGATGCGTTTCATTACGCCTTGGATTGAGGACTGGCGAAAGTTGTCGCTGCCGCTTTTCATTGTGAGGCGGTAAACGCCGATGACGCACTCGCGCTCTTCTGTCTTGCTGTAATCGCCACGGTGGTAGTAGTCATAGTAGCCTGCCATTCGGAGGACACGGTCGGCGATGAAGTCCTTTCTGGTGCGGTTGCTCTCGACAATGGCTTCAATCAGGTTCTCGGGCACGTCGGCATAGTTCGCAAGCAACTGCTTGGTGTCTTTGGGGAGGCAGTAGCCGCCATAACCGAATGATGGGTTGTTGTAGTGAGAACCGATACGTGGATCAAGGCACACACCATTGATTATCGACTGTGTGTCGAGGCCTTTCATCTCAGCATAGGTGTCAAGTTCGTTGAAATAGCTTACTCGCAGTGCAAGATAAGTATTTGCGAACAGTTTCACAGCCTCAGCTTCGGTTAAACCCATAAACAAGGTATCTACATCAGGCTTTAAAGCACCATCTTGAAGGAGTTCGGCGAACTGGTGAGCAGCCTTATCAAGTCGCTCGTCGCCCTCAGGACGGCCGACGATTATGCGACTTGGATATAAATTGTCATAAAGAGCCTTGGTCTCACGAAGAAATTCGGGCGCAAATAGGATGTTTTCACTCCCAGTTTTGCGTCGGACGCTCTCGGTGTAACCAACCGGTATCGTTGATTTTATCACCATAATAGCCTCAGGGTTCACCTTCATTACCAGCTTAATAACCTCTTCCACATGGCGCGTGTCGAAGTAGTTGTTTACTGGGTCATAGTTCGTAGGTGTAGCTATCACAACAAAATCCGCCTCACTGTAGGCCTTTTCGGCATCAAGTGTGGCGGTAAGTTTAAGCGGTTTCTCAGCAAGATACTGCTCAATATAATCGTCCTGGATCGGCGAGATATGGTTGTTGATTTTGTCAACCTTTTCGGGAATTACATCGACGGCAACCACTTCGTTATGCTGCGCCAGCAAAGTCGCGATACTCAAACCTACGTATCCAGTTCCTGCTACTGCTATCTTCATGTGTTTGGAGAATTTTCCCACCAGAAATTGTGGGCAATTTTGATAGTTGTATATTCCTTTAGGACATCAAACGACATTAAATCGCCTGAATATCAGCATTTAAAATGTGTTTTGCGAATTTAAATAGGAAAAATTTATATCCTTTTAAAAAACGCTTCAGTAAAAATGTCACCATAAATAGATGTCGAACATTTCACTTACTTCTATCTCTGTGAAAATAAGTCGTTTCACAGAAAACAACATGTCATAAAAATGGAATTACTCCATAATCGATGCAAAATTACGCAAAAGCGCCCAATAATAATCCACAGCATAGTTAATATTCGTTAATTTCCCCTATATAAATATTATGTATAATTGCCCATGAATGCTATAGTTTTACATATTTTCATAAATTCAAGTAAAACTGTTAATTGCACAAACGATGCCTTTTATCTCCCAAAAGTGAAAATACTGCGTTACCAACCGAATTAGAGCCTTATTTTTGACGAAAAGATGAAAAAGGTGGTTCAAGATGGCGACAAATCCTTATGAATGGAAATTTTTTTAATTAATTTAAATTTTAATGCTTATGTCGAAAGAAAAAGAGAAAATTAGAGTAATTAAGGTGTTTGATAATGAAGATGATGTCATTAACGATATTCGTAGCCATAAAGACGAACCAGGCATGCTTTGGTCGCTTGGTGAAGATGCTTTCTTGATGAATGTCGCAAATTTTATGTGTCATTTCATTCTACAGTATGAAGCTGGCTTGATATCAAAAGATGAGTTGGATTTATATCTAGGGAAAAAGGATTGTCTATCCAATATCAATCCTTTGGAATTCAATTTTTTACTTGTGTCTACCATCAATGGCTGTACCTACAGAAGTAGACCCTATTATATTGATGAAAAAGACTTGGATGACACTTACTCTAAGATACTGGAATTATATAGCGAACTGTCCATCATGTATTCGTTTGACAGTATCATCGACCAGATACAGAAAATGGTTGCGGATTTTAAGGCAGCTCACAAAGACTTTGACAAAATGACGCAGGATGAAAGAGTCGAACTGTTCTGTTCCTGGAATGGAAATAAGGAATATATGGAGGAGGTCTTTTTTGAAAGCCTACTCGACAAATGTAGAAAAACCTATGCTGTTCTAAATCATGAATATAGACGTAAAAATGAAGAACTAAAAAGAATAAACAATGATGAATAACTCTATTGAATATGACATCACTCTTAATGAGGATGATAAGAACTGGGCTTATCTCAGTTTTAAGACACCTATAGGTGAACTGGACAACATCGGATTTCTCATTAAATCCGATATTGTTGTCGATGGCATGGAATGCCTTGCTGACCACTTGAAGATAATGGTTTCAATGGAAAGAGAGGGCATGTCAGATCTTCAAGATGAAGTTAAAAACAAACCTACCGTATGAGAAATTTGAAATGATAAAATGATTCAATTAATGCAGAGCATGTTCTCCACGCTATGGGGAGATGAGCCACAACCAAAGCGGCAGGATAAAAGCGCTCGTCCTGCTGTGGCTGTTGTAAAACATGAGACAGAGAGTGCATCGCCTGAGGAGACAAGCGAAATCCAGAGCAAAACCAATACATGCTCAAGGACAAAGCATGACATCAACGGCGACATAAAGCGTCTTAGTGAAGCATTCTTTTCCGGGCATGAACTTCAAAGTGGTTTTGTTATAGAAACCACTTTACATGATTTGCTTGCTGTATGCCCCAGAAAGCGCAGACGCAAAGACGCTTATAAATCATTAATTCATGCCCTTAATAAAAAGGGAGTGGAACTAATTTTTTTAGAGAATAGCTGCATGAGGAACTGAAATCAAGAAAAAGGAGTTATTGGCACGACAGCTCCTTATTTTTGATATTATCAATGACAAAAAAGGTATTGAAAACCCCGTTAAAGTCTTAATAGTGATGTATATAAAAACAAATACTACAACATCATGAAGAATTTTAAAAAAACACAATTAGTAGGTGCTGGCACCAGCCTTAAGGTGCAATTAAAGAATTATAGGTATGCCTAAAGAAATTATTATTCAAGGGAAAAATTGTAGGCTTTTTTATGCCGGAGATATCTGGGTTTCAAAAGATGGAACTATAGCGGCCAAAGCAGGAAGAAATGATTATGATTACAAAATTCTTGTTATTCAAGAAAATGATAACGGGAAATTTGTAACAAACATGTATGGTACTAAGGTTTCAATAGCCTTTGCCGTGATGAAATGTTTCGGACGGCCAGAGCCCAATGATGGAAAGCGACACGTGATTAAACACAAGGATGGCGACTTGAGAAACTGTGAGTTGAGCAATCTTGAATGGATAATAGAACCATACTATCACAACACTGCACCGACAATTGACCTGACACAAAATGGTGTTACTTTTACAGTGCATAAGAGTGGTGTAGTAACATTCAACAATCAGGTCTTAACTGTCAGTGACTATGTTCATGACACTCGTTTGGGCCTCAATGTGTGTGTGGAGCCATTCATCATGCTTGCAAGCAGTAATGGTAACATTAACTTGGAGCTTGATTCAATTATGGCATCTGCAGGCTACGTCAATGGCGACAATACAGTGCTGAAATATCCCGAGATATTACACCGAGACAACGACTGGAAAAACTTCGCCAGCGACAATCTCGAGTGGGTGGATGTCCTGGACCGAAGGTTCAATGACTATCTGCTGCAGAAGCAAGCCGATAGGCATCACCGTAATGTTGAGATAAACCCCGGAAAGACTCTCCCTGTAGATATGTGATTTTTACTATATACTTTCTTTTATTTATCTGATTCAGCGCCCATTATGTTCAAAGGTGTGATATCTTCGGCATAATGGGGCTTGGCAGTGGTAGCAAAGGCTGCCATTTTTTTTTCATAACTGTGGTAGTGTTGCAAAAAAGCCTTTTTTTCTCATTTTACTATAATATATAGAGTTAATCGTGTTGCAAAATGTCCATTATTCTCATTCTACTATAATATATAGAGGTGATGAGTTGTTGCAAAATTGCCCGTTTTTCTCATTCTACTATAATAGTAGTAGTTGTTACCGACAACTACCTAACGCTTTTGAAAAATAAACCCAGGAGAATATCTTTTGAGAGATATTCCCCTGGTTATTAAATTAAGCCAAAACTGCGTCGTTGTTCATCTTTCAAACTATTAAGCATAGGATCACTGTAATAAGTATTTTGTGAAAACGGGTCGTAATCCATCTTTGGAAGATTAAATTGAATTGCACTATAATTTGGCATATTTATTTCCTCAATTGGCTCAATCAGTTCATAGTCACATGTTATATACTTTTGTTGCCACCTTGATATAGTACTATGGTCCAACTCCAAGCCGTTGTTTTTCATAATTTCTTGATTCTTTCTCAAAGATAAGTTTGAATCATAAAGCGACTTGAAGACTTCTATTTTCTCTTGTTTAGATAATCTATTCATTTCTAGCCTTTCGCTTTTGGTGATTCTTTTGTTTGGCCTCGTTTTAATATTCTTGTCCTTGCAATATCTATAAAGAGTTGCCAAGGGTATATCCAATCTTTCATGATTTTCGATTGTTGACCTACATGTATCATATACTTTGTCTATCTCGCTATAATTAATTTCTTTGCGAATGGTATTTACACAACTCCGGTTTCTGTAATAAGGGTGCATGATATATTTTGGCCTGTTATGTTTCCAGAAATCCAACTCATAACTGCAGTATTCCCTTAATTGTTCCTCTGTTAATGACATTGCTTTGACAACTTTTCGCTTGAGAGTATTAAGAGTTATAACATAGTCGCTGTTGTCAGTAAATCTTTCACGGTCAACATACAGATTGAAGAGTAATGTGTTTTGGTCGATATCAGGATACATCAAGCGTCTCAAGCAAGCATGTTTAAACAATGTCCTACGTCGCCTTTGACCGTCAACAAGTTTTTCTGTATACCACCATAATTGCAAATAATTATCGTCGGTAAACTGATAACTTCCATCAATCCAATCGGCCCTCTCGGTACGATAAACATACTTATACTTCTTGGAGTTAAAATGCATGAACTCTTCATAGCTCATGTTTTCCATTTCATGAAGTAGGTTTTGGTCGAAAGCGATGTCACCTGTGTCACCATCATCAACAACTGGCTCGTTAACGACAGGTGGTCTTTCAGGAAAGTCGAATGCTGAGTAAATGATTCCACTGGTGTAACACTCATTGTTGCCAAATACACCATTCATGTATTGGCTGATTCTTGTGCCGCAGTCATCTTCCATAAGTTCATTAGTGTCGTTGGCGATTGACTCATGAATGGTTCTTGAAATATCAATCAAAGTCTCCTTACTGAGTATGGAGTCAAATATATAAACCAACCTGAATCTACGTGATACAACGCCATTCTTCTCTTTTTTATCGGAATAGGACATATAGGCACAACTTGGTTTATAGGTCAATACATTATAGTAATCAAGTATCTCAGTGTATTGTGTTCTGTCCACATCGACAAATATTGTTTGTGATCCAGAAAAGAACCTGTCGCTTTTGAACTCCAATTTCATACACCCTGCATTTTTACCAGTTTTGTATAAGGGGGTGGTCTTGTACTTCACTCCCTGCGATGTCTCAAACCAATATTCTTGAGTAGTGTCGAAACTAAACAGATTACAAAATGCATGTCCTTTGATTGCAAGCATTAGAAATTCTTCTATTGTCACCTCCTGCCTGTAAAACGCCATCTTCTCTTTTCCAATAGCTTTAGCACCTATGCTGCTCAAACAAGCACTGGCATCGGTTTTCTTCTCGTACGCATCTCGACTGACAGTAGTCCAAAATTTAAAGTTTTCATCAATTCTCATAGTAAGCAAATGATTAATCGTTAATTAATAATTACATCGTTGGGACTATATGATGTCACAATAAGCATCAGTCCATCCCTTAATGCTTTGTTGAACTTCGAGTGTCCAATTTCCTTTTTCGCCTGTTTCCTATTTTGGTAAATTTTACCAGTAGGCAAGTATTTCATATGTGTATTCATTGATTATGATTTTTTAAAGACACATTTTTCTATATGTATAGGGAAACAAAGTTATCCCAAGCGTGTTTTTTGATTTTAGCGACACCTATGCTTGAGCGGATTGTGATTATCCTCCTGACAGCCTTAATTCAAAAGCTAAAAAATGCCAGGAATCTGAAATCCCCTTAAAATCTTATGTATGTGATAATCAACAAATTAGTTTATAATGAGCGATTTAGATTAATTATGATTTTACAATTTAAAGAAGATTGCAATCGGCTCAGACGGGCAGATTGCAGGTGTAGCACCAACCAAAGGGCGCATTCAGTGATTAGTAACTTTATTTTAGAACCGATTAAAAACAGTTTTTATGGGATTGAATAAATCGACTGGCAACATGTATGAGTTTATTACTCACACGATTAACTTCATCAAAGGCAAGTGCTTTCATGACTGCCTGTATTGCTTTATGAAGTATATGTTCAACATTATTCTCGGTGATATCTACTTAGACGAGAAAGAGCTCAGAACGAATCTCGGTAGTGGTAGATTCATCTTCGTTGGCAGTAGCACCGATATGTGGGCAAAGAATGTCCTGTCGGAGTGGATACGGCGCGTGCTTGATCGCTGCCAGGAATTCACGAACCGGTACCTCTTCCAATCGAAGAATCCACGGCGGTTTTTGGAGTTTCTAGGGCATGAGATCTTTCAGTCTGGCAAGGCTGTATTATGCACCACACTGGAAACCAATAGATGGTATCCTGAGATTATGTGCAACGCTCCTCGTCCTGAAGAGCGTGTTCAAGCTATGGCTGAGATAGCATCACATGGCATCGACACTTTCGTGACGTGTGAACCTCTCATGGATTTTGATCTTGACGAGATGGTAGCGATGTTGAAAGCCTGTCAACCAAAGCAGGTGAACATTGGCCGGAATAGCGTACGTCAGGTGCAACTGCCAGAGCCTGACGACGACAAAGTTAAAGCACTTATTTCCGAGTTAAGCACTTTCACAACAGTACATGTCAAGAGCAACGCCACATGTTGGAAGTAATCACAAACCACATCACTCAAATGTTGGGTGGTGTGTTTTTTTTCGGTGTATACACGGGGATATTACACCTTACACCCTTACTGCCAACTCGCAATAAACCTTTGATTATCATGGGGTGTATGGGGTGTAAGACTGAAACACTCACTTTGGAGCACATAGAACTAACAAAGGCGCACCACCCATTGCGGATAATGCGCCTTCTTCACATTAAGGTCGCCCTACAAGCCTCTTTCTATTTTTAACTTATTGATGGCGTTCTTGACAGTATACTTGATTTTGTCACTGTCACCTGCCAAGCCGAATTCTCTGCCCACTCTCACATATCCCATCTCAGGTGATGACTGATACAACTCGTACATGGCGACGACTGTTTCCTTAGGCAACCCACCGCTGTAATTGTCGTTTTTGTTAGAACTTGGGGCAGCAGCTTTATGGTTTGATGCGACGTGTAAGGCCCTCTGTTGTGCACCGAACTTCTCCAAGAATCTTTCCATACAGTAGTCGGCGATTAGGAGGGTCAGGTCAACTATCACTTGCTTTGTTGCAGCATCAGTTGGCTCGCCATAAAGCATGTGCAACACTATAGCAGCATGAAAGGCAATGCATGCCATCCTGCCACGTGCGCCTTTGCGAGCAGGATCATCTTTTCTGCCATTATCGTACTGGGTGACCTTAATCCAGTTGTCGAGTGCGTCGTTGATATAGCCTAAGTTGATGTGGTACTCATCGGCTGCAACATCTATACCATTGATAGTCTTGTGGCAGTATTTCTCATTCCACTCCATGACCTGTCCCCGCATCATCTTAATCTCATCATCTTCGGGGAGATCAAGACTTTCAAGAACCCTCCCAGGATCAGGGATGGTGGCCCAAATGAACCTTGATGCACTACCACCTTCAAGCTCTTTCGAGATGAACTTGTTGACATCGCCAGGAGTACCAGTAAAGGCGGCATTCATAAATACCGGGAATAAGCCTTGGATGTCTTTTTTACTCTTGTTTTGACGGCCAACCTCAGCGTTATCAAACGCTTTTCGTAGATGCTCGAAAGTTAACCCGTTAGCCTTCTTCATAGCATAAATGAGAGCTAAAACCTCTGAGCTAAACGAAAACATGTGCACGCCTTGGTTGTTTGCCATGATATCAATAAATTTAGACGAAGTCGCATATATCCCTGCATACTGGATGATTGCCCCATCCTTGCTAATCATTGACTTATCTCGATTAATGATCTCACGGAAAAGGTAATGCAGTAACTGGTTAAATTTTTCCTTACCTGCCCCCCAGTTACCTTCTATAATGAGTAAGAGGTTAGGGGCATGAATCTTACCGTCAAGATACTTTGCTCTCACCTTACTGAAACACAAAGCGCCAAATGCAGTCAAGAGGAATGTCAACATGGCCATCTCATAGCCAACGGGCACTCGGGACAGGACGTTTGCGAGGATGTCAGGCAGTTGAACCATAGAGTGCTTGGAAATGAAGCTGCCCCAAGTGAGAGGAGCTACTGTCTCTTGAGGCTCGTCTTTCACTTCAACGCTGCTATCCGTAACATCTATTGCTGGCTGGGATGAGCTGGCAGTTTTTTTAGTACCTCTAACATATTTATAAATAGAGAAACCTAACCCTATGACAGCTAAACCCAAACCAACCCAAACTGGAGCATTGTGATGACTTTTAATTTTGGCTCCACCTACACTGATTTCAGTACCAGTGCTATCTTCCAGCCCTCCAGCGATCATTGCTAGTTCTTTCATTTCTTTGACAGAAGTGCCTTTAAGCTCGATATCACCGATCTTAATATACATTTGCTTGAAAAACTTTCTCATAAAGAATGTTTTGAGTTGTTAATATTGAGTTTGAATCTCTCGACAACAGCACCACTTGGGTAGGCGCTGTCACATCACCTTCAACCACCCCGCCCTTGGCGAAGAGGTTGAATAAATTATGGATTCTCATGATGTCCATTAGGAATTTAGATTAATGGCAGTGTAGAGAATTGCGAGCTACACTACCGTTAGTACTAGCACCCTCGCTTGATGCTTTTCATTGCGGAGGTGAGCTTAGGCGCGATAATGCTTGTTGGAGCATTTTCCTACGCCCTTGCTACTACTGATATATGCCGTACGTAGCGCGTGTATCTTAAGCATGTCAATGAACTAGAACAACTTCGAGGCGGGATGTCAAGCCCATTTGCTCAAGGAGGTCTTGCTTGCGGTAAGAACGCTATAATTGTTTCTTGTGCCATAATTCTTTTTTTTAAACAATCACAACTTTGAGATTGCGGTGCAAAATACCGAAAAAAAAATGACACTATCAAGTATTTAACATTTTGATTATCAATAATTTATGGTTAATATTAACTAGTGTTTAACTATCTATTAACTACATATTAACTGACTTCAAAAAAATTGGAAGACCCTTTGGGAATTTTAAGTCAAGACACTCTGATTTCTCTGTAGCAATGTGAAATGTGGCTTGTTGATGTTGTAGGTTTAGATTTATTGCATGAGTGGTTCGTAATGACGAATTTAATCTGCGATGAGTTGCCTATCGCCATGCTTGGCATCACACACTCCATTTGCTTACTTCATGCTCGAACCCATAAGATAATATGTTGTTGAAGGCATTAAAGATGTCCAAGGGATAGTATGGTTAAGGTGACCAAACTCGAGTTATTCAAGTGTCTTTCGTAATAGAATAGCTGCAAGTGAATTGCTGGTGAAAAGGCTGGGGCAATTGGAAGAACAAAAAAAACAATAATAATAGAGTGCTTTGTCATTAATTATTTCTAATTTTGTATTTTATAATTTAAATCTATTATTCAAAGCTATGGTAAACTTGGAGAAGCTATATAAAGGACCAGCTTTAAAATCATATGCATATGAGGGCAAGTCCGTTGTGAAGTTCGCATCAATAGGTCTTTTTACAGACAAAGAGGTCTCTGAACGTTTGGATAACGTGTTAATTAATAAAATAGAGACTCAATTCTCATTACTGAAAGAACTGCGACATGAGCTATACGCGAATATTGATCAAAGCCAAGTGCCCATTAACAATGAAAACATGAAGGCACTACTTGTGCAAGAAGATGAGAAATTCTCATATTTAAAAGAATTTGTTGCAGCTCTAAGAGTTAATGATAATAGCACGAATGACCTACATGACAAACAGTTTAAGAGTCAACGGAGGTCTATGAGGCTTATGAGAAACCGAATCAAGTATAATGATTTGGCAATTCAACATATATCAGAAGTACATGAAAATGTGACAAATATTTTAATTCAATTACTGCTTTTCTGGAAAAATAGTATTCTACCAAAAATTAAGGCAGAGGGTGATAGTTTCAATTCATCTGATTTAGAAACATCTATTGTTGATCTTTTGAGTTATTGCTTTTCGAGTAGAGGTGGCGTTCAAGGATTAATTGAAGACTATCAAGAGTCTTACGAATATTGTGTTCGCGACTCAGACATAATGCATTTTGATTACTGGGAGCGAATAAAGAATGAATTTGATGCTATTTCTTTTGAGGATTGTGAGGATCAATTAATGTGGGAAAAATATGGAGAAGATATAGGAGGAGGCTACGATTCTAATGAGGAGATAACAGAAAGAGAAATAACGGCATTATTTAAACAAAAGCGATTTGGGCTGATTGATGCATACGTTGTGCGCCCGTATATAAAAATGTTAGTTTTTCTGCTGGTAAGACATAAATATTTTAACAGCCAGACTTCACTTTTTCAAATAATCATCTCTACATTCATTAGCGCTAATGAAGAAGTACTCAAAAGATATAATCCTATTTTGTCTGCCGATAGTATTTTCGCAATTCTTAATAAAGATCACGAGATCGCAAAATTATTATTATATAGCCTTTATGCATGTGATGAGTTGACAATCGAAGGGTATGACAAATTATGTGTTGCTCTTGAGACAGAAAATCCTGAATCAATTATGGAGGTTTTATGGGCTGAAAAAAGAGCAAGAATAATAATTGAACGATTTGAACCGTTCTTATCACTGGTAAATCTTATTAATCGTCGAGTTAATGGTGATGAGATTGTTTCAGAGGATAATCTCTCAAATATCTTAGAAGAATCTTTTAAATCAGCATTGAAATTTGATTCAACTCATGAAGTTAATAATAAAACTAAATACTTAACCATAGTTACAATTCATAACGCACTTATGGACAGTAAGGTGCTTAAAGCAGAAGAAGCCAATGCTTTATCATGTATTGTGACAGCTAACTCAAACTGCCTAGAGGAATACCAAGTGATGTTGCGGATGGCAAAGATTATGTTAATTGCTAAAGCAGAAACGAGCTCAGAAACACTGTCGGCTAAAACGAACGTAGAAACGTCGCCTACTGATTATGAATCAAATGATATTGATATCACTAATAAAATAACAACAAAACAAGAGAAAGACAATATCAAATGTAGTATTGACGCATCCTATATAAATAGTTATGATGTAGATAAATTGGTGAAGCTTCTAACCACATCTAATGAGTATACTGATAGGGCTTTCGTGACAATTGTTTCGAGTGGCACGCACGATGTCCAAACTTGTCTAAAGTATTTTTTTAGTAGCAGTCTCAAAGAGTTTATAGAGTGTAAGGACGCTTTACAGTTCAAGCTTAAATGGATGCCCAAAAACATAGTTAGCTTAAAGTTGTTAATTAAACTCTTAATACACAAAAATGTAGCAAAAAATGAAGTTATTGATGAAAATAAATATGATGGTATTTCAGTTAAATTAAATAATCAAAATTTTGTTGAGTTTTGGGATCCAGTTAAAGATGTATTTGATTGCAAAACAATAATGAATGCTAGATTGGGAGAAGGTCGTTACAGGGATAATTACATAAAAGATTTGGAAACAATAGTTGAAATCGTTTATGCCTGTAAGATTAAATAATTATTTGTATAGTTATCTTATCACTTTGTGTTGCATACAAATGTTCCGGCAATGTTCCAGTATAGTAAAACAAAAACATCACACATCTAACCTACATCGAGCAATGACACCTGAAAGCCCGTTATTTCCTTATATATGAATATTTTTAACTGACCTTGGAACTGCTGGCAAATATGACCTGGCGGTGAGGTCAGAACAATATAAATAACAAAATATTAATAACCGATGGCAGGACTTACCGGCGAAGAGTTGTTGAGCACCACCATCACACGAGCGCTTGCATCTTTATCATGCTGCCGGACTAATGACTCTGGCACTTGGTTTAGAGAGCTCGGAAGAAGCAGCGGAACCTTATCGAAGAGATAGGGCTCCGCCTTCTTTTTTGTCCCTTTGAGCCAAATTGAATAGCCCGTCATACCCTTATAATTGAGAAATATAACATTATTATTAACGATAACAACAAGAGAGAGAATGACAAAAACAATTAGAACAATCAACATTACTGGAGCAGTGCTATTGATTCTTAACATGGGATTCGAACTCCATGATAGAATAAAAGCATACTGCCAAAACAAGAAGCAAGAAAAACAAACCGATGACTCCACCAGAAACGACACCAAAGTCTAGCAAGGGAGGAGAGAATATCATCGAACTTATTATTGCGGTAGCCGACTGTGTTGCCGCTTTATTGAAGAACTACAGCAAACTGGCGAAGGCTTGGAACAAATTTAAGTCCAGACCACCGCCTTAAACAACTAACCATTTAAGAAATAAGAGAAATGGAAACAACCGAACAACTGAGCATCGTCAATCAACCAACTGTGATGATGCCAAATCGACCGGCAGGAACGGAAACCGACCTGCCTGAAACTCATTTTATCGAGAGCAACACTCTGCCTATCACATTGGCGGAGCTCTCGGAGAAATCAATCGTTCCAACATTTGCCGACAACACTTTAACCATAAGCCATCAAAGCTTTATAAACAGCGTGTTGGAGGCAGGAGAAAATGTTTTTGGACAACTTACACCCGCAGACATCCGAGTTTCGCATCAAATCAATGGGCGAGTTCCCTCGGCTCTGCACAAGAAAACAAGCGAATTGAGAGAAAACGAGAAGACTATATACTTCCAGCGCATGGGATTTATTGCCCACGTGGAAGGTCTTACTCGCAACATCAATGGCCAGCCGGTACACCTATGTATCGGCGGTGTGAGAGCTTACAACGAAGACAAACTATTTGGACGGCAATCCCCAATGAAATTCAAGTTTTTCGTGGGATGGACCGTCAAAGTTTGCACCAATCTCTGTTTATCTTGCGATGGATTTACAGGGAACACCGACTGTATGACCTCATCCGACATCAAGGATAAGGCCACACAACTTTTCAGCGGATTCGAGCCCAAAATGGAAGAGAATCTGCAACTGCTGGAGAACCTGGGCAACACCATGATCTCCGAAGAGCAATTCTGCAAGGTGATTGGGCGGCTACGCCTTTACCAGGCCCTGCCAACCAGCATCAAATCAGAACTCGAATTACCCGACATCATACTGGGCGATTCACTTGTTAACGCTGCCGTGAGAGGCTATGTCGACAATCCCAATTTCAGGAAGGAGCCTGACACCGACATGATTACCTTATGGCAGATGCTCCAGCTATTGAATGAGGCTGCAAAGCTGACATATTTAGATAAATGGCTTGAGCGTAACCAAAATTGCACCGACTTTTGTTTAGGACTGCAACAGACGATAGAAGGCATCAACACCGACTATTCCTGGTTCCTGAACTGAGAAACGACAACAACTACGAAGCAACGAGGCACGAAAACCTCAATTGCTCCCGAAGAGGGGGTTATCACTATTAACGTGATGGCCTCCTCTTTTTCATTTGACAATCAACCATTTTATTAACAATTTAATTTTCAACAACATGGAAGATCTTTTGAAATCGCTGATCTATATTCAGCAGAATTTGACCGTTCCCAAAGACCAATTCAACAGCTTTGGAAAATTTCACTATCGTAGCCTTGAGTCAATCTTGGCTGCATTAAAGCCGTTATTGGCCGAAAAGCATTGTGGAATCCGTTTCGCTGACGAGGTAGTCGAGCATGGAGGCCGCACTTTTGTAAAAACGACACTGACTTTCTTCAACGAGAAAGGCGTGAGCTTAAGCACAACCGCCGAAGCTGAGCATTCACAACAAAAAACGGGAATGGACAGTGCTCAAATAACCGGAGCAGCAAGTTCTTATTGTCGCAAATACTGCCTTGGAGCATTGTTCATGATAGATGATGCTAAAGATGCTGATACAGATTCTTACCATCAGCAAACACAGCCGAGAAAGGCAACTGCACAACGACGTACCACAATCAAGGCATCAGCACCTGCACCGGTCGCCAACCCACGTTACACCGCAATAGAGAAGGCTCTGAAAGAATGCACTGATATCGACCAGTTAATAGACCTATATGAGCAGCATAAAAACGAGGTGGAGGCGAATCCAGATATCAAAAGCCTTTTTTCAGAGAGAAAGCGGGCGCTTCGTGTGATAACTTTCTAACAAGGGAATCATTATGGACACTATCCAACTAAATGAATCTGGTGTAGTCTTCAATCGAGAAGCACACACCTATGAATTGAACGGGAAATATCTCAGTGGCATTACCGACATGCTGCACCGTCAGCTGTTTCCCAACGAATTTGATGGAGTGCCAGAGGAAGCAATTCAACAAGCGGCACTCTATGGCACTTCGGTCCACACGAGCATCGAGCAATTCGACAGTTCCTGGACCAATGACGGAACGCAAGAAGTGGCTGACTACATTGATATCTGCCACAATAATGCACTGACCCATGAACGCTCCGAGTACTGTGTTACCGATGGAGCAAACTGGGCAAGTAACATTGACAAGGTATTCAGACTATCTTCAGACACCTTTGCATTGGCCGACATCAAGACCTTTGGCACGATGACAGCCGACAAGCAAGAGAAGGCGCGCTGGCAACTTTCCATTTATGCGTACCTTTTTGAACTACAGAATCCGAATGCAACCGTGGGAAACCTCTACATCATCCACCTGCGAAATAAAATCAAAGCAGATGGGAGCACAGACCACATAGCAAACCTGATCGAAGTGGACCGCATCCCAAGTGAGGTCTGCAAGAAACTGCTCGACACTGATTTGGCAGGAGAACAATTTGAGAATCCTTTCACCAAGATTCCAGCCGACATCGCAGAGCAGGAAGAAGAAATCCGCTACCTCATGCAGACCAAGAGAGATGCTGAGGAGCGACTCAATGAATTGAAAGCTTCTATCCTTGAACGGATGGAGGCTACACAAGCAAGGACATGGAGCACCGAGACGATGAAGCTGACACGAAAACTTCCATCTACGCGCTCCAGCTTTGACCTGAACCGATTTAAGGGCGACTACCCGGAGCTTGATTACAGCTCCTACATGAGGACATCAACCGTGGGGAGCAGCCTATTGATCACCATCTGAACGAAACCTGAGGAACAACAACCTCACCCGTTCGCCGAAGAGGAGGACATCACACTTGCGTGGTGCCCTCCTTCTTCATTTGAACAAACTATTTATCAACATTTTAAAGACAAGAACAATGTACAGAATAAAATCATTTTCAAACGCTCGAGAATTTCAAGAGCTTTTCGGAGTTCAAGAGCATGGTAACGGTGTAAAATCACGCCGTAATCGAATTCTACTGGCATTACTGAAACATAAACCATTAT
Source organism: uncultured Bacteroidales bacterium (assembly GCA_902785925.1). Classification (GTDB taxonomy): domain Bacteria; phylum Bacteroidota; class Bacteroidia; order Bacteroidales; family Muribaculaceae; genus Sodaliphilus. The sequence goes on from CADAAI010000003.1 coordinate 74,190, forward strand.
GGTCGTGGTGCCGCGAGAATAACAACTGGGACCTTCTCGCTATCAAGAGCATGGCTGAGTTAAAAAAAACTTTAATCGACACTATGGCTTACTTGGGTGTCGAGCAAGGAATGAGATATAAAGTCGAGCTCAACAAGACGACTTTCCGCAGTAACATTTACAGTACCGATGAGTACAATGGAATTCCAGAAGACGGCAGTTGCAGCTATGTGAGATATGTGAACCATAGTAATAACAATGGCATTTTCAAAATGAGAGCCGGAAGGTTTTTCGCTAAAATCATAGGTGAAACCACTTTAGGGCAGGCTTTGCCCCAGCAGGTGACTACATGGCTATGTGAGGAGTTCGCCGCCGACTGGGAGATTTATATGAGTGGCACTCTGCCAGAATTCACCCTTCATGTGGACGATGACTTCAAACGCATCTACAGCTCTGATGATTGCGCCGATGATTTCGGTTCATGCATGGAAGATAAGGGCTTTTACAGCTTCTATGAGGATTCGGTCTCAGCCAAAGCGGCTTATCTGACCAATAAAGAAGGATTGGTGATAGCACGATGTGTAATATTCACCGATGTCTATGATGATGAAGGCAACAAATATGTGCTTGCCGAGCGACAATACTCTGTTGACGGGAAAGACATCCTTAAGCGTGTGCTGATAGAGCAACTGAAGAAGACCGACAAGATAAAAATCGACGGTTTTAAGCAGATTGGTGCTGGATGTTCAGATGTAAGGACTTTTGTCGGTGTAAACGGAGAATCATTATGCGACAAGAGGTTTGAGATAAAGTGCGACCTGGAATGGGACTCAGTACTGTCTTATCAAGACAGCTTTCGCTACTTCAACATGAGTGAGAAGAAAGCATATAACCACGCAAACAAGCATTTTGACTATGTTCTTGACACCACTTGCGGCAGTTTGGAAAACGCCGAGTGTGACGATGATGAAGAAGAAATGTTCTACGCTGATTATCAAGATCGCGATGCCTATGAGATAGTGGATGTCTATTTTCACGGCGACACTATCACCTGTGACGCCGATTGTCTCGAGGATTTTGTTTATTTCAACAACGAATACTACCACTCAGAGGACGACTTGACTTCTTGCCCTGAATGCAAGGAGCGTATGCTGTCACCCGACTACTATGCAGATGAGCTGCATTACAGCAGCATCACCAACAGACACTATTGCTGCCAGTCATGCCAAGAGAAGGCTGAGCAGAGATATAAAGAGGAGAGAGAACGTGAAACCAGCCAAATCCTTGAGACCGTTGAGGAAGAGGCTTTAATAGCTGTGTAACGACATGGAATTACTGAAAAAATTGTACTCGATCCACAGTCATAGTGGAAGAGAGAAAAAAATGATTCGCTTCATTGTATATTGGATTAAGACCAACGTGAAGGAAGCAAGAATCAAAATTGACAAAATTGGAAACATATTCGTCACCAAAGGCAATGAAGATACATATCCCTGTCTTGTGGCGCACATGGATGAGGTTCATGGCAAAAAGCCAAAAGACTTCGAAGTAATAGAAACCAAAGATATTCTGTTTGGATGGTCTTATGGGGCCAAGGATTTCATAGGAATTGGTGCCGACGACAAATCAGGCATATGGGTTTCGCTTGTGAGTCTTAAGAAATACGACAACATCAAGGTGGCTTTATTCGTGAGTGAAGAGGTGGGCTGCATTGGCAGCTCGAAATGCGACCTGAGTTTTTTCACCGACTGTCGCTATATATTACAATGTGACCGTCGAGGTTCAGATGATTTCATCACTCATATTGGTGGAACAGAGCTTTGCAGCAAGGAATTCATTGCCGCGACAGGTTTTGAGAACTACGGGTACCATCAGGAGATGGGAATGATGACCGATGTACTCACTTTGAAAGAGCGAGGTCTTGAGGTGTCGTGCTGCAACATCAGCTGCGGGTATTACGAGCCGCATACTTCAAGAGAATATACGGTGAAGCCAGACCTGCTCAACTGCCTGCACTTTGTGGAGCATATCATTGAGAATTGTAAAGAGGTCTATCCACATCAATATGAGTATACCTGGGACACTGGTTTTTATGATGACTTATATGACTTCTACTATGATGACGTGTATAACCTCTTGACTAATCATCCCGATTTGAGTTTTGATGAAATTTGTGGGGCCTTCAAAGACTACTATCCTCAAGCTAATCTTCAAGAACTGGAGATGACCTACGAGATGGCAAAACAAGACATTGAATATTGGAAATCAAAAGATTATGAAAACTGACAAAATTCAACAAAGCCGCGAATATCAAGCGGCAAAACAACTTGAGAGTGCATTGAACGACTATGGCTTCAATCCCGACCGATTCACAGCAGCAATTCCTTCGTTTCACAAGACGCTGGAACAAAGCTTTATGAGACTCATCATCGCCTGTATCAAATTCATGGCCAATGATTCAAACCGATTTATTGACTTGCGAAACCAGGGCGCACACAAGGCTGCAGCAATCCTTGCCCAAGCACTGGAGGAGCACAAAGACGAAATTTATTTACCATTCATTTAAAATCAACTTATTATGAACATCAACATCGAAATTTTCAAACGCTATGCACCTGGGAAGAAACTCAGAATCATCAAGGAGCTTAGCGATCAAGAACTGTTGGCAATCTCGACAGAGACTGTAACACGCATCATCAAGGAGGAGGGGGCAAACTTCTACAAATCGAGAGACAAGCGACTCAACGTTTCGCCCAAATTCAAGACCGGCAACAACTGGGACAGCACTTTCACTGGAGTGGAGCTTATTAAAGGTAAACTTTATGTAAGCCTTTATGTCCAGTATTCTAACACCGATACTGAAGTTACCGAAACATATGCTAAGTTTTTCTCAATGGGAGAATATCGTGGTTTTGTTCACTACGAGGACCGTTATGGGAACCCTCAAACCGATTACTTCACCTATTCACAGAGCGATAAAGCAAGATCTATCAAGTCTTTACTGCTCGAGTATGTACAACGCAAATACAAACTCAACGACAATGGCAACCAAGAATAAAAACAAAAAGCTCACCATCAAATATTGGTGCAGTCTATCGAGAAGTTCAAGGGAGCGGGCATTGAAATATTGCTACCCGATTCACCCAAGTATTGTCTCTCTTCTGCTTGATGAGAGACCTACAACGAGTGAGATCAAAAACGGCTTTTGGTCTGTTGTTTTCAGGAAAATCACTATTCCTGCCGACAACCAATTCTACAAGACCTGTTTTATGAACGAGACTTATTTGGCATAGAACATGATTTCTATAGCTAATCATCTTCTGTGAGAATACTGATTACTGTGATAACCAATTTATCAAACATACGGCATTGTCACAGGATAGGAGATTTGAGAAAAGACGAGATATTCAGGCATTTATGGGTATCTCGTTTTTCTTGAACAATACTAAACGAACGTTCAATATATTTCAAACTATGGATAATAATGAAAAATATGTGGCCTATCTCCGGGTTTCCACACAAAGGCAAGGTGTGTCAGGACTCGGTTTACAGGCTCAACAAGAAATCATCAAAAACTATCTTAAGGGAAAAGAGCCAATAGAGGAGTTCGTGGAAGTTGAGAGTGGAAGAAAATCTCAGCGACCTAAACTACATGAGGCCCTTGAACTCTGTAAAAAAGAAAAAGCTACATTAATCGTGGCAAAGATGGATCGTTTGTCGAGAAATGTTTCATTCACCAGTCAATTATTAGACAGTGGGATTGAAATTGTGTTTTGTGACTTTCCACGTGCTAATAGACTTGTCCTTACTATTATTGCCGCCATCAGTGAATATGAGGCTGGATTGATAAGGCAAAGAACGAGGGCGGCACTCCAGGTAAAGAAAGAGCAGGGTCACAAGCTCGGAAAACCTGAAAATTTAACTGAGAACTTAGAGAAAGCCATCGTGAACAGCAGGAAGACGAACCAAGAAAAAGCAAACGACAATCCCAATAACAAAAGGGCTGTCGCAATGCTGAAGGTCTTGGCTCGTGAAACCGATAATATGAGCGAGATGGCAAGAATTTTAAACAAGGAAGGATTCACTACTAGCAGAGGGGGTAAATTTAGTACCAAGCAAGTGTCTATCCTTCTAAAAAGACATGATATAAAATGAAACAAAAATTGATTCAAAAGTTAGTGGAATGGCTAATCATTGTGAGCATTCCTACACCAACTGTCCCGACACCCAGCATTTGGATTGTTTTGGTCGATGGGAATAAGGTGTATATCGAGAGCACGAACAGAATAACCGCTTACATCAAGGCTAAGAGGAAATTCCCAAAAGCCAAAAGTGTTAAAGTGGTTAAACGATTAAAATGGTGGGAAAGAGGTAACTTCAACTACTTCTAAACCACTACAAGAGAAGCGATTATTGATGTCGCTTTTCTTTTTTTCACTCATTATCTTTGAGTTAATGCTGATCGCTATGTTACTAATGTTGTTGTTAATAAGTTTTTGTTATAAAGTTATTAACATTCCTTCTTTAGTGCAAAATAAATGCTTAATTTTGCAAAGTCAAAGAAGAGCAAAATAAGCTTAACTTTGTTTTATTTATTAAACCCCAAATAAAATATTATGAAAAACATTTTAAAGAGGACTTATTGTATTATAATGGTCGAATTTTTATGCAAAATAAAAGACACTCTTAATCTCATCAGATTAATATCTCTACGATTTAAGCAGATAAACTATATCTGTAATATTATATTAACCCCAGACAGCCAAAACCAGAAATTGAGAATCGTCTCAGGAAGTGGCGAGGTAGTCTATAAATATGGAGGGCATGTTTATGCACAAAATCAAGTAACAAAGTAAGGTAACGAAAGTCCTGCACTACTCTCAATAGCGCAGGACGGAAAGGTTTGCTTCCCGATTGGCATTCCGAGTTACCCCAAAACGCAGGAAGAACCAGCGTGATTTTGCAAATTTAGGACGTAATTTCCCAAAAAGCAAGTTTAGGTTCTTAAATCGGGAGTAAATTTATAATAATTAATTAAATTTCATTTAAAATGATTCAATTTAACACTCCCGGTCCTCATGGACCAAAGGGCTATCGTTTTAAAGTCGATGGCCAACACTTCGAAAGTAAGAACCAGTTTGTTTCTGGTTTGGAACTCCGTCAGTTAGCAGGACTTACTGCAGAGACGGAACTATATGTTGATGTGCCACATGGCTGGCAGGATCATTTTGTCAGTTGTGATGACCAGGTCGATTTAGGCAATCCTGGCACCGAGAAGTTCGTAACTCTTCTCAAGAAGACTGTCATCTTCGTCAATGGTACCCCATATGAATATAAGAAGGAAAAAGTGACATACGAAAAGATAGTAGAACTTGCTCATGTGCCTGCCCAAGCTGCTGCTGGATATATTGTAAAGTACAGCAATGGCCCTAGCCAGAATCCTTCTGGACTGATGTCGCCCGGAACTGAAGTTTATGTTTGTAATAAAATGGATTTCAATGTTCGCAGCACACACCAGTCCTGACCTGCACCGTTTGCAGGCAGAAGGCTTTGTGATAGAGGTTTGTGATGGATGGCTTATAGTCCATCACATACCTTATATCAACTCTGCCAGAGAAATGAAGGACGGTATCCTCATGATGCCCCTCACCATTTCAGGTGAGCACACTATCCGTCCTAACGATCATACGGCCTATTGGATGGGTGAACAACCCTGTGACGTAAAAGGTTTTAAACTACCTTCGTTAGTCAACTCACCCGTTCGAAGACCAATCTGTAATGGTTATACAGCAAGTTTCTATTTTTCTTGTCATGCCGAGAAAGAAGAGTTTCCTCCAAATGGCGATTATCCCAATTATTACGAGAAGGTCAAGCATTACTTCGATACCATTGCGGCTCCTGCTATTTGTTTGGAATCAGAAGCTTGGAACCTTATTAACAAGCCTCTTGATGCTGATGCCAAAGACAATCCTTTTCGCTATATGGACACCAATGCCAGTCGTGCCAAGATTACTGGATTGAGCAATAAATTCAATGGGCTGAAGATTGGCATTATTGGATTAGGAGGCACAGGTTCTTATCTGCTCGACCTTGTAGCCAAGACCCCAGTAGCAGAGATTCACCTCTTCGATGCTGATGAAATCAATAACCATAATGCATTTCGAGCACCTGGCGCCATGTCTGAGTCAGACCTGTCCAAAATTCCTAAAAAAGTAGACTATTACGCTGACATATATTCAAATATGCACAAAGGAATAATTCCCCATGCTGTAATGGTCACCTCCGAAAACTTTTCGGATCTTGACATGCTGGATTATGTGTTTCTTTCACTTGATGCTGTTTCTGTAAAGAAACAAATCGCTGGTCATTTAATTGAAAAACGCATACCTTTTATCGATTCAGGTATGGGTATTGCTCAGAATCCTAATGGACAACTGTCAGGGATGCTGCATGTTGCTATCGGCACCCAAGACCGCTATAAGCACCTATCGCTAGTTATGGGTAGCGAAGATGCTGAAAAAGACGAATATGCCACAAATATTCAAATTGCAGAACTGAATGCTTTGGCAGCAGGCCTTTCCGTGATCCAGTGGAAGAAAATGCTAGGTTTTTATGCCGACCTCAGGGATAAGGCGTGCTTTGTCTACACTATAAATAGCAATGACATTGTTTACTATGAGGAAAAAGAAACTTAAGCACCTCTTTGTTGACTCCATTCCTGCTTCGTTGCAGGATGGAGTCGTTTATGTTTGCCTCAAGCATAATATAGTCTCACATCTTTGTGCCTGTGGTTGTGGTCATCGCATAGATACACCAATTGACATTGATGAGTGGAAATTGTTGTATAATGGTAAAGGTATTAGCTTACTACCATCAATCGGCAATTGGGATATACCTTGTCATTCTCACTATTTTATCACCAATGATGTGGCAGTTCCATGTGAAAACAAGTGCAAAAGGCATAAGAAGAGATTTTTAAAGTTGTGGTGGTGGTATAAATAAGAAGCGGAGCCGTATCACACTGATATGACTCCGTTTGTTCTTTCGAGGTCGCTTTCAAAGATGGATTATGGCTTATTGTGATTCTGATGACAAAAAACGATTCAACATCAGGTCAGGTAAAATAATTTTAATATTTTTGTATCGTTTTAATATTGTATTAAAATGAAGCATAGTTTTATGTATAAAGAAATTGTCATAATGGGGACGCCTGTCGGTTTGCGAGAGCGCAGCAAGGCTGAATTGCGAGGTATCACAATTGGTGATTCGCTTGCTTATAGGTTCTTTGACGGCAAATTTCACGGTATGCCGCTGCTTTTCGCAGAAGCAAAGGGCATAGTTGTATCACCTAGCAAAAGCATTTGAGGCAAGATAAAACTAATTCTTTAAATAATGCGAAGGAACGAGCAACAGGTATGTTATGTTGATTGGTATTGCCATGTATGTTTGTTTGAGCGGTTACAAAATCTTTAATATTTGATGATTTCCCAAGGGCTACCTTTTCCTTTGGAGCGGCGTATGATTCCTTGCTCTGTTAGGCGAGCGGTGATGGATTTGACTGTACGCTCTGATTTGCCTATCTCATTGGCAACAAACTTCTGGGGTGCCGATGGGTTTTGCTGTATCACTCGCAACACGGCGATTTCTTCCAAAGTGCAGTCTTTGCACTTTGCGGGCAGACCAAGGGCAAAATTTGCACTTGCGAATATGGGTTTTGCACTTTGCCCTTCTGCTGAGGAATTCCAATCCAAGTGGAGTTCACGATTGCGGAGTTGTGTGGTTTCGCCAAGCAACATGTTGCGGAAGAAGCGCTCCAGATATATGGTTGTTTCGGTGACACCTTCTTGCAAGTTGCTGTAGTTGGCACGAACCAATGCGTTACGGAAGTACCAAGAGTGAGTGGCAAAAAGTTCGTTGGTGACCTTGAAACCAAGCGTCTTAAGATATTTGATTATAAAGACTGCTGTAGTACGAGTGTTGCCTTCGCCAAAAGCGTGTATCTGCCAAAGGTCGGCACAGAAGCGAGTGAGATGCTTGATTGCTTCATCCATGCTCATGCCGTCATAACTGAATTCTCGTTCCTGACGCATGTCGTATTCAAGCGTCTCGCTTATTGTGTCGGCACTGGCATAATAGACAGTTTCGCCCCGAAGCACCCATTCCCGCTTGGTGATGTTATAGTCGCGGATGCGACCAGCAAACTTGAAGATGCCCTCAAATAATCGGCGATGAATCGCAGCATATTGAGCAGGTGAGAAGTTGAACGATTGTTCCTGCAGCAATTCGGTGATGCGTGCTGAGACCTTATCGGCTTCCTCTGTCCGATTGTCTTCAATCTCTCTGCGTCCTGTCTGAGACTTATAATAGCTATCGATAAGTTGTTTGGCTTCATCAATCGTAATATCGCCCTCAATGTGCTTGCGTGCGGTATCAAGTAAGTATGGCGACGTCTTCAGTCCATCAACTTCTTGCAGACCGATAGCAGTCTGCCAGGCACGACCTCGTTCCTGTTTCTGTGGCTCACCCTGACGGATGTATTCCTCAAGTCCCTGTATGTATTCTTTATCTTTTGCCATATGTTATTAACGATATTATTGGGAACTAAAGTATTAGTAAACCTCTGAATTTGAGCTCATGCTTCAATGCTTTTTGTATATGTTTCGTATTTTCCGTTCAGCATATTCATGGTTTCACGCTTATAGGGATTTGATATCTCCAGAACTTTCAGGCATCAGATAGCGTGTGCCAGTGTCTTTGCTGATCTGTTCACGGAACTGCTGATCATAGCCAGGTGTAGTGTAACGTCCTGGAACGACAACACCATTCTCAGAAGGCTTCATAATCTGGTCGTTATGCTTCACGACAATGAGGCGGAAAAGTTTTTCCCAACGCTGCATCATCTGGGCAGTGTAAGCAGCACTCTTGCCTGTAAGGTAGGTCACGCGATCACGCTTGGTGAGAGGCTCAATATCTTTCAAAACCTGCGCCTGATCGGCAGCGTAGAAGTCCTCCAACTCCTGCTGCGCCTCACGCAGGTCGCCTATCATGACACTGTAGCGCGGATAGATCATGTTGGCCACCACATTATTTACCCAGAAAGCACTGTGTTCGCTGAACTCGTTACTCACATTGTTTTCACGGCGGAATGCTTCGGGCACGTCATTCACGCAGCAATACACAGGCACGTAGGCTATCATGTTGGCATCGTCGCAGTTAAAATACATAATGCCTCCCACATCATCGGGCAGCCAGTTGCGCAGTTGTGATACCAGCGTGAAACCCGACTGCGGGGTACCGATAGCACGCTCACGGAAATAGTTCTTTCCTTTGACTTCCCAATTCATAGGCAGCGGGCGGTAAGGTGAACTCCAAGGTCCCGCACTCATGTCAGCGGTCATGTCAAGCGGAGTGCCCTCATAGTGGTCGCGCATGTCATTCATGATGTCACGTACCGATAACTTCCTGTCGGGCTTGATGTAGAGCGGCAGGTGGTCGCAAACGTCATGCTGGCCGTTGATGTAGGGCAGGTATTTGTCCATCTCGGAATGGTCGTAGTGGTGACGGAAAAAACTCCACACACGCGCATCGGCATATCGCACTGCTGAGAAAGAGATAGGACAATAGGCATCGCGGAAACTGAAGTCAGCATCCTTGCCACTAAAATAGCCTTTCTCACGTGCAAAGGAAATCACGTCCTTTGAATACAAGCAGTTCTTGGGATCATTCAACGGGAATTGTTGTATACGGGAAAGGTTGGCATGGGCACAAATGCAGTCGTCAGGTATGCGAACGGCTACCCACACGGCACCTTTCACCCCAGGGCCCTTGCCTATAATCTCGAGAATCCAAGCCTCGTTTTTGTCACACACTGTGATAGTCTCTCCAGTGCTGCAGTAACCATACATCTGCACGAGGTCGGTCATGATGATGATGGCCTCACGTGCCGTAGCGGCACGCTCCAGTCCTAGATGCATCATGGTGAAATAGTCGAGCAAACCTTCGGTGTTCTGCAACTCCAGGCGACCATCAAATGTGGTTTCCACGATGCTTACCTGCTTCTCGTTAATAAAGCCTATGACATCATAGGTGTATTCCACTTGGGGAATATAGCCCCTCACGGCCCCCATACCCCATTCACGGACGGCTATCTTCTCGTCTTTCTCATGCCTGCCGCCTGGCGTGCGTGACAGTGAGCCAGCGAAACCGTAGCCATCACAATTGTATGAACAAATCACGGAGCCATCTACAGAGGCTGCCTTACCAACGATAAGGTTGGTACATGCCCATGACGGAGTGACTGTCAGCACCAACGTCGTCACGAGTGAGAAGAGAAATCGTAATGTTGTCATATTACACAAATTTCCATTTGTTGATTTTTATATCGAAGGCAAAGGTAGGTATTATTTCTTTAATATGAAGTAATAAAAACCCGTGGACTATTATTTCCCACTATCTCACCTATAGGGCAAACAGGTCGTCCATAGTCACCTCATTTTGTATAATATTATAGTTACTGTTATGTACTACACCATACGTTGTAATCATGACAAGGTGAAGAGTGCGTTTGTCTTTTGACAATTCTTGGTATGCAACAAGTTTATTATGCAGGTCATTTGCATAATCTTTGTCTATAGTAAATAAGTTAACGGAATGCTTCATTTCGCAGATGTCAGTAAAATCGTCTGCACGCTGCATCACCAAGTCTATTTGTGCTCCTCGTCGCTTGTCGGTTCCACGAGCAGTCCATGAACACACGTTTGTCTGAACACCAGCGATGCCAAGGGCAGCTTTAATCTGAGGTATGTGCTGGAGACATACACGCTTAAAAGCAAACCCTCTCCATGTGTTATGTGCTGTGGATATGAAAGTGTTTGACCAATAATGCTCATCGCTATATGCATTTTTCTTGATGCAGAGATAATGGAAAAGAGTGTAATTATCAATCAATTGATATAATGCATTAGTCTCTGCAGTATCGGCTGAAGTAAAGCGGCGAATGAACCCGCTCTCCTCCAGTTCCTCCAGTATGGTGGAAAAAGTGCCGCCATCAGATAATTTGCTTTCGTTCAATATGTCTTCCCTTGTCATGCCAGACTTCCTGCCATTGCATAAACACTCTATGACCTTGAGGTAATTCGCTGGACGCTTGAAAAGAGTGGAATAAAGAGCCTCAAACTCATCTCGTAATTGTGCCGTCTCAGAAAAAAACAATTGATCAACATTCTGTGCTACACTCAACCCTTTATTAAGGAAACTCCAATAGTAGGGGATGCCACCAAGAATCATGTATAGTTCCAAGATATCTTTCCTACCCAAAGCAAGGTTGGCGCCCTTTGCAAAGAATTCACACTCACGAAGAGTAAATGGCGCGAGCTTTATTCGATTGGTAAGTCTTCCACGAAGACCGCCCTTGTCTTTTAGGAGTTTCTTGCTAATCCATGATGTGGCACTACCGCAAACTATCAGCACGATGTCTTTCTCTCGACGTGCTGTTGCCCATCCATTCCAGAAGTTTTCCAAGGCGCCAATCAAATTTCCTTTGGGCGTATCCATCCAAGGAAGTTCATCGATAAAAAGAACCTTTTTTCCTACTGGAGCATTACTGATGAGTTTTTTTAGCAGTTCGAAGGCATCTATCCATGTTTTTGGTATTGCACACGTCATACCAGCCGCCACCAGAGAGTTTCGAAATGCAGTCAATTGTTGTTTTAGCGTACCTTTGGCCACTCCAGTATGCTGGAAGCAGAACTGGTAATTAAAAGTCTCACGGATGAGATATGTTTTGCCTACACGTCGTCTTCCATAGACAGCACAAAATTGAGACTCTTCTTTTTCAAGGAGACTCAGCAATTCACGTCGTTCTTTTTCGCGTCCTATTATCATAGAATATGGTCTTTATTATTTTCGATGCAAAGATAGTAAATAAAATTCTATAACCAGCGGAAAAATGTAATTTTTATCACATTTCCGCTGGAAATACCACAAAAAAGTGTCTATAATCAGCGGAAATGCATGCATTTTATCAAGTTTCCGCTGAAAATAGCATAAAAATACTCTATAACCAGCGGAAGCGAATAATCAAGAGTTTGTAAAAATGCGCTCGATACGGTTGCGGCAGCAAGATGACCTGTAATGGCTGCAGCAATTGCGGAGCATGCGATAACAACAACTCAATTCAGCAAGTGGATGTTCAAGAATGATCACTGAAAAATAACTGCGGTTGATCAACCTATTAAAAGGTTAACCAACCGCTTGATGTTTATTGTTTTGTGTTCTAAAGTAGCTCGATAGCTTGTTTGCCTGTGAGTTGCTCTATATCGAAGCGCAGTAGTTCCATGTGGGCGAGGCTTTTCTCGAGTTCGTGTGTTAGGCCTACTTCATCGCCAGGATTGTATTTGCGGCCTAAGAGCTTTGCTCCTTCAAGTTTCTCGTCAGGAGAGGAGACAATTGTTATTCGTCCGAAGGCTATAACGCTGCGGAAGTAGGTCGTATACTCCTCACCATGAATCTCGTCTTTGGCAATGACGCAAAACGATGCCTTGTCGTGATTTTTGATTGCATCTATCTTATGGCCACTTTTAGCGCTGTGGAAATAGATAATTCCATCAGCATAGACGAAGCTCAAGGGCACAGCATAGGGATAGCCACCATCACCAAGCACAGCCAGCGTGCCCGATGTGGCACTTCTCAATATTTCTTCGCAGTCCTCAGTTGTGAGCTGCTGGCGCACACGGCGCATTGGTCTGAATTCCATAGTCACATTTTCTTTCGTTGCCATTATAAATATATTATTAGTTGTTCTGGTTAATTAAATTCACGACCACCTTCACCATCACGTCTTTCTCTTCGGTTCTGCTCTCTGCTATCATTAGAGTGAGGGCTACGAGGGTATTGTCGGCTATGCGTTTTGAGCCATCTTTATTGTAAAGGATGCCGTTGTTATTCAGAAACCACAAGAACAATGTAGCTGCAATGCGCTTGTTTCCATCGCTAAATGAGTGGTTTTTGGTGACAAGATACAGTAGCATAGCGGCTTTCTCTTCCACACTTGGATAGAGTTCTTCACCGCCAAACGTCTGATATATCTGACCTATACTACTATGGAAAGAATCGTCTTTCTCGTTGCCAAAGAGAGTGCTTCCACCAAATTTTTCTCTCAGGGCATCAATCTCTCTCTTGGCGTTCTCGTAGGTGGCATGAAAACGTTCTTCCTGAGTGGTCTTCTCAATCGTCAAGCGCTGGTAGTCATAATTGTCGAGTGTATCGAGAGCGTAGGTATAATCAGTAACTACATCAAATAGTGCCTGGCTTTCGTCGGTTGACAATAACGGCTGACTTTGGATTGTTCGTCCGAGCATTCCCACCAATTGCCTCAGCTCACCCAGTTGCTCATGACGCAATTGCTCATTTATGGCATATCCTTTTATAAGATAGTCTTTGAGCACATTTCGCGCCCATATTCGGAAAGCGGTACCTCGCTTGCTCTTAACACGATAGCCAACCGAGATAATGACATCAAGACTATAAATCCTCGTTGGTCTGTATTTGTAAATAGTATTATGCAAAAAATGCATATTACTTTTATCATCTAATTCTCCCTCTTTAAAAACGTTTGAAATATGTCGGGCTATAACAGATTGATCTTTCTGGAACAAATCAGCCATTTGAGCCTGAGTGAGCCAGACGGTGTCATTCTCAAAGCGGACATCAATTCGAGTTTGTCCGTCTTCGGTTTGGTATATTATGATCTTATTATTTTCCATAATCGACTTTTATTATTGCAAAATTAGTAAAAATCAAAATTCAAGCAACAGTATAACAAGAATAATAATTGAGATTTTTAGCAACAACATTAAAAAACAAAAAAGTAGCCGCCAGTGCAACTATTAACGTTACACTTGCGACTACTATCACGATATAGATTTCCCATATTGCATGAGTGCCATATCAATTAACCATCATGCTATTAGCATGGTGAGAATTTGTTCTATCTCAGCGCTGTTTTCAGGGAATAGGCGCTGGAGTTTAGGACGGTAAAATTCAAAGGTCATTCCGCCCTGAGTTGGGGAACACCACGACATGTCGATGGTGTTGGTGGCGATGAACGACTTTGCTTCACTGACGATGCTCATGGGATTCATGAAATTGTTAAGCTTTTCGTCAACGAATCTAATGAGGTCGATCATTCCTTTACTACAAGAAGTGAGCTGCTTAGGCTTAGTGTCATCCACAACTTGCGCTTCAACAGCCTTTACTTCGATAGCCTGCTGTTTCCATGATGTTTGAGGCATGCCACTGCTTGGTGGATAAACAGCAGGTGCCACTTGTGGACTATAGAACTGCTGATAAGGTAAAGCCTGTGGCTGGGGTGGAATAACTGGTTGGGGGGGAATTGCGCCTAATCCAGGCTGCGAGTATGGCGACACCATGTATCCATGATTCATGTTCACGGCGCTGCCAATCATTTGCAATCGGAATTGCGGATCGGTAGCGTTAAACTGCGCCATCATCGCTGGGTTTCCCTTTGACTTGTCGTAATGCATAACAGTCTTGGGATTCCTTTGTCCTGTGTACTTGCCAATCTTCTCGTAAGTCCAGCCTCTAAGAGCAAGAGCAGTAACAAATGTGCGTCGGCCAGTGTGGCTGGTAACACATTTCCATCGGTCAACCTTTACAGTGGTAGGCTTATCGTGACCAGCATAATGGTAAACTTTAAGTTCTTGACCTGAAATCCCAGCGTCCCGAGCTATTTGCTTGATGTTGTGGTTGATTTTGTCTTTCGTAGCATGATCATCCTTTCCTAAACTTGGAACTGTGAAGTCATATTTCTGAAGAATCTTAAGTGCCACATCAAAGATTAGATCAAAGACTATAAGTTCACTGGTCTTCTTACTCAAAAGCTTCACGATATAAACACCATTTACTTGCTCAATACAATCGTCAAGTTTCACCGTGTCGCTAATGCGCTGCCCAGTTACACACTCGAGCACGAACACATCTTTAATCAGTTCATCATCTTCATTATCACACTTATGATGATATAGCATCATAACCTCCTCATCGGTCAGAGCTATGTCATCGTCAGATGCTTTGTTTTTCAACGAGATATAACTGATTCTTTGAGCATCCTCATACTTGAGTTCACCAAGATCAACCGCAGCTGCTCGCACTAGGCTGCAATTAAACTTCAAGAAATCGTTCAAAGTTGCCACCTGATAGAGACCACCTCCATTATGCCTCGTATAATTATTCAGCATCCATCGGCCCATCTCAATGAACAACTCAGTGTCAATTTGGCTAAACGACGTAATTTTCGGCTTACGCGCATCAAGGAAGGCACCAAACGCTTTAATAGCGCGGCCATAGTTTACTTTTGTGCTAAAGGAAATATCTTTCCTGTCACGCACATACCGTTTGATTCTCGTGATCAAATCTAGTTGATCTTCTACCGGTTTTACCGGTTTTCTACACTGTTTACTTTCCATCAAATATAAGAATTTGGACAGTGTGGAGACGAGTTTTTCTGGTTTTACTTTTTCGGTCTCTACATAGGCGCAAAAGCTCTTGTAAGCATCCTTGTAATCTCTAATTACTGAGTTGACCATCAGATTGTTAGTCCTTGTCTTTTCATTGTAACTTTTCTTGATTATTGCTTGCTGTGAGTATGGATCCCAACAACGAGTCTCAATTCTCACCCCAAGCGAACGCTTAATTTGCACACCATTTACACGGCAAAAGAAGTAAATCGGGGCACCTGTAACTGAAGCGTCACCAAGAAAGAAACGGCATGATTTTGAAATAGTTGCATCCTTGTCTTTCATAAAATGCTACTGTTTTGAAGTTAAAAATAAAATTGTAACAAACTGGTAGCAAAGAAGGCTAAAATGCACAAAAAAACGAACTGAGTGGTTGTTGATACTCAGCTCGTTAGGTCTTGTCAGTTTTTGATTTGTGGAGTATAGCAGACTCGAACTGCTCACCTCAACACTGCCAGTGTTGCGCTCTACCGGATGAGCTAATACCCCGTTTTTTATTTAGCGACTACAAAATTAGTACATTTTTTTCGGTTGTGCAAGGTTTAGGTCAATTTTTTACAAAATATTTTGAAAGATTTCACGAAATTGTGCTGGTTTGAGATTCCATTTTGGGTGTAGCAGCAGAGCCTGCGGTGCAGTCGAGACCATTCGTTCGACGACGATGCGCTCTGGTAGGGAGCTGATGATGCGATGACAGAAAGAAGCGTATTGCTGTGGTGTCCAGTTGATTATATTGAGGGCAGCACTCTCCCACTGCTGAGCAAGCGAAGTGCCACGCAGCACCTGCAGCTGATGGAACTTGACGGTGCTAATTGGCAACTGAGCTATAGCATCGACAGTTGCCATCATGTCATTCTCGCTCTCTCCTGGCAAGCCTAGGATAAGATGCGCTCCCACGTGGATGCCACGGCTGGCGACCCGTGTGATTGCATCTTCAGCGCATTGCCATGAATGACAGCGGTTTATAAGCGTAAGAGTGCGATTATGAGACGTTTCCACTCCTATTTCGACAATCACGGGGTGGTTCCTATCAATGCTGCAGATCAAGTCGAGGACTTCGTCACTCAGGCAGTCAGGACGCGTGGATATCACAAGGCCTACAACATCGGGCACAGAAAGCGCCTCGGAGTATAGCGAGCATAATTTCTCCACTTGTGCATAAGTGCTAGTAAAGCTCTGGAAATAAGCCAAATGTTTCATTGAGGCATATTTCCCTGCGTAGAACTGTTTGGCGTCGAGAAGTTGTTGAGTTACTGATGCCGTAGAGTGGCTAAAAACTGGGGTGAACGAGGCGTTGTTACAATAGGCACAACCACCCCACCCCAGCGAGCCGTCGCGGTTCGGGCATGTAAGCCCAGCGTTAACGTTCAGCTTTTGAACACGGGTGCCGTAGAGCTGTCGCAGAAAATCGCTATATGCCAGACGTGCCATTACAGCCTTGAGGCTCTGTTGATTAGCACATTGTCGAGGATGACGATAGCTGCCATCGCCTCAACTATGGGAATGGCACGAGTCACTACGCAAGAGTCGTGACGTCCACGCGGCTCAATTGTAACTGTATTTCCTTGACCATCTACACCTTCAACTGGTTGCATCAGAGTCGCAACAGGTTTAAAAGCCACGTTGAAAGTAATGTCGCTGCCATTGCTGATGCCACCTTGTATACCACCCGAAAAATTCGTCTCGGTAGTAATTTTGCCGTCTTTCATAACGAACTTGTCAAGAACTTCACTGCCACGATGATTCACGAAATCAAATCCCAGTCCGATCTCAAAACCCTTAGCAGCCGGGATGCTCATCATTGCTTCGGCGAGTTGAGCCGAGAGTTTGCCGAAAACCGGTTCGCCGAGCCCTGCCGGCACACCTTTTATAACACAATTGACAACACCGCCGTAGGTGTCGCATAGGAATGGTGTATTATTAGTTTTATCATGATATTGGCTTGGGTGCGTCATACTCCCCCCATCCCCCTCTATCTTAGAGGGGGAGTTTTGTGGAATCGATGGAATCACTGGAATCACTTGACTCACCTGACTCACCTGACTCACTTGACTCACCTGACTCATCTGACTCGCTTGACTCACTTGACTCGCAGTGATGGTGATACCTAGTTTTGAGAGGGCTTGTTTGGCCAAGGCGCCAGCTACCACACGAGCAGCTGTCTCACGTGCCGAGGCTCGTCCGCCACCGCGATGATCGCGGATGCCGTACTTGGCTTGATAGGTATAGTCGGCGTGCGATGGCCGATATACGTCCTTGAGGTGGTCATAGTCGGCGGAGCGCTGGTCACGGTTACGAATGATGAAACCGATGGGTGTTCCCAGTGTCACGCCATCCATGATGCCAGATAGGATTTCTACCTCGTCGGACTCGTTGCGAGACGAAGTTGTTCCACCCTGTCCGGGACGTCGACGCGCCATTTCACGCTGCAGCTGTTCCATGTCGATGGTGATGCCAGCCGGCATGCCATCGATGACACCTCCGACTGCGGGTCCGTGTGACTCACCAAACGAGGTGAGGCTGAACAAGTTGCCTATTCTATTCTTGTGTGCCATAATCAATCATCAGTTTCTTTTATCAGGTTGCAGACAGTGGCTCGCACAAAATCCACAAGTGCCTGTGGAGCGATCTTCAACTGCAGTCCACGCAAGCCAGCGCTGACAAAGATGTGGTCAAACTGCATGCAGGTCTCGTGGATAAAGGTGGGAAACTGTTTCTTCATGCCAATTGGTGAACATCCGCCGCGTATGTAACCTGTGGTAGCTAGGAGGTCTTTCATGGCGATGAGGTCGACCTTCTTGTTACCGCTTAACTTTGCGGCTTTTTTCAGGTCCACCTCATGGTCGCCAGGAATGACGCACACGAAATGTTTAGTTTTCTCGCCAAAGAGAACTAATGTCTTGAACACCTGATTGATATCCTCACCGATAGTGGCAGCGAGGTGTCCTGCCGAGAGGTCGTTTTCGTCAACCTCATAGGCCACAAGTTCGTAGGGCACTTTTGCCTTATCTAGGAGCCGTGCGGCGTTAGTTTTTTGTATCTTTTTCATATTGCAAAGTTAGTGGTTTTGTCAGACAATTAAAAACAATTGAAATAATTTTTCTAAATATGGCGTAATCATAGCCATACGGCTTGGGGTTATTAAGAACAATTATTTTCTTTTGCCACTCCTTGCGGAGTGGAAATTAGAGAGCCTGAGGCTCTAAAATCTGGTTTTAATAATGTAAGTGGGGGGCAGACAATTAAAAACAATTGTAATATTTTTTCAAAATATGGCGTTGCCATAGCCATGCGGCTTTATTCAATGCATAATGCATTTTCAGGTGAGAGGGAAGAGGAGAGAGGGCTGCGCGAGGTAGTTCGTTTGAACTCGGGAATATGGGTTACGGATTGTAAGTTGGAATTTTGGGGAAGTGGAAAAAGTGGGACACTTTTGAAAAATATTTTTTTGGGGTTTGAGACTCTGTAGTCATAATTGGTGAAATTTGTTTTAGATGTTAAGTGCTAGAGAATGGGTTACTTAATATTTCGTAGTTGGTGGGACGAAATCAAGTAAAAAGTAGCAAGTTATAAATTGTAAGAGGTTTTACAGTGGAGAGTGGAGAGTACAGAGGGAAGAGGAAGTACATAGTTTATAGTATTTATTATATGTGCGTGTGTGCAAAGGTAATGGATTGGGGGTGAAGGGAGCTAGGTTAAAAGATCAGGGAGAGGGAAGAGTTTTTTCAATGCACAAATGTATAATGCAAAATGCACAATTGCGTTAGATGCTGGAATAATCTCACAAAGCTGCACCTATGGTATCGAAAAGCCTCGCAAGCTCGGTATATTTTGCGTTAGATGATGGAAGGGCGCTTCGCTTAAAATTGAATGAAAATTTTTATTAAAATTGCAGATATGCTGGAATGATGTCGAAAAGCCTCGCAAGCTCGTTATATTTTGCGTTAGATAATGGAAGGGCGCTTCGCTTAAAATTGAACAAAAATTTAATGAAAATGACGTTGGAGACTGGTTTTTAGACAGGAGGTGTTAAGGGGGAATTTTAGGATGAGGGTTTTGTAGTTTGGAATTGTTTTGTATCTTTGCAGAAGATAAACCAAGAGTTCAAAAGAGATAAACCGAAAAACAAAATACTGATATGGTAAGACGGATGATAGTGTGGGCGCTTGTGGCAGTGGCTGCTTTGGGCGCAAAAGGCGAGACAAAAGTACAGGAGCTGAGCAAAAATTGGCAGTTCAGCCGTGACAAGGCTAACTGGCAAGAGGTTACGATTCCTCACGACTGGGCGATTAGCGGCCCGTTTGACAAGAAATGGGACCTCCAGGTGGTCGCTATCAAGGAGAACGGCGAGGAGACCGAAACCGAACACAGCGGCCGCTCAGGCGCACTGCCCTGGATAGGCGAAGGATATTATAAGACACAGCTTGTGCTTCCAGAGGGCACCGAGCGCGCCGAGCTGCTCTTTGACGGAGCAATGAGCGAGCCCGTGGTGTATCTCGACGGCAAAGAGGTGGGTCGATGGGCCTACGGCTACAACGCCTTCAGGGTTGACATTACGCCATACATCAAAGACCCTTCTTACAGAGGCGAACTTGAGGTTCACCTGAAGAACGTGGAAGAGAGCAGCCGCTGGTATCCCGGCGCTGGATTGTACCGCCCAGTTAAACTTATCACCAGCGGCCGTGTAGGCTTTGACACATGGGGAATGAACATTCGCACCGTAAAGATAGAGAAAGACACAGCGCTGGTCGCCGTAGATTCGAAGCTCAACGGATGTGTGATAGGCGATCATCCTGTGATCACAATGGAGATTATAGACCGTAACGGCAAGATAGTTGCCGAAACCCAAAGACGCATTGCCGCCGATGGCAACTGCCGCATGGAATTCAAGATTATCAAAGCAAATCTGTGGTCGCCCGAATCGCCATATCTATATAAGATACACACCACTGCAGCGCTCAACGACGAAGTGGTGGATGAACGCGTGGATAACCTGGGAGTGCGCACCGTAGCATTTAACAAAAAGAACGGCTTCCAGCTCAACGGAGTGACACGCAAATTCAAGGGTGTGTGTCTGCATCATGACCTTGGTCCACTTGGCTCAGCCGCCAACAAGGCCGCCATGGCACGTCAAATCAAAATGATGAAAGAGATGGGTGCCGACGCTATCAGGACGTCGCACAACATGCCGTCGACATGGCAGATGGAGCTATGCGACAGTCTGGGCATGATGGTGATGGCCGAGAGCTTCGACTGCTGGAAAGACCCGAAGGTGAGGAACGGCTACAACCGCTTCTGGGACGAGTGGTGGAAGAAAGACATCTATAACCTGATTATGAATCATCGCAACCACCCGAGCATAGTGTTGTGGAGCGTGGGCAACGAGATTCCAGAGCAGTGGAAAGAAGAAGGTGCTGAGCGCTATGCAGCACTGGTTCACTGGTGCCACACCATCGACCCAACCCGTATGGTGACCTGCGGCATGGACAACCCAGATGCCGACATCAAGTGCGGCTTTGCACAGCAGGCCGACGTGCCAGGTTTCAACTACCGCGTACACCGCTATGAGGACTGCATCAAGCAGTTGCCTCAAGGCTTTGTGCTTGGCAGCGAGACAGCCTCGACCGTGAGCAGCCGTGGCGAATATTTCTTCCCCGATACTTGTGGCATAGGAAAGGAGTATCCGAATGGACAATGCAACAGCTATGATCTCGACCATCCCTGGTGGAGTAACCTTCCCGACGATGACTGGCGCTTGCAAGACGACTTCGACTGGACAATTGGCGAGTTTGTGTGGACAGGCTTCGACTATCTTGGTGAGCCCTCACCTTACGATGCCTACTGGCCCTCACGCAGCAGCTACTATGGCATAGTTGACCTTGCCGGTCTGCCTAAAGACCGTTACTACTTGTATCGCAGTCATTGGAACAAAGATAGCCACACCATACACCTACTACCACACTGGACATGGCCCGATCGCAAAGGCAAGGTTACACCAGTGTATTGCTACACCGACTACCCTAGTGCCGAGCTCTTTGTCAACGGTAAGAGTCAGGGCAAAATCACAAAAGACCCAACCACACGCCTTGACCGTTATCGCCTGCGCTGGCGTGACGTGGTGTATGAGCCAGGCGAGATTAAGGTTGTGGTTTATGACGAAAACGGCAATAAGGCTGGCGAGAAGAGCGTGAAGACGGCAGGCAAGCCTAAACGTCTACAACTCGATGCTGACCGCAGTGTGCTGAATGCCG
This sequence comes from uncultured Bacteroidales bacterium, assembly GCA_902785925.1. Taxonomy (GTDB): domain Bacteria; phylum Bacteroidota; class Bacteroidia; order Bacteroidales; family Muribaculaceae; genus Sodaliphilus. Next base: position 95,956 of record CADAAI010000003.1, read on the forward strand.
ACGGCAACGACTTGGCATTTATCACTGTGAGTCTTATCGACAAGAAAGGCACCTTGCTACCCGATGCCGACGATGACCTACAATTTACTGTTGAGGGCGCAGGCACCTTCCGTGGTGTGTGCAACGGCGACGCCACCTCGCTGCAAGTGATGACTAAGCCACAGATGAAACTATTCCACGGCCAACTTGTGGTTGTAGTACAAACAACTGAGACTCCTGGCAACATCATACTGCGTGTGAAGGGCAATAAAAGCTATCTGAATGGAACAATAAAACTAAGTAGCAAGTAAGAAGTGATTAGTGATGAGGATATTATTTAGATATTTGTTGGTATTGCTGGCTCTGTTGTGGTCAACGTCGGGGCAAGGGCAAAACTTTGAGAAATATTTCAGTGACTCGACACTGAGAATCGACTATATATTGAGCGGAAACTTAAAGAGTCAGTTTATAGCCGTTGACGGCATGAGCCGTATGCCAGGCTGGTACGGCAAGCGACAGAATCTAACTAGTTACCCCGTGCACGGAGCTGCCACAATCGACATGCGACTCGCTGCTACTGGCGAACTCATCTATAGCCACACGTTCAGCACCCTGTTTCAGGAATGGCTCGACCTTGACGACGCAAAGTTATCGCCTAAGGCATTTGAGTGCGTGGAACTGCTGCCCATGCCGCGCGACTCGGTAGTTGTCACCGTGAACCTGTATAACCACCGACAGCAAGTGACTTCATCGATAAAGCACAAGGTCTACCCTACCGACATCACAATCGTGCATAAAGGCGAAGGCGAAAATGTACCAGAATATGTGGTTCTAAATGAGCCAGCACGTTCCGATAAGGTCATCAACATCGCCTTTGTCGCCGAAGGCTACACCCAAGAGCAGATGGACGACTATCTCGTTGATTGCAAGAAAGGTGTGGAAGGAATCTTCGGTTTTGAGCCCTATAAGCACCTGCGTGACCGATTCCGCGTTATTGCCGTTCTCACTCCGTCGCAGGATTGCGGTCCGTCAATACCGAGCGAAGGCGTGTGGCACAAGACTGCTATGGGGTCAAGTTTCGACACCTTTGGCATGGCACGCTACCTTACTACACTGCGCATCAAACAGATGCATGATGCTATTGCCGGTACACCCTATGAGCACATCATTGTGATGGTAAATACCGACCGCTATGGTGGCGGTGGCATCTACAACACACTAAACCTGCTGATGACCAAGCACAAGCTCTTCATCGAAGTGCTCGTGCACGAGTTTGGACATTCATTTGCAGGGCTTGCTGACGAATATGCCTATGAAGGCGAGGAACCCAATGATTTTCCACTTGATGTGGAGCCTTGGTCGCCCAACATCACCACCCTTACCGATTTCAGTAGCAAATGGAAAGACCTGATGCCTAGTGGCAAAGCCATCATCAGCACTGCAGATGAGAAGAATTACGACACCGAAACCATAGGCCTTTACGAAGGTGCAGGGTGCGTGCTAAAAGGCGTGTATCGCCCTACCCCCAACTGCATGATGAAGACTCTGAAGGTTCCCGTCTTCTGCGCCGTTTGCAACCGCACAATAGAGAGAATTATTGACTTTTACACCAAATGAAAAGATTAATATTCAGCATATTATTAGGATTGGCACTATTCAGTGCGAGGGCCATAGATATCGATTATAGCAACGATAGCAAAGTGGCTGCCGGTTTGCGTTTGAGTCCGTCGACATTCCCTTCACTGGATGTGGAGATTACTGCCGAGTATCGTCCTTTCCGCTATGTGGGCGCCAATGCAGGTCTTTTGATCTTAACTCCATTCTCCAATAAGATTAATAACAATGTCGAATTCTTTGAATTCGTTGAAGACGAAGACAAAAAATACCTCTGGGAAATCAATAATTTTCGCGATGCCACCTACCGTTTTGCATTTAAAGCCGGCTTGCAATTCACCACACCAGCAATAATGCTCAGCAAGAATGAAATGGGCCTCTCGCTCAGGTTGTCGCCGGGAATCACAATTCCAATACCAACAAACGAGAGCATAACTGTGAGCAAATTCGAGGTTTTCACAAAAGAGGATATCTTTGGAGATGAAGCCAACGGTTCTACTGAAAGAGTTTTGATATTTGACTCCGAAGAAGATATTAAAAACTCTGGCGCCAAGACATTATACTGGCATGCAAGAGCCGAGTTAGTATTGGAATTTGAGGAGCAATGGGAGTTCTCGGTGGGATACACCTATAGTAATCTCGACATCTATGGTGGTAGCCGAAATATTGTGGTGCATGGCACACCTTTAGTAAAAAGCGAAAAAGAACCAATGCATTCTTTCCACCTAGGACTTACCTATAAGTTTTAATATCAAAAAAGGTTCCCTCATTTCAGTGAAGGAACCTTTTTTATTTAGCCACCATTAAGGCTTATTTATCAATATCAATGATTATGTAAGACTTTGAACCTAGTCCAATAGACTCGGCGTAATCGGTGATGTAGGTGCCGTGTTGACGGTTGATGCGCTCGATGAGTGGCTTGTTGTCGTCGCCTGGCTTGCCGTTGTAGTTGAACACCTTGTCGAGACACGCCTGATCGACAGCTACGGGATCGAGACTGGCGAGAATGCCCATATCTTTAAGCATTGGTGCATCGGGGGTGCCGTCGCAGTCACAGTCAACACTCATGTTATTCATCACGTCGATATAAACAACGTGGCCGCCCATGTAGTTGTGCACCGCTTGGGCAGCTGCAGCCATCGACTCGAGGAACAGGTCTTGAGTGGGACCAGCAGCAATGTAGTCCTTGGTCCACGCAAGTTGAGCATCGTCGGTCTTTCCAGCACTATGGATATAAGCTTTACCAGCAGTAGAAGCTACGCCGATGCTTGCGTTTTTCAGAACTCCACCAAAGCCGCCCATGGCATGACCCTTGAAGTGTGCAAGGTTAATCATGAAATCATAGTTGGCGAGATGACCACCCACGATGTCATATTTAAGATGCTTCTTGTCTTGAATAGGAATGCGAATTTGGTCATACTCGTCCATGATATCAACGGCAAAGATTGAATCAAAGCCATGCTCGTGAATGGTTTGCCAATGCTTATTCACGTCTTGACGCGAACCTCCATAAGCTGTATTACACTCCACGATAGTACCATTCACCTCATCGACTAGATTGCGGATGAGAGTGGGCTTGAGATAGTGATTGTTGCCACCTTCGCCAGTAGAAATTTTCACTGCCACGCGACCAGTAGCCTCAACACCGAGAGCCTTATAAATTTTCACCAAGCCCTCAGGGCTGATGTCACGTGTGAAATAAACTTTACTCTGTGCCTGTGCCATCACAACCATGAGAGCAACAGCAAGAAATAATAATGTCTTTTTCATTTTAATGATATTATTTGGTTTATATTCCTGCGCAAATATAATGATAATTCCTTTATTCTTTGTAATTTTGCCAAGACAAAATTATTTATAAGACAACTTTTTTAATAAAGAATGATCTACACTCTCATAGCACTTGTGTTGGGCTTTTGCTCCCCAATCCAGACGGCAGCCAACTCTCGCATGCGCCAGCTCGTTAGTTCGGCGGCATTGTCGACACTTATCTCTTTTGCAGTATCAACTATAGTGCTCATCATTGTTGCACTAATTGCATCTATTCCACTAATGCCCTCGCCTCAAGCGTTTCATGACGCCCCATGGTGGAGCTGGTTCATTGGCATTATCCCACTCATCACCATTACCATCGCCATTCATCTCTTCAAGGAAATAGGCCAACTACAAGTAATGGTGATTCCTATGTTCAGTCAGTTGATCTTCAGCTTGTGCATTGACCATTTTGGGTGGTTTGGAGCAAGAGTGATGCCATTGGGATGGCAACGCGCCATTGGTGCCGTGCTGCTGATAGTGGGCGTAACGATGGTGGTCATTATCCCTAGACTTAAGAGCAACAACAAAGTTGAGAATGGCGGACTAAGAAAAGTGATGTGGCAACTGGCCGCAGTGCTATCTGGATGCCTCTCGGCTGTGGTTGGAGCGATTCTTGCCTCTCTAGGACAGGTAATTGGTTCGGCAATCCAAGCCACCACAGTGCTTTTTGCCATTGCCACTGTGATAATGATTATCTTCTGCTGCATCAACGGCAGCGTTATAAAGATGAGAAAAGCATTCACTACCGATGCTCCCTGGTGGATTTGGATGGGAGGCATACTGGGCGCAATCATAGTCTATGGCAATGCCTGGCTCATACCATTGATTGGCGTGAGCGTGTTCATGATGGCACTGCTAATTGGTCAACTCCTACTCAGCCTCCTCATGGAACGTAACGGCTGGCTCGGAGCACCAAAGAAGCATATCTCATGGACCCAATTTGCTGGTATTCTGATCATGTTAGCAGGAGTTTTCCTGATAAAGTTTTAGTTGCTCCAGTAATTTTTTTCAAAACAAACAACTTATTCATGAGACAATTCAACGAAATTCAGCTACGCGAATTGGAGAAAATGATGAGTGGCAAGCCCTATGACGCAAGCGACAACACCGAACTGCTCGACATCCTCCAAAAGACACAAGAGATGTGCCGCGACTACAATAACATAAGACCTTCGAATCATGATAAGAAGACAGCGCTGATAAAGCGCATCTTGGGAAAAACAGGCGAGCGGCTGAAGGTTATACAGCCATTCTTTTGCGACTATGGCTTCAATATCGAAGTGGGCGAAGATTTTTTTGCAAACACCAACCTGGTGGTCCTTGATGAAGCAAAAGTGACTTTTGGAAATCATGTTTTCATTGGTCCCAACTGCTCGTTCTATACCCCTTGCCACCCACTCGATGCTGAGAGCCGTAATGCTGGCAAACAATGGTCACTGCCAATCATAGTGGGTGACAACGTGTGGTTGGGAGGTAATGTGACCGTGTGTCCTGGCGTAACGATAGGTGAAGGTGCAGTAATTGGCGCTGGCAGCGTAGTTACTAGCGACATACCGGCAAGAGTTCTTGCAGCTGGAAATCCTTGCCATGTGATTAAAAAATTATGATACTTGACAAACTCATATTGAAAGGGTGCAACGAGCACTACATGGCGTTTCAGACACAACGCGGCGAGGTGGTTGCCAGCGATACCTACTCGCAGTGGAACCTGTGTGACTATACCGGTGACGATGCATTGCGTGTACTCGATGCTCGCATGCAGCTGTGCCAGCAGTTAGACATTGACCTTGACAACCTTGTAATGCCACGACAAACACACAGTACCCATGTAAAAATAATAGATAGTGATTTCCTCGATGCTGCGATCGAAGAACAAGACTCAGCTATCGAGGGTGTTGATGCTCTGGTTACAAACCTTCCAGGAGTGTGCATGGGTGTAAACACTGCCGACTGCGTACCCATAGCCCTTGCCGACCCTACTATCGGCATCATTGCCATTGCACATGCGGGATGGCGAGGCACCGTGGGATGCATAGCGAAAAAAACAGTTGAAGCCATGTGCAAACTCGGGGCAAAAGCAAGCGAAATCGTCGCGGCGTTGGGCGTGAGCATATGCCAAAATTGCTTTGAGGTTGGTGATGAAGTGGTGAAAGAGTTTGAACAAGCAGGTTTCAACATCTCGCTAATCATGAAACGCAACGACGTTACAGGCAAAGCCCACATTAATCTGCAAGAAGCCAACCGCCAATTGCTTATAAAAGCTGGCGTAGATCCAAGCAACATCACCCTGCCCGACCATTGCAGCCGTTGCGAGCATAAGCACTACTTCTCGGCACGCCGCCTAGGCATCAACAGCGGTCGCACTTTCACCGGAATAATAATGCAGAATTAATATGACATTGTTTTGGTGGATTTAAAGGAAATTGCTAATTTTGGGGATTGAATCAAAAAAACATACTACTATGACAACAGCAATTTATACACTCACATCGCAGCTGCATGATGAGGCTGCTGTAGATGCCGTTACCCAAGAGTTTTTGGGAGGTCTGGGCATCGAGTACCAACTGATGGGTGGTGACTTTAGAGACTATGGTGGTCATGACCTTGAACTGATTTATGTGCGCACTGGCGGCACCGAGGGCATCTTTAAAAATGAACTGCCCCGCATGCTTCGCCAGTCGAAGCAGCCATTCTACCTACTAACATCGGGCAAGAGCAACTCACTTGCCGCATCGATGGAAATTCTTTCTTATTTGCGCCAGCAGGGGCTCAAAGGCGAGATTCTGCATGGTTCGAATGAATACATCAAAGGGCGCATAACAACGCTGCAGCAGGTGGGTAAGGCTATGCGAGCACTAAACGGCTGCCGCCTTGGTGTGATAGGCGAACCCAGTGACTGGCTCATCGCCAGCCAAGCTAAACACCGCACTATTGAGGACATGCTAGGCATTGAGATTGTCAACATCGACATGGACGAGCTGCTAATGCTAATCGACCGCATACCAAATGATATTGAGAGCGACCTTCTAGAGAAAGCACCTAACGAGGATATACGTCAATCACTGACTGGTGCCGAGCGCATATATGAGGCACTGAAACTCATCGTAGAAGGCTATGACCTACAAGGCTTCACAATTCGTTGCTTCGATCTCTTGACAGCAGTCAAGAATACAGGTTGCGTGGCGTTAGCAAAATTCAACGCTCAGGGTATCGTGGCAAGCTGCGAAGGCGATGTGCCTACCATGGTGTCGATGAAGATAGCACAGGCCGTTACAGGCAAGAGCGGCTTCCAAGCCAATCCCGCCCGCATTAACCCCGAGACTGGCGAAATGCTCTTTGCACACTGCACCATACCCTTTGACATGGTTGAGAGCTACGAACTTGACACCCATTTTGAGTCGGGAATCGGTGTGGGCATACGAGGCTTCATGAAACCTGGCCCTGTCACCATTTTCAAGGTGAGCGGAGGACTTGGACGACACTTCGCCGAAGAAGGCATACTTGTTGAGAACCAAGGCAATCCCGACCTGTGCCGCACCCAGCAAGTGATTCAACTCAACGACAAAGATGCCGCCAAGTATTTCCTGACCAAACCAATAGGCAACCACCATATCATAATGCAAGGCAATTACAAGGCCGTGCTTGATGAGATACTTTAAATAATGCACAATTCATAATGCATAATGGATTTGACATTAGGGATTGATAATTGACTACTGATAATTGAAGAATGAAAGAAACACCAATTTTGCTGCTCACAGGCTATCTGGGCAGCGGAAAGACCACACTCGTAAACCATATTCTCACTAATGAGCAGAACATTAAATTTGCCGTCATTGTCAATGACTTGGGCGAGGTAAACATCGATGCTAGCCTTATTCAAAAGGGCGGTATCGTGGGTCAGAAAGACGAGAGCCTCGTAGCGTTGCAAAATGGCTGCATCTGCTGCACACTGAAGATGGACCTGATTGAACAGCTGAACGATATCATGAAGCTCGACCGCTTCGACTATATAGTAATCGAGGCCAGCGGAATATGCGAGCCCGAACCCATTGCACAGACCATATGCTCCATACCCAACATGGGCGAGCAATACATCGAGCATGGTTTTCCACGGCTTGACTGTATAGTGACTGTGGTAGACGCTTTAAGGATGCAGAGCGAATTTGCTTGCGGTGAAGATCTCAAGCGCAAGAACATAGACGATGAAGACATAGAGAACCTTCTCATTCAGCAGATTGAATTCTGCAACCTAGTGCTGCTTAACAAAGCTTCGGAAGTGGACCCCGACGAACTCGACCGCATTCGCCTAATAATTCATGCTCTACAACCCTCGGCGCCTATCATCGAGACTGACTATGCGATGGTCAACCTCAATGACATTATCAACACTGGCTTGTTTGACTACGAGCAAGTAGCAGGTTCTGCAGGCTGGATTCGCGAAATAGAACGCCCAGCAACCGAGGAAGAAGAAGCCGAAGCCCATCACCATCACCACGATGAAGAACCTGATCATGATCACCATCACGAAGGCCACCATCATCACCATCATCATCATGATGAAGGAGAAGCCGAAGAATATGGCATCCAGACTTTCGTGTACTATCGCCGCCCAGCTATTGATATCCACAAGTTTGACCGCTTTGTCGCTACTAAGTGGCCAAAGAACGTGATACGCGCTAAGGGACTCATCTACTTTAGCCATAACCGCGACATGTCATTCCTGTTTGAGCAAGCAGGAGTCCAGAAAAAACTGACTCAGAGCGGACTATGGTTTGCTACTGCACCCAAAGAGGAACTACGCCGCATGGTGGAATATAACCCCGACATCCTAAAAGACTGGGATGAGCAATATGGCGACCGTATGGTCAAGCTTGTCTTCATTGGACAGAATCTCGACACCGAGCAACTTACCCATGACCTTGACGAGTGCTTAGAGGAGACATAAATAATGCTCTAATAATTTCAAATACATTTGCAGCGAGCCACAAAATCCCTTAATTTGTGGCTCGCTTGCTTAATCAACAAGAATATTTATTATAATTATCTTAAAAAAGAACACCAATAAACCTATAACACAAAAAATATTACTACCTTTGCGCCACTAAAAACAGTACTACCCGAACTAATGAGCCTTTCGAGTCGTATTTAAGTATAATGAAGGCTCAAAACACAATTTACAAACAACAAAAATGAAAAAATTATTACTTATTGCAAGTATGGCCGTTATGGCTATTGGAGCATGGGCTCAAAGTGCAAGCGACTATGGTATCGTTATGGAGCAACCCGCTGGTGAGCTGAAAACCTATGACCGTGCTGGTTATGCCTACTACTATAGTGGTGAGAATATTCGCCGTGGCGCTCAAACAGGCACAATCGACATCGTGTTTGGCGAAGACAACAAGGTTTACTTCAAGCAGCCATTGTCGAAACTCGAGATCAACTCATGGATTGAGGGAACCTTGAGCGAGGACGGCACCACCATCACCGTACCAATGGGTCAGAACGTAGCTTACGATGCCGAGGTGAACGATGTTATCACACTGGCAGTACTCGACTATGACGATGACTACGAGGAATTTGAGGTTCGCAACAGCGCTCACTACGTTCAGTTCAGCGTTACTGAAGACAAGATTAGCTTGATTGGCACTTCGACCTACGTTGTATTTGGTGCAGTTTATGCAAACAGCCAAGAATGGGCCGGCTATGCCGACTATAGCAGTGTCTACACTCCAACCACTCAGGCCGAGGATGTGCTCGTTGAGCTTCCTGAGGGGGTTGAACCCGAGGTTTACACCTTCGAAGCCACTGGCTACGACGGCACCGCTTTCAAATATAACGTTAATGTGGGCGTTGACAACAATGACGTTTACATTCAGGGTATTTTCAGCGATGTTCCCCAATCTTGGATTAAGGGAACACGCGAGGGTAACAACGTAACCTTTGCCCAAGACCAATACATTGGTCATGTAGCCAACAGACCTAACTACATGGCTGGTGCCGAAACCAATGCCAATGGTCAGAAGGACATTTGTGACTTCGTGCTCAACTATGACGAAGCTACCGACACGTATACCAACGTTACTGAGTATCTCATCCAAAACACTACAAAGGGCGTTATCTACTATGTTCAGGCATTCAGCAACATCACCATCACAAAGGATCCTAACAATGGTGCTTATGAACTACCTTACATGGAGACATTTGACACTCAAGCTGCATTCAGCGAGTACACTGTAATTAATGCCAACAACGATGACCGCACATGGGCTTACAGTGGCACTAGCAAGAATGTTTCTTATCAATGGAGCAGCTATAATGCTGCCGATGACTGGTTGATTACTCCAGCTCTCATCATGGAGCCAGATACTGAGTATGAGTTTAGCATCGACGCCAAAGCATCAGGTTATCCCGAGCGTTTCGAGGTAATGGTTGGCACCGAGCCTACCGTTGAGGCTATGACCACTACTATTATTCCTGCAGTTGTGGTTGAAGGCTACGATGTAACCAACCACACTGGTCGTTTTACTGTTCCTGCTAGCAAGTCAGATGGCAAGTACTACATTGGCATCCACGCTATCAGTGACGCCGATGAGTTTGTCCTTACTATCGACAACGTGAGCGTAGTTGCTACCGCTCCTTCGGCAATTGATGAGATCAACGTTGAGAGAGTTCAAGACAACAACTACTATGACCTCATGGGCCGCAAGATGAACAGCAACAGCCTACCAGCTGGCATCTATATTCACAACGGCAAAAAAATCATCGTGAGATAAACCACGATGACAGATTATAAACAAGGGCGCGACCAGCAATTGGTCGCGCCCTTGTTTTTACTTGATTATCCAACGAGCAATGCGGGCTGAACCTCGCTTGCCACGCACTATGCGCTTGAACAGGCGTGGCATAACCTTGCGATAAATCCACTTGCGATTAAGCACCGAATATGCTTTCTGGGCTGCAGGTTTGGCAAACTCAGGATGCCCCTCGCGCTGGTACTGAGCCGCAAGAACTAACAAGCGATAATATAGCAAATCATAGTAACGTTGCTTGTTGAGAAGCGAGGAGTTCTTGATATCAAGTACCATAGTGCGCAACGACACTTCCCACTTGCCATGATTGGCAGTGAAATTTGTTCCAGTAATAGAGTTCTCACCACCATAGATCACATCAACCCTAGGCTTGCCCTCAAGGTAACCTATCACGGGTTTTGCGAGGAGTATTCTCAATCCATACTCGAAATCGTTCCAGTGAGAAATATTACTATTCCACTCGATGTTACGGATGAAATCATGTCGTGCACAAAATGCCTGCGTGGCAAGCACGCTATGGAGAATATGGTTGGCAATCAAATCTTTCTTGTAGAGCGGCATTGCCTTCTTCTCCCCTATATCGTTAACCTGATTGCGACGGCAGATGATGACATCGGCGCGTTGTGGCGACGACTCGAAGGCATCGACATACTTTTGAACAAGACGCCGCTCCATGAGGTCATCGCTATCAAAGAACATCAAGTATTCGCCAGTTGCAAACTGCATGCCACGGTTGCGCGCGGCACTCGCTGTGTGCTGCTTTTCCTGCGTGACAATCACCTCAAAATCGGGGGCGTTATTGTCAATCTTAAACTGGTTGAGCACCACTAGCGAGTCGTCGGTCGAGAAATTGTCGACCAGCACCAGCTGCAGCGGGCGATAGGTCTGCTCAACCACCGTCTTCAGCGTGCGTGGCACCAAGTTGGCGCGATTATAAACTGGAATAACAATCGATACTGTTTTCATATTGACTCCAAAATTAGTCAAATTCTTGGTTAAAAACAAAAAAAACAATAAATTTGCATGCTTTAAAGCAAAAATAACTGCGGATGAAGATTCTGTTTGTTGGCGACGCAAGTAATTTGCATAACTGTCTGGCTCAAGCCTTGCGAGACTTGGGACACACTGCTGTTGTAGCCAGCAACGGATCGCACTGGATGGACACGGCACGCGACATTGACTTGAGTCGAGGCCCAGGCAAGATGGGGGCAGTAAAGTATGTTCTTGATGTGCTCAGAGCATTGCCACACATGCGCGGCTTTGACGTAGTTGTGACCTGTGGTCACATCTTCCTCGACCTGAAGCCAGGCAAAGTGAGACGCGTGTTTGACTGGCTCAAGAGCCACAACCACAGCATTGTGCTAAGTGCTTTGGGTACAGATTACTATTACTATCACGCATGCCACGACGGCAAGACCTATCGCTACAGCGACTATATGGTAGGCGACAAACCTTCGCCCTATGCCCATTCGGAAGAATATCAAGCTAAACATGAGGACAACTGGAAACTGCCGTTAATGCGCGAACATAGCGAACACATTTTAAAAAATATTGACGGTGCTATCTCGTGCCTGTGGGAATATCACGAATGCTACAAGCCGCTACTGGGTGAGCGCCTTGCCTATGGAGGCATTCCTATCAACACTCGCAATGTGAAGCCACATATAATAGAGAACGAGCCAAAGAAGGTAAAATTCTTCATTGGAATTCAACGCGACCGCAACATCTTAAAGGGCACAAATCTACTACTTGAAGCGGCACAACGAACCGTGGACCGCTACCCCACCCTGTGTGAACTCACTGTGGTGGAAAACGTGCCTTACGGAGAATATATTCAGCAACTAAGTAACTCGCACGTGCTACTCGACCAGCTCTACTCCTACACACCAGCAACCAATGCCCTGCTCGCCATGGCTCGTGGACTGGTAGCAGTTAGTGGCGCAGAACCCGAATACTACAACCTGATTGGTGAGCGAGACAATTATCCCATCATTAATGTGAGTCCGCTAGTGAAAGGAGACATAGACGCCAAGCTCGAGTGGATTGTTCAAAACAAGCATCTGTTACCCGAGCTGAGCCGCCGTAGCCGCGAATTTGTTGAGAAGCACAACGACGCACATGTTGTAGCGCACAGGCATGTCGATTTCTATGAGAAAATCCTAAAAAATGAGGCTGGAGATACTGATAATAACGATTGATGAGGGAATAAACAATATTCCTGCTATGCTGCTGGAGCCATGCGAGGGCATCGGCTACGTTGTATCGTGGCAGCATAGTGACGATAAAGAACACTTTGCACCTGCCGAGTTGGAACGCCCTGACGTAGCTGTTTACCATCTCTCAGGACGAGGCATAAGCCGCAACCGTAACAACTGTCTGAGGCATGCCACAGCCGATGTGTGCTTGATTGCCGATGATGACTGCCGGTATACTCACGATCAGTTACAGGCAGTAATCAACACTTTTGCCCAGAATCCCGACATCGATTTCGCCACCTTCCGCTATACTAGCGAAGAGAATGTCAAGAAATATCCAGCACAAAGCGTAGACCTCTCAACACCTACAAAAGGATATTACATCTCATCAATAGAGATTGCTTTCAAGCGTGAAAGCGTACAAGGCAAGTTCTGGTTTAACGAACTATTTGGCTATGGAGCTCCACTATCATGCGGAGAAGAAGAATTGCTGGTACTCACTGCAATAAGGCAGGGACTTAAATGCAAGTTCTTCCCCATCGACATTGTGAGACACGACGATATCACCAACACAGTCACCAACGTGAGCAAGAGCAACATGCTGATGGGCCGTGGTGCCTTTACCTACATTGCTCATCCATTGTCGTTCATCGCCCGCATACCACTTAATAGCTACCGCCTCAAAAAAAAGTATGGTGTTCCTTTTTGGCATGGAGTCAAAAATATGCTGGCTGGAGTAAGCTTCTACAGAAAACACCGAAACGACGAGCAATCTTACCAATAAAAATGAGGATGAGTCAAGACCCCATCCTCATTATTTTTATCATCTTATACTCTAAATATACTTAGATATTGATGCTTCTAGCTGCTCGATGTTGGCTACACGTTCCACTATCTCGCCGTTGCGACCAATGATGAAGACTGTTGGAATAGTAGTGATATTGTAAGCTCCAGCATTGCGAGAATACTCGCCGTCGGGGTCACGCAACACAATCCAAGGAAGCGACACTACCGCCTGCATCCACTGAGCTTCATTGTCGTCGAGACACACTTGGAAAATCTCAAAACCACGGCTCTTATACTTATTGTACATGTCGTTGAGCAGCTTATTGAGAGATGGCGAGAACGACTGGCTCTGCATAGTGAAGTTGAGCACTACTACGTTTCCGTGTGAAGCCACCTCTTGCAGACTCTGCATCTTGCCTTTCTTGTCTTGCAACTTGATGTCGATGAGCGACGCGGTAGTGGCAACAATAGTGTCGCCTGCGCTCGACTCACTCCGACGCATACTCAGTCCCTGCTTGAAATTGTCGACCATATAACCAGTGCGAGGGTCGTTGGGACGGAAATTAGCAAATGCATTGGTCACAGCGCCAATAATCTTGAAGTCCTTCTTATCAAGAGGATCAAAAAGAGGTTTATTACCAATAAACTTGTTGATGAGATAGAACGAGACTATTCCAGCAGGGTCTTTCACTAATTCGCGGCTCAACTCGTCTTTCCACTTGCTGAAAGCATCGCTGCTAGTGTCACCCTTCTTAGCAAACTCAGCAGCCTGACGATCAATGTTCATCATCTTTACTGCATTGTCGCTACCGGCAAGTGTATACCCCTCATCAAATTTCTTGATAGAAGTCTTTATCTCGATATTGTCAATGCTATCGATAGGGAAATAAATGCTCTTGTCGCGGTAGCCCAAACGATAAATGTTGGGATACTCGGGAGCATCCACACTAAAAGCGAACTTGTCGCCACTAGTCACCACGCTATCAACAAAGAGCCAGTTACCATTGATGCTAGTCTCGAGGAAAAGTGTTGTGGTGTCACCAGCACCCTCAACAGTGCCGCTAACCTTAAACTTATTGCCGTTGCATGAGCACATCAGAGCTACAAGAACAGCCAGAAACATTAATTTCTTCATATCGTGAATTGTTGTGTGTTATCTTAAAAAAACGTGCGAAATTACTGCAAATTGACCTAAAGAGCAAATATTTTATTCAAAATCCCATGATGATGCCAGTGGTGAAGGGAGTAAAGACAGTCGCATAGCGCTCTTGCAGCACGTGGCAGGGACTGTAACGCACGTAGGCACCAATGAATTTCCATTTCATGCCGCCCATGATGTCAACAGTGACAGGAACCGGATGAATCTTGTTGCTCGACTCTTTCACTTTCTCGCCATTGAGAGTGTAGATGGTCTCTACACTAGCATGGAGATTAAAATTCACGACTGGTCCAGCAAAAATATCGACAGTGCTAAACAGGCGTTGACGCACCAGTAGTGGCATAGTGAGTGAGAACACTTTAACTCGTGAAGACTTGGGCTTGGCACCTTCGGGATAAGGGACAACCGACAGGTAGTCATTGTTCTGCTGGAATCGCATGTCATTTTTCAACTTAAAGTTACGCCAGTCAATGCCCAGTCCCACAGTAATGCGTTGTCCGTGCCTTGTTTTGAACTTGGTGCCAATCACGTTGAGCCAACCAATGTCGATGCTGCGACCCATATTCACGTCGATGCCACTGGCATTGTCCCAGCCAATGACAAAACCACCGGTATAAATGTTCCATCCCACGCTATCGGTGCATAAAGGATACCAGTCAACCTGGATATATTCATCCTTGTCTTTGTTGCCAGCCCACGATGTGAGGGCGATAACAATACATATAATAACTGCTAATGATTTCTTCATGGTGCAAAATTAGTGCAAGCCGAGAGAAATACAAAATCAAAGACAAAGTTTTTGATTTTTATTTCTGAGGCATCGCCTAATTTATCCATCATTAGAGCAAGTCAAGTAAAACACAAAATCAAAGCATCTGTAAATCTTCTTCATCATCAATGACATGATGAAATATCAATACTATGAGCACAAAAAAGCGGTTATCGTACAACTATTATACGGTAACCGCTCTATGGCGCAAAAAACAAGAATTATTCGCTTCCCAGCAAGATATTGTAGATGAAAGTGACATCGCCTGAGGTGATGTTTCCATCGCCGTTCTGGTCGCCGTTGACAATAGCACTGTTGTCATTGTTGAGTAGCCAATTGTAGATGGCTGTCACGTCGGCTGCTGTAACATTACCGTCACCGTTGACATCGCCAGGCACGTTGAAGTCCTTCTCAACAATATTATAGTAATCCCATTCAGTAGCTTGATAGGCGCTTTTGCTGCCCTTGGGGACATAAAGAATAGCGCTTGAATTGCTATTGTAGAATGGCATGTCATAATCCTCATAGTAATCCATAATGGTAGGGGGAACTGCGCTTAAGCAGGTTATTGTCTGCAAACCAGTGCAGTTGTTGAGAGCGTGAGGATAAATCTCGGTGATGCCCACAGGGATGGTGAGTGATGTCAACGATGTGCAGCTAGCGAATTCGCCATCGTTCAAGTAATATGGGCTCGAGGGAAGTACCACCTCGGTAAGGCGAGTGTCGGCAAACACTTGTTCATCGATAAAGTCTATTTTGTCGGGACCATCAAGATTGATTGCGCTCAAGAGGCTGCTCTCGAAGCAAGCATAACCCAGGGCAGTCAGTTTCTTGTTAAGCGTGATGCTTTGCAACTCGCTGCCCCAGAAAGCACCACCAACGATGCCCAAGCAGTTCTCATTTACCACATGGGTGGTAACGCCTGTCATGGGTGCCATTTGAAGCAATGTTTTGTCGGCAGTGTAGAGCACGCCGTTTTCCATAACAAATGAGGTGTTGGCGGGATCCAGTGCGATTGTGCTCACAGCGGTGTTGGCTATAGCACTTTCTCCAATGCTTGTAACGCCGGCTGGGATATTGATAGCTGTAAGAGCTTTGTCGTTAAGGAAAGCCTCCATGCCAATTTCCTCTAACGTCGATGGCAGAGTGATGCTGCTGAGGGCAGTGCAGCTGTTGAATGCGCCGTCGCCTATTTTCTTCAGACCCTCGTTAAGGGTCACTGTCTCGAGTTTGCTGTTAAGGAAGCATGTTGAGCCAATCTCCTCGGTCGATGCAGGAATTTCAATGCTGGTGGCTGCCAGTTTATAGAATGCTGCATTACCAATGTGTTTAACGCCATCGCCCAGGTCTACTTGAGTTAAGCAAGGCTGGTAGCTTGAGTTGTGCTGATTGTAGAACGCACTATTTCCTATCCATTCCACACTGTTGGGGAGTGTGAGGCTGCTAATGCCTAGGCTAGAGAAAGCATAATCACCTATGTATTTTACACCTTCGCCAAATGTTACGCTGGTTAAATCGCTGTAATAGAAAGCTTGAGCTTTGATTGTTTCAACCGAACCAGGTATAACCACCGAGATAAGGTTACTCCACTTGAATGCGCCTTCGCCAATGGCTTTAACATCATAGGTTACACCACCGTTCTCAACTGTTGGGGGAATTTCAATACTAGTAGCTGCGTTGTCCACACCACTACACTCAACAGTGTTTTCGCCCGTCACTGTGTAGGTGATTTGACCAGACGTAAAGGTAGTCTGAGCTTGCATGCTGAGGGCAAACAATGCTGCTGCGGCTGTTAAAAGGTAATTTCTTTTCATTTTTTTGAATTTAATAATTTAGGTAAATAGGAATATGTTTTACTATTACTTTGCAAATGTATGAAAAAAAACAATTTCCCCAATTAATCCTCCATTTTTAATTCCCCATAACAACCAAAATTGAAGAAAAAAACAAAACTATTTGACTTTATTCCCCTCATAACCTCTAACTTTGTTAAAAGCCACAGAAACAAAAAACCATGCAACGTTGTAACATTTTCTAGTAAGTGATTTGCATATATTTCGAAAAAAAATGCTAAATTTGTGGCATGAAATGGGCATGGTTCCAACTTAAATGCAGCAATACAGGCATCAAATAACAAATTAGTGAACCAAACATAAAAGGCTAACTAATCAGGATTTTCACCAATATATTTATACAAAACTTTTATTCAAATGAACAAATTCAGTAAATTCATTCTTGCCACCATCTTTGTTGTGTGTGGCACAATTACGGTCTTTGCAGGACAAGACGAGCAAAACGGCAATGCCTATTTTACGCAGGCCGAGTTACCTAATATGGTAAACTTTTTACCACCCCCACCTGAGTTTGAGTCTTCGCGCTTTGCTGCCGACCAGACCCAATACCTTTGGGGCATTCGTCAACGTCAAGACCCTGAGCGCGCTGCTATGGCTATTCGTGATGCTGTTTATGGAATGCAAACCATCATTCAAGAGTTCTGCCCTATTCTCGGCCTTGAAATCAGCAAGACAGGCACTCCAGAGTTGTACACCCTCATGCAGGACGTAGGTGCTACTTGCGACAGTATTAGCGACCGCGCAAAACAAGAGTATAAACGTACTCGTCCCTTCGTGTACTATAACCAGCAAACCCTTGTACCAGAACAAGAGGAGTCGCACATCAACAACGGCTCATACCCTTCGGGACACACCGTTCTCGGCTGGACTATGGCCTTGTTGCTGTCGGACATCAATCCCGCTGTTGCCGACCAACTTTTGGCTCGAGGCTATGAGTATGGCCAGAGTCGTGTAATTGCTGGATACCACTGGCAGAGCGACGTGGATGCAGGACGTCTGGGTGGATCAGTTCTTTATGCAAAATTGCAAGGCAACCCACGTTTCCGCGAGCAATTGGCGAAGGCCCAACAAGAATTCAATCAACTGACAGGTGGAACAAGCAGTATAGCCGAAAACTCTTTCAGCATGCCAGTCGGTTCCTCGCAAGCTTATACCATCACTGGAATTCGCGCCACAAATGAAACACGCGGAATCATTATCCAAAACGGTCAAAAGATAATCAGAAGATAAATCATAACCTAATATTGTAGCGCCGACACCCGTAAAAGTATGGGTGTCGGCGCTCATTATATATATGCCAAAGGTGATAGTAAGACACATTACACAAAAACAAAATTAAGGCGAGATATATTTTTTTTGATAAAATATTAACAATTTTGTTAGATTTTTCTTGCAAGATTCATATTAATGTATTTACTTTGCAGCCAGAGTTTGTTAACAGTCTTGTTAATAATCATAACTGATTTTCATAAGCACATATTATTCAATCGTTTAAGTTAAAACCATATTATGACAAAACATCAGAATAATAAAGAGCAAGCTATACTTGCCGCCGCCAAGGAAGAGTTTCTAGACAAGGGATATGACGGTGCTCGCACCACATCAATAGCCCGCAATGCTGGTGTTACCCACGCCATGCTTCACTACTACTTCAAGACCAAGGAGCAACTCTTTGAGCACATCTTCCATGAGACCATGGGCATGCTCGTGGAAGGTATCTTAGAAGTTTTTACCCAAACCGAAAAGCCATTCAAGCAACGCATAGCCGAAGCTCTGGACATCCACTTTGAGGTAATCAGACAGAATCCCAGGTTACCACTGTTCATGATTAGAGAAGTTGCTTCACGGCCAGAACGTTTTGCCGTTATAAAGAACATTATAAGCACCTTCGCCGGCAATCTGCTCACCACCATGCAAAAGGATATTGATCAAGCTGTATCTGACGGCGAGATAAGCCCTATTGATGCCACTACCCTACTGCTTGACATGATTTCTCTCAATGTGTTCCCATTCATTGTCAAGCCAGTTTATGAAGCTGCAACAGGACTCAACTTAAATGACGATAGCAAATTTTGGGACCTAAGGAAGAAAGA
Source organism: uncultured Bacteroidales bacterium (assembly GCA_902785925.1). Lineage (GTDB taxonomy): Bacteria > Bacteroidota > Bacteroidia > Bacteroidales > Muribaculaceae > Sodaliphilus. Next base: position 115,031 of record CADAAI010000003.1, read on the forward strand.
AAACATAGAACTAATAATGCGACGACTAACACCATCACAAGCATGAAACGAATAATGACATTAACTCTAGGAGCACTAACGATTCTAGGAGCCCACGCACAACTCACCATTGAACGCTGCCAACATCTTGCGCGAGAGAACTACCCTCTCATCAAGCAATATGGGCTCGTTGAGCAGAGTAGCAAATACACCCTCGACAACCTTATGCACTCATGGTTGCCACAGGTGAACCTTAGCGCACAAGCCTCCTACCAGAACGAGACACCAGCTTTCCCCGACCAGATGAAAGCTATGCTCACCACTAGCGGTCTAGAGATGAAAGGTCTTGCTAAAGACCAATACCGCGTGCAGCTCGACGTGAATCAAAAAATATATGACGGAGGCAAAGCCAGCAGTGAGCGTGGACTCACCGAAGCACAAGAATTAGAGCAAAAAGCACAGACCGATGTCGACCTCTACAGCCTCAACAAGCGCGTGAACGACTTATTTTTTGGAGTTCTGCTCATGGATGACCGCATCAAGCAGACCGACATGACCCTTGAGATGCTCAACGGGAACCTCGACAAGTTACAGTCGCATGTGAGAAACGGGGTTGCCACCACTGCCGACGAGAGCCAGCTGCGTGCCGAAATCATGACGGTGGAGCAAGGCAAGACTACCATGGAGTGGAACCGCGAGGCCTATAAGCACATGCTTGAGATTCTGATAGGCGAACAAGTGGGCGACCGATATCTCGTGCGCCCTAGTGCCACTGAGCCAGAAACTAATGTGATAAACCGTCCGGAACTGCGGCTCATCGATGCCAAGATTAGCACCCTTAACGCTCGCGAGAAGTCAATAAACGCCTCAGTGCTCCCTGTAATCAGCGCTTTTGGACAGGCATTCTACGGCTATCCGGGATATAACACCTTTGAAAACATGATTAACCGCAAGTGGTCGCTCAATGCCATAGTGGGAGTACGTGCCACTTGGAGCCTGAGTAGCCTCTACGATCGAAAGAACAACTTGAGCAAATTAACGACTGCCCGCCAGCAAGCTGAACTACAACGCGACGTGTTCCTGCTCAACACCCAGCTAGAGGCAAGTCATGAGAACGATGAAATTTCTCGTCTGCGTGAACTCATCGCCAGCGATGCCACTATTGTGGGATTACGCCGAGAAGTGCGACTTGCCGAGGAGTCAAAACTGCGCAACGGCGTTATCGACATCCATCGCCTTGTTGAGCGCATCACCGACGAGAACACTGCTGCCCAGTCGCAAATAATCCACAACATCGAGTTACTTAAAAGCATTTATGACTTAAAAAATACTGTAAACCAATGAAAAAGATAATCTTCATCATGAGCATTGCTGCCATTGCAACGGCATGTAGCAACGACAACGATTGGGATGCCACTGGCACCTTCGAAGCTACCGAAGTTGTAGTTTCGGCAAAAGGGTCAGGCGAAATCAAGTCGCTGAACATCGAGGAGGGACAAGAAGTGGAGGCCAACACTCAACTCGGTTATCTCGACATGACGCAACTTGAAATACAAAAGGCGCAGTTCGACGCTAATCAGCTCAACCTCGACGCTACCAAAGCCGGTCTTGATGCCAACAAGGCCCAGCTTGATGCATCGAAAAAACAAATGAATTCAAACAAGGAGCAGATTGGCGCAAACCAAATGTCAAACGTTGACCGTAGCCTTGACCTTGAAAAACAAGTTGCCAGTATTAAGCAACAAATCATCAATCTCCAAAAAGAGAAAGCACGCTTCTCAAACATGGTGAAAGACAATGCAGCAGCTCCCAAGCAAGTTGACGACATCAATTATCAAATCTTAGTTCTTGAAAAGCAACTTGGCGCCACACAAGAACAGATTGCATCAAACAACAAAAGTTTCAACAGCCAAAACAAGGGCTTTGACGCTCAGAAGAAAGGAGTTGACGCACAAATTGAGGGTTTTGACGCTCAGAAGCGTGGCATAGATGCCCAAAAACGTGGCATTGACGCACAAAAACAAGGCATAGATGCCCAAAAAGCTCTTGTCGACAACCAAATGCAGAACTCCATCATTGTGTCGCCAGTGAAAGGCACAATCCTCACGAAGTATGCACAACAAGGCGAGTTCGCCACCACAGGCAAGCCCTTGTTCAAGGTTGCCGACATGAGCACCGTGTATCTGCGCGCCTATTTCACTAGCGACCAACTCGCCGACATCAAAATTGGCCAGCAAGTGAAAATTATCGCCGACTTCGGTGGTGGAAAGACACGCGAATACACTGGCAAGATAAGCTGGATTTCAAGTGAGAGCGAGTTTACTCCCAAGTCTATCCAAACCAAGGACACCCGCGCCAATCTCGTCTATGCAGTTAAAATTGCAGTAAGAAACGACGGTTACCTAAAACTAGGCTTGTCGGGCAACGTGAAACTCAAGTAACCACATTCTGTATGGACACTAGCACACTGGCAATAGAGGTTAATGGCATCAGCAAGAGCTATGGCACAGTCAAGGCTCTTGACCATGTGTCGCTCGAGGTTCAGCGTGGCGAGATATTCGGCCTGATAGGCCCCGATGGTGCCGGGAAGACCTCCTTGTTTAAAATACTTGTCACACTGCTCAACGCCGACGAAGGAAACGCTAAAGTCGATGGTCTTGAAGTGGCTGCCGACTATCGCAAAGTGAGATCTCGTGTGGGTTATATGCCTGGTAAATTCTCGCTCTATCCCGACCTTACAATTGAGGAAAACATGGAATTCTTTGCCACCCTCTTTGGCGTGACAGTAGAGCAGAACTATGACCTCGTAGCGCCCATCTACAAGCAGATTGAGCCGTTCAAGAAACGTCGTGCCGGACGCTTATCGGGCGGCATGAAGCAGAAATTGGCACTAAGCTGCGCCCTTATCCACAAGCCATCGGTGCTGTTTCTCGATGAGCCAACCACAGGCGTCGATGCCGTGTCACGAAGCGAGTTTTGGGACATGCTACACAACCTGCGCGAGCAAGGCCTATCGATTCTCGTTTCCACTCCCTATATGGACGAGGCAAGTCGCTGCGACCGCATCGCTTTGTGCAATACTGGACGCATCCTTGACATCGACTCGCCACAGCACATGGTAGAGAAATTTGACGGCAAACTCTACGCCATCAAGGCGCGCGACATGTACGGCCTTCTAAAAGACTTGCGCGACAACAGCAGCATCGCCAATTGCTACACAGCCGGTGAGTATCACCATTTGTTGGCCAGTGCTGATTTCGATGCGCAAGCGATTGAGCACCACCTTGCAGAGCTTGGCCATGAGGACCTAGAAATAAAACCAATAGCCCCTGATATTGAAGACGTTTTCATTAAACTCCTGAGCAATGAGCAATAACGACTATATTATAGAAGTAAAAGACCTGACCAAGCAGTTTGGTTCATTTACTGCGGTCGACCACATTTCCTTTGAGGTGAGACGAAGCGAGATTTTCGGCTTCTTGGGGGCCAACGGTGCCGGCAAGACAACAGCCATGCGCATGCTATGTGGACTAAGCTACCCCACAAGCGGAGCTGGAACCGTAGCTGGCTTTGACGTGAGGAAAGAGGGTGAAAAAATCAAACGCCACATTGGCTACATGAGTCAGCGTTTCTCTCTTTATGAAGACCTCACAGTGCTGGAGAACATGGAACTCTTTGGAGGCATCTATCAAGTCGACAAGAAAACGTTGCGAGAGAGGGCACGACACATGCTAGAGCGACTTGACTTCTATGAGGAGCGCAACACACTTGTTGGCTCGTTGCCACTGGGATGGAAACAGAAATTGGCATTTGTCGTCGCCACCATCCACAAGCCCGAGATAGTGTTCCTTGACGAGCCCACCGGCGGTGTCGACCCCATCACGCGTCGCCAGTTCTGGGAGATGATTTACCAGGCGGCAAGCGAAGGCACTACCATCTTTGTCACCACTCACTATATGGACGAAGCGGAGTATTGCAACCGCATCTCGATGATGGTCGACGGCAAAATCAAAGCCCTCGACACTCCCGCCAATCTGAAAAAGTCGTTTAACGCCGCATCGATGGACGAGGTGTTCCGCATCCTTGCCCGCGATGCGCAACGAGGAGACTGAAACAATACACAATCAACCGAAAACTGATAACTCACAACTCATAACTCACATGAGAGGTTTTTTGAAATTTGTAAAGAAGGAAACGCTTCACATCTTGCGCGACAGTCGCACAATGCTCATTGCGCTGCTCATGCCTGTGGTGCAAATACTTCTCTTCGGCTTTGCCATCTCTACCGAGGTCAACAATGTGAACGTGGCAGTTGTTGTGCCAAAATGGGACGAACAAATTAGGCAAAGCATCAACAAGTTGTCCTCAAACCCATATATCACCTATAAAGGTGCCATAGCTGAGCACGAGATTGACCAAAATCTGCGCTCGGGCAAGGTGGATGCCATTGTGGTGTTTGCCCACGATTTCGACCGTCTCATGACCCAGTGGAAGCAAAGCGGCAATGGTAAGGCTGCTATGCAGTTTATCATGGACGCCTCAAACACCAACACCGCTCAGGCAGGAGCAGGGTACTTAAACAACATCCTTGCTGGCGAACTCATGCAGAGCAATAGCCTGGTGGAAACCCACATGCTCTTTAACCCACAAATGAAGAGTGCCTTCAACTTCGTGCCAGGAATCATGGGCATGATATTCATTTTGATATGCGCCATGCTCACCTCGGTGGCAATAGTCCGCGAAAAGGAAACTGGCACAATGGATGTGCTACTCGTCTCGCCCGTGCGACCTCTCACCATCATACTTGCCAAAATGACGCCCTATTTCATCCTCTCGTGCATCAACCTGACGACAATACTGCTGCTGGCGCGTTTTGTGCTGGGCATCCCCATGTCGGGCAACTTGAGCAGTATCATCGTGGTGTCGCTGGTGTATCTGTTGCTTTCGCTCTCATTAGGACTCCTCATCTCCACTATCGCAAAACAGCAGATTGTTGCGTTGCTCATCTCGGCAGCCGTGATGATGGTGCCCATTGTGATGCTTTCGGGGATGCTGTTCCCCATCGAGAATATGCCGGCGGTGCTGCAACCTCTCTCGGCAATAGTGCCAGCACGATGGTATATAGATGCCATGCGCAAACTCCTTATTCAAGGTGCCTCATTTGGTCTCGTTCTTAAAGACTTCCTAATACTTGTGGGGATGACTCTCGCTGTCCTGGCTATCGCATTGAAGAATTTCAAAGACAAACTAGAATAAACGCCCATGTCGACACTAAAAGTATTACTGAAAAAAGAGGTGCTCCAATTCAAGCGCAACTTATTCCTGCCCAAGCTTGTGGTGGTATTTCCCATCATGATAATGCTTATCATCCCATGGGTGACGACCATGGATGTGCGCCATGTGAACGTGAGCGTTGTCGACAACGACCACTCACAACTCTCTCAGCGCATCATCAACAAAATCAATGCCAGCGAATATCTTACGTTGCATAGCGTAACTGGTAGCTTCGACTTGTCGTTCAATAGCTTGGAACATGGTGATGTGGATGCCATTCTCGAGATTCCTCAAGACTTCGAAAAAGGTTTTGTCACCGGCAGCACCAAAAAGTTAAGCATCAGCGCAAACAGTGTGAATGCGACCAAGGGCAGCTTGGGATTGCAATATCTTGCTCAGACACTCGCCACGAGCATCAAGGAAATGAGGGCAAGCCATTCACCTACACAAGCTGGCGACCTCGTAGTGATTCAGAACCGCTACAACCCCACGTTGGAATACCGCAATTTCATGATTCCAGCCTTGCTGGTGATGCTCCTGATTATAGTAACCGGATTCTTGCCAGCACTAAACTTCGTGGGCGAGAAAGAGATAGGCACCATCGAGCAAATCAATGTCACTCCCGTTAATCGATTCACCTTCACCCTTGCCAAGTTGATCGTCTACTGGGTGGCAGGGTTTTTAGTCATCACGATAGGGATGCTTGTAGCTTGGCTTGTCTACGGCCTCACACCAGTGGGCAACATTCTCGCCATCTACACCATCTCGATGCTGTTTATTCTAGTGATTTCGGGATTTGGACTTATTGCCTCCAACTTATCATCAACCATGCAGCAGGCAGTCTTCTTTATGTTCTTCTTCGTGATGGTATTCATTCTCATGAGCGGCCTGCTCACTCCTATCGAGTCGATGCCGCAATGGGCGCAGTACTTCACCTACATCTTGCCCCCACGATATTTCATATCGACAATACGTGCCGTCTATCTCAAGGGGGCAACATTCTATGACATGCGCTACAACTACTATGCCCTTGCAGCATTTGCCGTGGTGATGAACTTGGGCGCATCTCTCACCTACCGCAAGCAGAGCTGATAATAATGGGACATTAATAATTAGGTAATTATCATCTATTTTTCCACAAGTATGTTCTTTTTGCGACATGGAACAGAAGTAAAGAAATTTAGAATATCACTCAATTTCGTTCTATTCTTATTTTTGCATTCAAAAAAATAAATATGAAGCTAAACCCTTGCATAAAACATGTTTTGTTGATGATTGTGACAATGAGCATTTGCGTTAATGCCACAGCCCAAATCACAACAATAAAAGACGAAAAACAATTCAACATCGACAGCGTTGTCAGAGATTTTGACCGCCGTCCGTCATTCGGGTTATACAAGGACAACTATTTCACACTGGGCACCTCACTTGACAAGAAACCAAGTGAATATAACAGCAATGTGAAATTCCAGATTAGCATCAGCCAGCGCATAACTAGGTCTACCTTGCCTTTTCACAGCTATTTGTTCCTTTTTTACACACAACGCTGCATTTGGAACATTTTCGAGGAATCGCTACCATTCCACGACTTGAACTTCAATCCTGGCATAGGTATCACCAAGCTCATCATTAGAAAAGATAAACTGATTGGCAAAGCAACGCTACAGTTTGAGCATGAATCTAACGGACGCGATGGCAACGCATCACGCAGCTGGAACAAGCTGTCGCATTGTGGTTCGCTCTATATCACACCCAGCATCATGATTCATGAAAAGATATGGATTCCTATAATTGACGGAAAGAACAATAAGGACATTCTTGACTATTGCGGCATTTTTCAAGTGGGGGCCCAATATGTCTCACCCAACAAGCGCTGGGTATTTGACATGACGTTTGCCAAACGCAAGGGATGGAACCTAAACTTCAACACAACCATTGATGTAGGGTTCAGAATTTTCAAGAAACACAACCAGTTCTTGATGCTGCATTTCTATGATGGGTATGGCGAGAATCTGCTCGACTACAACAAGTATCATTGCCGCCTGAGCCTGGGGCTGCTCATACGCCCCACGCTCTTTAGTGATTTTTAGGATAGCGATATTTTTTATGAATTAAATTAGGCATAATCGAAGAAAAAAACGCCAATAGCTTTTGCAATATCAGGTTAATGATTGTATCTTTGTGGTTTAATTAGCATTAGATATGACCGAGAGAGCTATTAAAGGCGTATTGTTTGACCTCGATGGAGTGTTGATTGACACCGAGGGAACTTACACGCAGTTTTGGGAGGCGGTAGACCGTCGCTTTCCCACTGGCGTGGAGGGCTTCGCGCAAGTGATAAAAGGGTCGAACCTACATAACATCCTGCACACCTATTTCCCCACTGAGGAGATGCATGCGCAAGTAACCGAGATGCTCGACGACTTCCAGCGCGACATGCATTACGACTATTTTCCTGGCGCCATCGAGCTGCTTGAGGATCTTAGAAGCAAGGACATTGCATGCTGCATAGTTACCAGTAGCGACAAGAGAAAGATGGAGTCGTTATATAGGCAGCATCCCGACTTCCCAAGTCATTTCCAAGCCATTGTCACAGGCAACATGGTGAGCGTGCCCAAGCCCTCACCCGAGTGTTTCTTGCTTGGTGCCAAGATGCTAAGAATTGACATTAAAGACTGCGTAGTGATTGAAGACTCAATCAACGGACTGAAAGCTGGCATGGCAAGTGGCGCACACGTGATAGGCCTTCACACTACTTGTTCTCGCGAGGCCATCTCTCCCCATTGCCATATGGTGGCTCCCTCCATTGGAAACATTACAGCGCAATCAATATTAAACATCATAAACTCATGAAACTAAAGACATTACTAACTGCAGCACTCATCGCTGCGATATCGATAGGATTTGCTTCTTGCAACGGAAACAAGAACAACGAGCAATCTAGCAAAGAAGAGGCTCCAACTAGTCAAGTAATTGATAACAAGGATGAGATGACATTCCTGCACTCTTTCCTTGACAAATATCTCACCTTAAGCGGTAAAGATGCTCAAGAGCTTGCAAAAAGCCACCTCACCGAGGACTTCTACAGCCGCTACATTGAGCTGTGCAGCAACAAGGACGACGTTGTCGACCTCATTTGTGAAGTTGCCATGGACGAGAAGGTCGAGAAAGTAGACACCATCATGAAAGGTATCGAAGATCCCAGCAGCTTTATCGTTCAGGTTGAAGTGACAGGTGTTGACGGTAAACCCTTCACCACCCAGTATGACATGACAGTGGTAAATGAAAATGGCAAGTTCAAACTTAGCGACAGCCAAATTAATGATTAGTGCTTAAAACGATAATTGAGGATTATCAAAATAAACAACTAATAACTAAAACTAACATATCATGAAACGTAAGAGTTTAAACCGACGTGAATTTCTCAAGAGAGCAGGCATTGTGACAGGTGGAGCAATGGCAATGATGGCATTTGAGCCCTTCACTAGCTTTGCTAAGACTGGTGATGACAAAGCTACTGGTGAGAACAATATGACCTACCGCACCCAACATGGCACTGGCGAGAAGATATCGCTGCTCGGCTTTGGCATGATGCGCTTGCCACGCGATAACCAAGAGCTAGTTAATCAGCTTGTTGACTATGCTATAGCCCATGGCATTAACTACTTCGACACTGCACCAATATATGGTCGCGGTCTCAACGAGGAAATTGTGGGTAATGCCCTGAGTCGCCACCCACGCGACAAGTACTACGTTGCAACCAAGATGTCGAACTATGACGAAAAGCTTTGGGACCTGGAAGAAGCCAAGAAGATGTATTACAACTCGTTTGAGAAGCTGCGCGTCGATCACATCGATTATTACCTAATGCATGGTATAGGTCAAGACGGACTCAAGACATTTGAGAACCGTTTCATCAACAACGGATTGCTCGACTTCCTGTTAAAGGAGCGTGAGGCTGGCAAGATTCGCCACTTGGGATTTTCCTATCATGGTAACGTGGAGGTTTTTGACTGGCTAGTCGACCATAACGATACCTATCACTGGGATTTCGTACAGATACAGATGAACTTCCTCGACTGGCGCCACGCCTCGCTGAACAATGAAGGACGTAAGAAAGATGCCGATGCCGAATATTTGTATAACAAACTCGCCAAAGCTGGAATCCAAGCTGTTGTGATGGAGCCATTCCGTGGTGGCGCCCTTTCAAAGATGCCAGAAGACTGCGTGGCACAGCTTAAGGCAATGCGCCCCAACGATACAGTAGCCCAATGGGCATTTCGCTGGGTAAGTTCGCATCCCAATATCCTTACCACTCTGAGTGGTATGAACGTCATGGAGCACTTGGTAGAAAATGTAGCCACCCACTCGCCACTAGAGCCTTGCACTGTTGCCGAGAACGAGTTGCTCGAGAAGATTGCCGACACCATGCAAGGAATCCCAACTGTGCCTTGCACTGCGTGCGCTTATTGCATGCCTTGCCCCTATGGTGTTGACATTCCAGGCAACTTTACCTTCTACAACGAAGCGATGAACAATAAACTGCTACCGTTACCCGAGAAGTCGAGTCCCGACTACACAAAGAAGCAGAAGCTGTTTGCTGATCAATATATCAAGCACTTCCCTGCTGGTGCTCGAGCCAACCAGTGTATGGACTGCGAAGAGTGCCTGAAGAAGTGCCCACAGCAGATTCGCATCCCCAACCAGTTGAGCCGTATCAACAACATTCTGCGTGGGAGATAAATAAATACGGAATGCACATAAAAAGAGCGAAAAATGCTAAATGAAGTGCCCCCCAAAAGTTGGACGTTAAATTAGACGTTAATTATTTAAATTCTTATAGTAATGAGTCCGGTATTGTATCGGGCTCATTCCTTTTA
>CADAAI010000004.1 GCA_902785925.1 uncultured Bacteroidales bacterium
GATGCCGCCTTTTTTGTTATTCACAATCACATTGACAGCCAGGCAGTCATATTTATATAACTTGCCATGCTCGGGCAGCACATAGAACTCCTCAACTTGACTTGCAGCTTTACCAATGCACCAGCAGAGCAGCATGTTGAAACTCATGCCATGTTTTTTGCTATATCTCAGAAGTTTTGTCACCTCCATCGTCTTCACAAGAGTGACCATTGGCACGGGTGATGACATCCAGAGATTGAATGCTTCTTGGCGATTGCTGTCATGTGGATTAATCTCAGTCTTCATTGTTTCAATAATGGCGATAGCGAGGATGATCCTTGACCGAGTTGTAAGCCACAACCTTGCCGTCGTTGTCGAAGGTTACGACGAATATCATTGACTCAGGGCCTGCAATCTCGCCCACCATCTTGCGGTAGCCCCATTCCTCGCCACTTTCGTTGGCGTTCTTGAACAGTGGCGTTCCTAGCAGGTTCTGGATATCGCTCTTAGTCATGCCCATCTCCACTTTGTTGATTTTCACTGTGTCACGCGTAGCAACGCAACTATTTAAACTCACACTCAAAGCTATTGATAGAAGAATAGCTGCAACAGTTGTAATAATAATGCTGTTTTTCATTGTCGTAATTTTTAAAATGTTTCACTAAAAACTATTCTCTTATGCTCACTCCTCCAAGGATGTTACTAGCGATAATGTGGAGGCAGGGAGCACCAGTTATAGATCGCCCCACGGTCTCATTACCCACTCCGCCAATGAAGCTGCGACTCTTTACCTCAATGTTGACGCCAGCTGGCACTAGCAACTCAACGCCGCCGGCAAAGGTGTGAATGTCAATCTCCTCATCCTCATTGATGACAGCTTGGCGCAAGTCAAGTCGTAGGCCGCCAAAGAAAGCGTCAAGTCGTGCGCCATGAAATGGCTCGCCACGAAAGACGTACTCGTCACCACCAAAACTCACCGCGCAGTTGATGCGCTTGCCGTCCTCCCCCTGAGGTACTGGACGCTGGAGCCACTGCTCGGGATTGCGCTGATAGCTGCTAACAATGAGATCCACGCCTATAATAAGTAATAGAACGGGACCCAAATAATCGGTCCAGGGATGATTCCATACCCAATCGAACCAATTCAGATGAATAATTCCCCACATGCTCACCAATTTCATCACGGCGGCAACAATAAAAATGATTCCAATAATTTTTCTGCGTGTCATAACTATAAAAATTATTTGTTTGCTAGGCTTCATTGCCTGCGTTATTTTAAATAAATCAGGCGGCGCCTCGGCAATGCTCATGCAAGCATGGAATTGCACTCGGCTTGCACTGATTTTGACTGCAAAATTGCGGTAAAATTACAACTACAACAAGTTTTTGGGATATTCTGCACAGGTTTGTGACGAATGACATGAAATTGGGATTAATTGAACAAAATGTGATGAATGGCTTAGGTTATGCATGATTGTGCCTTGAAAAAGATTTAATAGAAATCATTGCACAATTGCCATCTTTTGTTTTATCTTTGCATATGCACCAAAAAACTTAGCGTATGAAACGAATATCTCTAATACTTTTGTGTGGGTTGCTCGCAGCAGCAGCCTACGCACAAATTCCACAAGTTTCCGACCCGCATTGCGCCTATTGCAATGTGAATCTGAAAACAGGCGAAGCTCACAAGAGCTCTTGTCCCTATTATGAGGCACCAAAGGAGGAAGAATCTTCTTCCCCCTCGACACACCTGAAAGATTATACACCTATGGCTGATATGTCATCAATTGAGCACGCATTAATTTATGAGGTCGGTGTCAACGGGAAGAAACCATGCAGTCATTGCAAAAGCCTCAAACATCATCCTTGGTGTGAGATAATCAATATGCAAAAATGGGCAAAGGATTATCGGGCTAAAGCTGAAAACGCCACGACTGAAGCTGCACGCAAGCAAGCCTTGTGGGATTATAAACGCATGGTTGACAACTTGAAATTATTTATTAACCTCAATTACACTTTAGAGGATTCCAAACCTCTTCCCGAGGTGAAGAGCAGACTTAATATAAGCAATGAAGAATATGGAAGGCTTTACAGAGTTGGAGTGAGAGGTTTTAATATGATGTGTCCTGTTTGCGGTAGCATGGTTCATGAGAGTTGGTGTCCTTATGCCATGTTACAGTTGATGGCGGTTGAGGCGAAGGACAAAGCAAAAGCAACGACCACACTAGAAGAACGCGAAAAGGCGATAATCGATTTTCATGTTTGCGAAGATAACTTATTTGCTTCATATGAACAGAATTTAAAAAAGAAACAACAAGAAGAGGCACAAAAAGTAAGAGAACAAGTTCTGCAAAACACATCTCCCGATCCCGCTAGTTATCAGCACCTGTCGAGCGTAGACATCAAGAATGGCTATGATAAGAAAATTGGTTATAACTCTTGGGCCACTGCCTATGGCAAGACATTCCCCAGCGGCGAGGAGATGTGGGTTCTCTATGACCAAGACGGCAACGAGGTGGGACAATTCTCAAAGATTGAGACTGCTCAGATACCTGACGCTTTGGATGTCTTTATCGCGCGAGACCTCAATGGCAAATGGGGTGTTTACAACGCTGGCGGCTACGCCATAGTTGAGCCGATATATGAAAGTGTTAAGGTGCTTATTGCTCGCGGTAATGGCGAACCCAGAGAGTTTTATGATGTGACACAGCGCGATGGGCAAGGAATGTTGCGTCATGGCATAATTAATGGTTCTATTGTAAGCGGTGACAATCGCACTATCCCTTGCGCGTGCGACCGCATTGAGTTGATTGACCGCAGCCCTTCAAATCGCGGTGTTTTGGCAAAAATCACGGTTGACGGACGCATGGGCATTATGGATGCCGACAGCGGCGATGTGATTATCCAACCCGCATTTTCTTATCTCAACACCTACTTCACCCGTCGAGGCATGTATTTCATTGCAGGCGACGGCAACAGCCTCGGAGCCTATGATGCTGAGACAATGGAAGAAATTGTCTCCCCCGGCAGCGGCAACACCCTCGACCAGGTGCGCAGCATCCTTGACCAACGAGACCCATAGAGCTAAATCTTTTATTAGTGTCCGCTAAAAATCCTCAAAAGTCATGTAATTAACTGATATTAAAGTCCTAATAGTTTTGGGCTATTATGAGGGCTTGGATTTTGAATGTTGAACTTTTGGACAGCTCCCCCGATGTTGGTCCACGAGCTCCCCCTCTAAGATAGAGGGGGTTGGGGGGAGTATGATAGACTTAAGGAATTACAATTTTGCAATTTTCATACCCCTCAGTCACTTCGTGACAGCTCCCCTGTCTCAGGGGAGCAGCTATCCAATCTTTACCGGACACTATTGTAAATCTTTAGGCCTATGGTTTTGTGGTAAGGTAGTTTTGTTGTACCTTTGCCATTGTTATGAGTGGAGAAAAGAAACAAACTATCACGATTCGCGTCATCAGCGTGTGCTTTGCGGTGGTGGTGCTGGCGATTTTCAAACCTTTCGGTCTTGAGGCATGGCAGTGGCAAGCCTATGCCCACTTGATTGCTGTGGGAGGTTTGGGCATTATCTCATGCTTCATTACCGAGGCTTTTTTGGTATACATCCTCAAAAAACCTGGTTCTCTCGACCATGGAGTGGATTACATCATTCGCCGCAACTTGTGGTTCCAGCTCATCAACACGCCACTCGTTTCGCTCATGATATGCCTTTACCGCCATTTTGTGCTTAGCGACAAGGTCGACGGCAATCTCCTTTCGTGGGGCAATTTCTTTGAAACGCTGGTGATTATGGCATTCTGTTCGTTTGTCATTGGCCTCTATTGGCGTTTCAAGTTCCGTGGCAAGTATCTTGCTGCCGAACTCGAGGAAATGAAGCAGATGAATGAGCAGCTTCAACAATTGCAACAGAAATCGATCTCAAAGTTTCCGCTTGCCAATGAACTTGAAAAAGAAGTGCAACCAGCAACAACCCCTCCTAGCACTATCGACCTTGCTGGTACAACTAGTGAGTCGGTAACAATTCACATCCCCAATCTGCTCTACATCGAGTCGGTGGGCAACTATGTGAAAGTTGCGCAACTGCAAGAAGGCAAAGTAGTTACTCACATGCTACGCGCAACATCCAAACAGATAGAGGAAAAACTTATCGACTATCCAACTATTGTTCGATGCCACCGAGCATTCCTTGTCAACCTGCAACAAGTGGAAAAAATCATTTCGAAAGCGGGAACTATGCAGCTACTCATCAAGCACAGCAATGACTATCTCCCTGTTTCACGAAGTAATATGCCAGGAATAAAACAAGCTATCGCAACACAAAACCACACTTAAACTCCACACACTTTTGCAATCTCTTTTATATTTCCAATCAGTGATCAGTGCCTTTTTAATCTTGCTCACCACATTAATTCAATGATAACTTTGCGCGTGGAATCACCCACACGCGCTCTTTGACATATTTTCTGAATACACTGAGTACACTGAATACACTGAATACACTGAGTACACTGAATACACTGAATACACTGAATACACTGAGTACACTGATTCCAGTGATTCCATGTTTCCCAGTTTTGATAATTGATGTCAATTGTATGTATTACTTATCAACTTATACGCCGAGCAGAATATCGTAGACAGCGGTGACATCGGCCGATGTAATGCTTCCGTCGCCATTTACGTCACCGTTTACTATAGATGAAGAGTTACTCGTGAGCAAATAGTCGTAAAGAGCTGTAATATCTGCACTATTAACCACTCCGTCGCCGTTCACGTCGCCCCAGGCCTTAACATGATAGGTATAGGTGTACAATGCTTGTGCTAAATCATCATAGTTATAATAATAGAATTTGGCATAATAATCGCCTGGTTTCAGGTTCTCAAAAGTGAAATGTCCTGTATCTTGAGAGCCTGCTGAAATGTTGAATGGCAGATTTTTATCTGCTACTAAATAATCTCCATCATTTGATTTTTTGTATAGTTTACCAACGACATAGTCATTATAAACACTTGTGCCATTGTTTTTTATTGTTATAACGTATGGTAGGGAGCCTGAGTAGGTGGTGTAATTGTTGGAGGAATTGGCACCTGTCACATAATAAGTCATAGACATGCTTGCTGCCGATGGGGCGGCAACAGTCACCGAACCAGTACAGTAAACATTGTTACCTGATTTATCGGCTGTGACCTTTAATGTCTTTGTTCCTGCCGAGGTAGGAGTATAGCTGATGACAACTGTACTGCTATGGTTTCGGGCAAGATTAAGTGAATTGGCTCCAACTAATTTGCTGTCTTCAAAAAGATAGAAAGGAATGATATCGGCCAAGCCGTGATTAGTTGCACTGACAGTAACCTCAAGTGGTCGATTCTTTTTCTTTAGCGTGCCATAAGATTTGATCGATGCTGTAACGCCATTTATCCCTCCATAATTTCTAGCTGATAACATGAGATTGTTACCGTTGATGTAGGCATAAATATAATCGGTACCTGAAAAATGACACGGCATCCATGTGCTATTGGCGCTCTCTTTGCTGATGGGACGCAGAAAATAAACGCCGTCAGGATAGTTTTTGCCGAAATACAATGATTTTGTCATTGTTGTTTCTTCATACCGTCCAAGGGTGTGGTTATTATCCAATGTGTTATAATACTGGTGCAAGGTGTGTCCATCGGCCTCATATACACCCCATCCCAAGTCATAAGTTCTTGAAACAGGTGAATGATTGGAAAAAACAGCAGTGACATTAATAACAAAGGGGTCGCTGGAGCTGCTGCGGGTATAGGAACTGCTGCTTGTTGCCAACCCAGAGCATTTTGTCACAGAGTTCCTCTCGGTTGTAGAAACTGTGTTAGGTTCCAGGCCGATGACAATATCTTGTCTCATCACGTATCCATTATTGCCCACTGCGCTACCTATGCCTCCTCCATTAGGATTGAGCGATGTCAATAAGAAGTAGCCGTCATGGTTACCACTCCAACCCCAGTTGAAATGAAAATAGCCCGCCCCGTCATAACCATCACACACGAAAGAGTGCCCTCCATTATATTTTAGTCCTCCATATATAACAGGGCGATTGGCCCTGAGTTCGGCCACGATAAGGTCGCCCCATTGACTATAGGAATAATCAAACCTGAAAAGTTTACGGGCTTTGGTGCTATATTCAAAATACTGAGAAAACACTTCGCAATAATGGTCAGAACCCGACCCGCCATCGCCACTTAATCCATAATCCATTTCTACCGATTGCCCGCAATAGCGCATCAGGCGAGCCACGGCAAAATTGGCAGTGACATTGGGATCGGTGTCGCTACTTGAGTAGGTGGTCTTCATGGCGTTCCAGTTGAAAGTGGTTCCCGCCAATGAGCTGAGGGTAGTGTTTCCACGGTCCCAGTAATAAGCTGGAATCTCTCTACTTGTCATGTGGGGCCACTGGTGGTAGTACATCACTTGAGCCATTGATGTGGCGACACAACCGGTGACACAATGATTGGAATTAATTTCAGGACATTGCAGATTATAAGGTGAGTTTTGATTCCATTTCGTTTGGATTAATGGTGCTATGGGTGCAGCTTTAGGCATGGCGCTGTATTCGTCGCTTTCGAGTGAACCAAGAACGGGCAAGCCGCTGTTGTCGCTGTCGTCGAGCGAGGCAATCTCCTCCACATATTGGCTCAGCCACCATTGCATGCTCTCGGGGATGTTGTTCTCGTCGTAGGTGCCGCTGTCGCTGTAACCCAACACTTGCTGTGTGCGGTCGTCACCGCTGACGATAACCCATCCACATCCAGCCTTCTCGGTGTTGAACACATAGAGGGCTGGCTGGTTTGTGGCCTTGCCTCGCAGCATTCTCGGCGTTGCAGTGGAGATGTTTCCCAGCTGTTTCTTTGCCATGAACTGTGCTGCAATAACTCTTGCTGCGTTCTCACTCACAGGCGCCGCCTGCACAAGACCACTCACGAGCCCCATTATCAGGGCAACAAATAATGTCCTTTTCATAGCAGATATATTTTTGGGTGGGTGAATATGCTAAAACGTCTGCATGTCGACTAGGTGCTTGTAGGTGCCGCCCAGGGCTATAAGCTCGTCGTGCCGGCCTTGCTCCACAATCTTGCCCTCGTGCATGACCACGATTAGGTCGGCATTCTTGATGGTCGAGAGGCGGTGGGCGATGACCAGCGTGGTGCGGCCGTGCATGAGTTTGTCAAGAGCCTCCTGCACCAGGTGCTCGCTCTCGGTGTCGAGGGCCGAGGTGGCCTCGTCGAGGATGAGGATGGGCGGGTTCTTGAGGATGGCGCGCGCGATGCTGATGCGCTGACGCTGGCCTCCTGAGAGTTTGCAGCCACGGTCACCAATGTTGGTGTCGAAGCCCTGCTCGGTAGCCATAATGAAGTCGTAGGCATTGGCGATGCGTGCTGCCTGTTCCACCTCTTCACGTGTGGCGTTTTCCACACCGAAGGCGATGTTGTTGAAGAACGAGTCATTAAAGAGAATCGCCTCCTGGTTCACGTTTCCCATGAGGCCACGCAGGTCGGCCACGCGGTAGTTGCGCAGGTCTACACCATCGATAGTGATTGAACCCTCGTTCACGTCGTAGAAGCGTGGCAACAGGTCGGCAATAGTGGTCTTGCCCGAGCCACTTTGGCCAACAAGGGCCACCGTCTTACCACAAGGTATATCGATGCTTACATTGTCAATCACCCATGCATCCTCGTAGCGGAAGCGCACATTCTGGTACTTGATGCCTTGCTCAAACGACTTCAGCTCCACAGGCTGCTCAGGGTCGGTGATGGGATTCTCGGCGTTCATTATCTTGTCGATGCGCTGCATCGAGGCAAGGCCGCGCTGTATGTTGTAACTCGCCTTGGAGAAATCCTTGGCTGGATTGATGATGCTGTAGAATATCACCATGTAGTAGATGAACTTGGGCGCTGTGATGGCATTGGTGCCACCCAGAATTAACGTGCCGCCAAACCACAGCACAATCGCAATGGTGGCAGTGCCAAGAAACTCACTCATGGGATGAGCTAGCTCATAGCGACGACTCATGCGACGCGACAAGTTGCGGTATTTCTCGTTCTCGCCGGCAAAACGGTTCTTCACCTTGTCTTCGGCGTTGAAGGCCTTGATGATGCGCAATCCACTGATGGTCTCCTCGATATTGCTCATTATGGTACCCAACTGGTTCTGCTGCTCGAGCGACACACGCTTCAGGTACTTGCCCACGCGACCCATGATAAAACCAGCTATTGGCAGCAAGATGAAAACAAACAGTGTCAACTGCCAGCTCACAAAGAGCATCATTGCGAGGCACACCACTATCATGATGGGATTCTTGAACATCATGTCGAGCGACATCATAACCGAGTTCTCAACCTCGGTCACGTCACCGCTCATGCGAGCCATCACATCGCCTTTGCGCTCACTTGAGAAGAAGCCGATGGGTAGCGACACCATCTTGTTGTAAATCATCGCACGCAGGTCTCTTACCACACCAGTGCGCAACGATATCATGAAGTAGGCTGCCATATAGGCGGCACCGGTCTTAAGGCCAGTCATTACGACCAAAGCGGCAGCGATGCACGCCAGTGCCACGCTCTTGCCGCTGCTAGCTATAATAGTCTGCACATAGTAGTAGAAGTTGTTGACAATCACCTTGTCGATGCTTGCCGACCCCCAAGGGGTGTAGCTGTAGGTCGCCGTGTTTATACCGAACAGCATCTCAAGAATTGGAATGATGAGTGCAAACGAGAACAACGTGAGCAACGCGGCTAGGATGTTGAACACGATGTTTAGTGCCAGCTGCTTTTTATAGGGAGGCACAAAGCGCCTTAATATTTTGAAAAAACCTTTCATTTATTGCCTTAATATACATTATCATGCGGCCCTTTCACCACATCACGTTGCAAATATACAAAAAAAACGCAACTCTCAACATTAAGCTTTATCAATTATGCATTAAAGAATTGCCGAGTCAATTGTCATTAATCACTCAAAGCCGCATGGCTGTGAAACCAGCATCTAATGAAATAATCCATAATTGTCAGCAATTGTCTAAAAAAAGTGCAGTTAATTCAGCGCTTGAGGCGGATGAGGTCGCCCTTGTGGAGCACAGCATCGGGCTTGAGGTCGTTAATCTTAGCCAGATCCTTGAGGCGTACGCCAAATAGCTGCGACACGTGCCACAACGTTTCTTTGTCATCCTTGACACGATACTGGAAGTGATCGCCCTGAGCCTCGCTATGCTTCTTGTTAACGTAGACAATTTCGCCCACTTCCGGTTGCTTATTTGTATCGGCCAAGTCGTTGTAGTCAAGCAGTTTGATGTACTTTACATCAAACTCACTGGCAATGTCCTTATAGGTGTCGCCAAGCACTGCCATAACGTAGTTGAGGCCATGACGGCGCTTGATGGGATGGCGCAGCACAGGATGTTTCCAATGCTGCTCTCGCTGAGGTTTGTCTACCTTTTGGGGTGTCTCGCCCACCAGTTTATCCAACCCGTAGGTCTCAATCATGTTGATGAGCTTCTCGGCATAGAGCGGATCGGTAGCATAGCCACAACGCTTGAGGCCGTAGGCCCAGCCACGATAGTCGGTGAGCTCAAGGGTGAATAGTTCCTGATAACGCTTGCCCTTAAGGAATCGCGAATGGTCGAGATAAGACTCGTGCACAGTGCGATACTTGCGATAGCACGTCTTGCCAATGTGGGTGCTGTCGCCCTTATAGCTGCGGTGGCACTTAACCCCAAAATGATTGTTGCCCTCTCGTGCCAATCGGCTCGTGCCCGCTGCACTCTCGAGCAATCCCTGTGCCAGCGTTATGCTCACTGGGATGCCGTTATCGCGTTGCTCAATGAGCGCCGCATTCTTATACTTGTCGATGTAGCTATACACTTCTTCGCGCGTCACCGAGAGCGCTAAAAGGTTAAAAAACAAAGAAAAAATCAAGCAAATTGCAGTTTTTTTCTTGATATTTGAAAAATTATCAATATATTTGCGATTGCTATTATAAATCTTAAACGTCATGACCGAAAAGAATTTTGTCACAAAGATACAAATTTACTCTTATAATGAACTTAACGACGAGGATAAAAATCTTGTCGACAAGGCCAAAGAAGCAACCAAGGCCAGTTATGCGCCCTACAGCAATTTCCATGTGGGAGCGGCATTGTTGCTTGACAATGGAGTAACTATTATAGGAGCCAACCAGGAAAACGCAGCTTTTGCAGGCACTTGCGGCGAACGAAGCGCATGCTATAACGCCGGAGCCAACTATCCAGGCGTACCCATCAAGAAAATCGCCATTACCTCGTTCACTCGTGGCAACTTTGTCGAGCCACCCACTGCACCTTGCGGCGTGTGCCGCCAAGCATTGCTCGAATTTGAGACTCAAGCTGGCAAACCCATGGAAGTGATTCTCGTGGGCCGAGACAAAATCTATAAACTTGAGAGCATCAAGTCGCTGTTGCCATTGGCTTTCAGCGAGTTCTAAAATCCAATGATGAAACATATCCTTTTTTCTTTTATGACTATTGCGATGGCAATAGCCACTTCTACCGCATTGAATGCACAGCGGCCCGCAATACACGAGATTGATGCAATAAACGATAGCGTCATCGTTGAGGGCCACAATCTCTATCTACACGACAAGCTGCAATGGGTTATGAGCGACGCCTACAAGCAACTGTGCTCCAGTAAGACGGCCTCGCTAGCCGTGGTGGGCAACCTCAACGACACACTCATGAGCGGCATTATGATTGACGTGGACCAGATGAAGTGTGTCTTCGAGTGCCGCATTAATCTCAACACTGGCGACATCGAGCCATTCGACCTTGTCAGGGGCCTAACTCCCAAAGAAATAGAGCGCGCCGAGCGGCAAGTAGACCTACTCGACAAAGTGAGCGAGCTCGACGGCATAGTCAATATTAAGGAGGCTGGAAACCTCAATGCCGACGTGGTGGAAATCAGTCCAAAGCTCACACGTGTTTACCTCTTGCAAGGCACCAACAAGTCGAAACTCATACCCTTCGGTAACGACTATTCCTTCGACTTCGATGCCAGCGGTAACCTCATAGCACGTCGCAAATATCACAGATCGTTTATTCCCATCGACTTCTCCAGCAAGGAAGGTAACATTCACAAGTGCACCCATTCCCACCTCGACGACAACCCCTACGTCACCCCTACCGATGTTGCCACTTTCTTGCTCTACGGCCACGACCTCTACGGCATGAAGACGTTCTCGGTCTATAGCAAAGCCTTAAGCTGCTATTTCACCTACAACGCCGAGACTTCCACCATTGTCCTAGTCGACGACAACGACGACATGAAACCAGAATAAAAAAATGAAGTGGGATATGCAAGACAAAGCTCAGCATTTCCCACTTCCCATTTATTCCTTGTTCCTTATTACTTCTTACTTCTTCCTTCCATTAGTCTTTCTTCTTTACACCTAGGCGGGCCTCAACAACGTTGAGCACATAGTCGCCCACAGTCTCGCACTCATCGAAGAAGTCGCTGTACATGGTTCCAATAGCGTAGCTGTACTTCTGCTCATTCACATCATTGAAGTTCTCGGCCTTAACCATGTCGCGATAGTTGTCAATCTCGTTCTCAATGTTATAGGCACGGTTGATGTTGCTGTGCTCTTTATAGTTCACGAGTATCTTGTTCATCTCGGTGAGGCTATTGTTCACAAGTTCCATCATGGTCTTTATATGCTTGATTTGATAGCCCGAGAACTGATCCTTGCTAGTGCGATAACGGTTTATAATGCGGGCCAACTTGTAGTTGCTGTCACCAATACTCTCAATCTCCGAAATCTCACGAAGCATGGCACGCATCTTGGCCTTGGTCTCATCACTCAAGTGAGCGTCACTCACATCATGAAGATAATTGGCAATGTCAACCTCCATCTGGTCGCTTATCTCTTCATATTTCTCGATGCGGGAATATAGCTTTACAAACTTGTCATTATCTTCCTCTTCGAGAAGGTCGCGCACCATGCCAAACATACTTTGAATGCGTTCTCCAAACGAACGAATCTCCTTCTGAGCCTCAAGCACCGAGAGCTCTGGGGTCTTCATGATACCCGAAGTGATAAAGTGTAGCTTGAAGTCGTCTTCCTCGTCCTCGCGGCGGGGCTTAATGATTGCGCACACGAGCTTCTCAATCTGAGGAATGAACCAAATCAACACTGCAGTATTGGTGATATTGAATGCCGAGTGGAATCCTGCAAGAACAACTGATATGCGGGCTAGGTTGTCGGCATAGTTAGGGTCGCTGGCGGGCATATTTTGGTCAAATCCTGCCACGTCGCACACCAAGCCAACAAACGGCTTGAACAATATCAGTGACCATATCACACCTATCATGTTGTAGGTGAAGTGGGCCAGTGCCGCTCGCCGTGCCTGAACGTTGGCGCCCATGGCAGCAATATTGGCAGTAATCGTGGTTCCTATATTCTCACCAAGAACGAGCATGATACCTTGATATATTGTCATTACTCCGGTGGAGCACAATATCATAGTGATTGCCATCATGGCGGCACTCGACTGAACGCACAGCGTGAGAATACTACCAATCACTAGGAACAACAGGTAGCTCCACATTGAGTCACCAAACTGTGAGAAGAATGCCATGATGCTGTCGCGCATCGCGGGATCGTTGGCAAAGTTTGTACCGGTCTCCTTCAACGTACCCAGTCCCAAGAAGAGGAAGGCAACACCAAATAGGAAGTCGCCAATCACACGGCGCTTCTTCATGTAAATCAAGATGATACCGATGAAGAATGCGGGATATACAAAGTCGGTGATATTGAACGAGAATCCCAAACTCATAATCCACGCCGTAACGGTGGTTCCAATGTTGGCACCCATGATAACCGAAATGGCTTGAATCAAGGTAAGCAATCCTGCGTTTACAAACGATACCGTCATCAAGGTGGTGGCGGTAGAACTCTGAACTGCTGCAGTCACGGCAACACCGGTGAGCATTCCTGTGAAACGGTTGGTGGTCATCGCACCAAGAACGCGACGCAACTGAGGACCAGCCATCTTCTGCAAACTCTCGCTCATTGATTTCATACCGAACATCAGCAGAGCCAATGAACCGATGAGCTTAAAAACTATCAAAATAGACATAAAAACAGTAGTTTAGGTGATTTCTTGGTGCAAAGGTAATAATAATTAATGGTTTTTCGTTTATGCACACCCTATTTTTTCAATAAATGCTCTTTATATTGGTTTTCTCGGGTGTCGTTATGGCAACGGGTCGGACGCCTGCGTTAGCGCAGGATTCAGCCGTGCGACTTCGGAGCGTCCACACCACGAGGTAAAGAGCGACACGTCACGAGGACTCGTCACCAGCCGCAGGCGTTCAGGTGGCGAGCTCCTATCGGGTTATACTTAGCTATCTCATTTCATAAATGTCAGCATCAACATCAGGCATAGTTTTCTTCGGTTGGTATATAATCACTTCGCCCATGAAATTTGTGTTGTCTTCTTTCATCTTTAATATGAGATTATTTTCGGGTAAGTTAAGTTCCTTTATCACATCCTCATATCCGAGGTATTCTATCTGCACTTTACAACCTTTAGAGACTTTTATAGCGAATTGTCCGTAATAATCAGTTGCTGTTCCGAGTTTTGTTATTTTTCCTTTTTTATCTAGGACGTGAATAGATGCTCCTATCAATGGCTCATTATCCTCATCGACGACGCATCCACGCACAATTATGGCGGCAGCGTCATTTGGTGCGCAATCAACAGGCTTCAGTTCCTGTTTACTCTGCTCAACTTTTGGCACAACATGATATGTCTGTGCCATTGCAGGAGCAATGCTTGTTGCTCCAAGGGCAAGACCTGCAACCACTGCTGCCTTGCCAAGAGTTTGACGACGCAACAGTTGGCGCTCAATATAGCGCAATTCTTTTTCACACTGAGGGCAAGTACCCGAGCAATCGCCTTTGTGATTACACTCAACGGGAGTATATTCGATGTCATTGGCCTGTGCAATATTGAGCCTGATTTCTTTGAGCGCCTTACAGATCTGTTTCCCTTTCATAATAAATAGTTTTGTGGAGTTCAACTTCGCAAAGTAAAAGGTTTTTTCATTAAAAACCAAATAATTGCTCTCTTTTTCGGTTTCCACTCGGCAAAAGACAAGATTTGTATGCAGCTCCCCCTCTAAGCTAGAGGGGGGCGTGGGGAGTATGACTAAAGGCTATGCACATTTTCTCCAAAAAAGCCTTGCTTTATTTAAATTTGTTGTAACTTTGCACAAATGAATTATTAACCAATAGAATTACAACATTATGAAGAAGATACTTTTATTAATGGCAATCATTCTGCCTTTCGTCCTCACTTCCTGCGGCGACGATAAAGACGAACCAAAGCAATCTCTCGAAGAGCAACTTATTGGCAGATGGGTAGGTTCATCTGGTAATCGTGATATTGCCTTTGATTTTAAAGCTGACCATACAGGTCTTTTTTCATGGAAGTTTATTGAAAACACTTTACAAGATGTTGCAACGACTGGTTCATCTGAATTCACTTGGTCATTGAAAGGAAATATCTTATCTTATACTTATCGTGACGGATTGTATGAACAAGATCCTATGGTAACTCAAGATTATGAAATATCAATTAAAGATGATGTGTTAAATATGAAGTATAATGGCATAGAATTGGTTCTCCATAAAGCCAAGGGCTAAATCCCACATCATCCAAAACTACAAGCGGTTGGTTTACACACTAAGGTAAATCAACCGCTTAAATTTTCAAAATACTTTAAAAGGAACTTTTCACCTAACGAACAATGACCTTGCGGCCTTCATGGATGTAAATACCTTTGGTCATAGGACGGCTGTAGTATTTGCGTCCCACCTGGAACGCAGGTAAGCCAGTTGATACAGAATTTGCACAACTCAATTTAAAACGATAGAAGAGGATGCATCTGTTTCAAAACTGATGCATCCTCTTCTTGTGTGTAGGGTTTAAAAACTATTTAACCAAGGTGTTGAGCAAGCTCAGTTCTGCTCTCACTTAACCAAGATTTTCTTGCCCTTCTCGATTACGATACCACGATAGTTGCTGTCGACTGGTTGACCCAAGATGTTGTAGCGTTGAGTGCTACCATTGTTGTCAACATTGATGTTGTCGATGCCAGTAAAGGTTGTGCCAGCCCATGGAGTGTAGATAACCTCACCCTTGGATGGATCATCTTCCATATCAAAGATTGACACGCGTGGGCTTGCTGCCTCAGCAACATACCAAGAGTTGTTCTGAGCGTAGACGGTGTTGGGCGAGTTGTTGTAGAAGTCAAAACGCTGGAACTCGCCTTCAGGATCGAAGCCGTTAGTATACTTGGTATTACCGTTATTGATAAATACGTTCTGGCCAGGATTGTATTCTACATCTTTTGCATCTCCGGTAACATAGCCAGCGTTGATGTCAACGTTGCCAATCACTGTGATGCCCCACACGTTGCCCTCGATGTGGTTGCCTTGCATGTAGGCTTTAGCAATTACATTTGCTGAGTTGCAGGTAATGTTGAGACCGCTACCTCCCAGGTCGGGGTCGGAAATGTACTTGTTGTTGAGCACTGTGTTGCCAATCATGCGCACATCGCCAGGACCAGTTAGGGTGATACCATAAGAGCAGTTCTCAACCAAGTTGTTGGTAACATAGAGAGTTCCTGTGGGAGGATTTCCGAGCAGGCAAGCCAGAGCGATACCACCCGAGCGTGTGGTCTCGGCTGCACCATGCACCTCATTGCCATCGATAATGATGTCGTAAGGACCAGTAGCACTCATGTTGATGCCAGGATAAAGGCGGGTGCTGGCATTAGGCTTGTTGATGATGTTGTCTTTGATGGTAATACCGCAAGCCACATTGGCACCACTTGCCACCGACGAGAGCGTTGGATTTTCAAACACGCAATCCTGAACCAGGTTGCCCTTGCTCAGCGAGGTGAAGTTGATAGCGGCATTGCCGCCCTTGCTGTTGTGGTCGTTGAAGGTGCAACCAGTAACAGTGAGGCAACCTTCCTCGGTGCCGTTGCCATAGTTGATACCAACATAGTTGAAAGTGCTGCCGGTGATAGTTGCCGACGCGCCTTCCTGATACATGCGGAAGCCCTTGGCTGTGCCTTCCGAACCCGATGCTGCTCCAATGGTAGCATTAGTGATGGTGAGATTTCCATTAACTTCCATCGTCGATGAGCCACCAAAGAGCAGAGTCTCGCCTTCGCTAATCACGAGGTCACCATTGATGGTGAAGTAGTTCTTAGTGAGAACAATGTTGTCGTTGTCGAAGCCAAGGCCACTCACCCCCTCGGGAAGCGATGCGGGCAGATTGATAACATAGGCACCATCTACCACAGCAACACCAGTGCCGTCCTCCATAACGGGTACCAGCGTGGCAAGATCACTCAGGGTGTAGGTGTTGGCACTTGCCAGCAGAGCAAGAGCCGTGAAACATAGCGTAATGATTTTCTTCATGTCGTTTTGGTTTTATTTGGTTAATAAAAAATAGACTTTGTAATGACGAGTGTTGCAACACCAAACTCGCACATTGCAAAGATAATACATCTTTTACAAAACAGCAAATTTGCAAACTTGTTTTCGCCTTTTTATATCCAAGCTAATCAAAACACACAAAAAAATCTTTTTGTTCATTTTATTGTTTTTCTTGTGCAAAATCAAGGATATTCAAAAAAACTAATTAACTTTGTAAGTTTAATTGAACTTTAATTAAAGGATATTATGGAATATAATAATAAGACTAAACGCAGTTTTGGCTACTTGCGAGTGGCGGCTGCAGTGCCTCGCGTCAACGTTGCCGACGTCGACTCCAACCTCAAGAGCATCCTCGAGATGGTGCACAAAGCATGCGAGCAGCATGTCGACTTGCTGGTGCTGCCCGAACTGGCGGTTACTGGTTACACCTGTGGCGATCTGTTCCACAATAGCGAGCTACTCAATGCTGCACAGCGTGCTATTGGCACTCTGTGTGAAGAGACAGCCAACATCAACATGGCGGTGGTGGTGGGTGCCCCAGTACTCAGGGATGGCAGGCTCTACAACTGTGCCGTGTTCATTCACGACGGCGAAGTCAAAGGTTATGTTCCAAAGACCTATCTGCCCTGCTACAAGGAGTTTTATGAGAAACGCTGGTTTGTGAGCGGCTATCCTGCCCTAGAGGAGGACATCTTCGGCAACAACTTGATTTTCGACATGGGAAAAGCACGAGTGGCTGTTGAAGTGTGCGAAGACCTATGGGTTCCCATTCCTCCAAGCAGCAACGCGGCATTGCAAGGCGCCAATGTCATCGTCAATCTCTCGGCAAGCAACGAGTTGATAGGAAAACACGCCAATCTTGTGCGCCTCATCCAGCAACAGAGTAAAAGTTGCATTGCAGCCTACGTATATGCATCGGCTGGCTATGGCGAGTCGTCGACCGACCTGGTGTTTGGCGGCAACGCCATTATCGCCGAGAACGGCAACATCCTGTGCGAGGGCGACCGATTCTCGCGTGAGCCACAGCTGCAAGTCATGGACATCGACATCGAGGCACTCGACAATGAGCGACGTGTCAACACCAGCTTCAATGACAATGGCGATATTGCAAGCGAGCCCTGCGAGACGGTCTTCACACAATTTGACCTTTATAGCAACCCCGAGTTCTACGCTATCGAGCCCCACGACATGGAGCTGCTGCATCCAGTCAAGCGGTTCCCATTCGTGCCAAGCGATAAGGACGACCTCGACAGCCGCTGCGAGGAGATTATCAACATCCAGTCGGCTGGCCTGATGCGAAGGCTTGAGTTCACTCACATAAGCCGTCTCGTGGTAGGCATCTCGGGTGGCCTCGACTCAACACTGGCACTACTAGTCGCTGTCGAAGCCTTCGACAAGCTTGGATGGGACCGCAGTGGCATCTACGGCATCACAATGCCTGGTTTTGGCACCACCGATCGCACCTACAACAATGCTCTTGAGCTCATGCGCTCGCTCGGAGTGACCATCAAGGAGATTTCGATTGTTCCTGCTGTGGAGCAGCACTTCAAGGATATCGAGCACGACAGCACAGTGCACGACGTGACCTACGAGAATAGCCAAGCACGTGAGCGCACCCAAATTCTCATGGACTACTCCAACAAGGTCAACGCTCTAGTATTAGGCACCGGCGACCTCTCGGAGCTCGCGCTAGGATGGGCCACCTACAATGGCGACCACATGTCGATGTACAACGTCAACTGCAGCATCCCCAAAACTCTGGTGCGTCACCTCGTTGGCTGGTATGCATCTAAGGCTCAGGATCGTGGCGAGGCAACTACTGCCGCCACCCTGCGCGACGTGCTCGACACACCCATCAGTCCCGAGCTCACTCCTGCCGAAAACGGAGAAATCAAGCAAAAGACCGAAGACCTTGTGGGACCTTACGAGCTACACGACTTCTTCCTCTACAACATGTTGCGCCACAACTTCGGACCAAAGAAGATTTTCCTCTTGGCGCTGAAGGCTTTTGCCGGCAGCTACGACGACGAGACCATCAAGAAGTGGCTCACTACTTTCTGCCGTCGCTTCTTCAACCAGCAATTCAAGCGCTCGTGCTCAACCGACGGGCCCAAGGTGGGAAGCGTGAGTCTCTCGCCTCGAGGCGACTGGCGCATGCCAAGCGACGCCTCAAGCGCCCTGTGGCTCAAAGAGTGTGAACAGCTCAATAAAAAATAAGCCAGCAAAGACAAGGGACAGCAATTTTAACCAAACCTCAGTGTTTAACTAGAGCTTTTCACGATACGGTAAAATGAATAACGCCTTTAGATGGATTTACAACACCTTACGAGCAACCATCATGGTAGTGGTGCTACTGCTCGTGGTGACCTATGCCGCCCTCTATCTGGGGGTGAGCATGCCGTATTTCCAAAACAAACTGAAGGCCATTGCCGAGCGTGAGGCAAGCAAGTTCCTCGAAACCGATGTCACCATCGATGGCGTGAACATCTCGCCATTCAACCAAGTGGTGCTAACGGGAGTGAAAATTCCCGACCAGAGTGGGGGTGACCTCATCAAGGTCGACAAGGTGGGAGCGGGCATCAGCCTCTATGACCTAGTAGTGAAAGGTAAGTTTGTGTTCAACTTTGCCGAGATTGACGGGCTGCATGGCACCGTGACGCGCCCCGACAAGGACAGCCCCACCAACCTGCAGTTTATTATCGACAAGTTCAAACCCAAGCCCAATCAGCCACCCAAGCCCTACGACATCAGGATAAACAACGCTGTGCTGCGCAACTGCGACCTTGCCTACGATGTGCTCAACGAGCCACGCCGCGCGGCAGGGCGCTTCGACCCTAACCACTTGAAGGTCACCGACCTGACTGCCGACCTAGTGTTCCCTCGCATCAAGAACAACGACTTCGTCATCGATGTCAACAGGCTAGCATTCAACGAGCAGAACGGATTGGAGTTGAAGAACTTGAGTGGCAAATTCAAAATCGACGACACTAGAGCGCAAATCTCTAATCTCGTGGTCGACCTGCCTGGCACTCACCTTGCGCCATCAAACACCACCTTCCACTACTCGTCGCTCAAGAATGCCATCAACGAGATAAAAGTTGCTCCACTCGACCTCAAGATGGAGGATAACTACATCACACCTGCCGACCTCAAGACATTTGAGCCAAAGTTGGCACAACTCGATGAGCCTATTCATTTCACTCTTGATGCTTCCTCGACTTTCGACAAGCTCGACGTGCATCAACTCAATGTCAAAGCAAGGGGTATTGATCTTGACGTTGCTGGTAACGCAACCAACTATCGCAGTCCTAACGCATTGGCCCTTAATCTGAACCACATCGACCTCAACGCCAACGGCAGCGAGCTCTCACGACTCACACACAACTTGGCGCAGCTGCCATCCAACGTGCAGAACCTCATCGACAAGAGCGGTAACATTAAGCTTAGTGGTAAGAACCTAAGCGCCGATATGCAGCACGATAACCTGATGGTCGACAACCTGAGCCTCGACATCAACAATGGTGGCGTGAAACTTGACCTGGCGGGAAATTTCCACAACCTGCGCAACGTTAACGACCTGCAATACGATATCAGAAACATTGACCTCGCTGCTCAATCGGCTACAGTATCGCAGCTAGCACAAGCTGTTACCACCTTGCCACCACGAGTGCAGCAACTGCTCGACAAAGGAGGCAACATCAAACTCAGCGGTGCAGCCACAGGAACGCTCAACGATGTGACAGCCAAGGCTCAACTCAACACTGCCTTGGGCAGCGTCGACTTCGACGGTGAGATCCTAGGTACCAACGAGAAAAAAATCAATGGCCACATCTCTACCAGAGACCTCGCCCTGGGAACTATCATCGACAAGCCCGAACTGCTTGGTTCGGTGACTGCCGATGCCACAGTCGACGGTATCGTCATGCCCGACAAGGCTATCGTCGCCAAGCTCAAGGGCGACGTCGACTATATTGACGTTAAGGGCTACCGCTACCACAATATCAAAGCCGATGTCGCTGTCGACCACAACAACTACAGCGGCACGCTAGCCGTCAACGATCCTAACGGCAAGCTCGATCTCAACGGTAACGTGGTTCTCGATGGCTCCAACTCTTCCTACGATTTCAACCTCGTTGCCCACAACGTGAACTTGGCAAAAATGAACATCTCACGCAAGTATCCTGCCAACGACCTCAATGTGAAGATGGAAGGCCGCATCACTGGCAACGACCTCAACTCACTGGCAGGAAACGTGAAGGTCGACGACGTTTCGTTCATCAACACCAACACAGGCAAGGGGTTCCACATGAGCAACTTCTCGCTCGATGCTAAGCGCGACGGATATCCTCAGCACATCGACATCAACACCGATTTCCTGCATGGCTCAGTTAACGGCAGCTTCGATTTCAACACAATTGTACCGGCAGTAAAGAGCATCGCGGCTAAGTGCTTCCCGCAGTTCATGCAAGGACACACTCCACCAACCAATGGCGCCAACGACTTCACTTTCAATTTTGTTATCGATCCCAACGACGAATTCGAAGATTTTGTCTCTTCCTATGTGAAGATGCCTGTTAAACTCATCTACAAGGCAACTATCGACGGGCAATTCAGTGAGCGAAACAACACTCTCAACGCTCACGTCAATCTGCCTTATCTGCAGCAAGGCAACAAAATCATCGAGGGCACCACAGTGCATCTCACCAAAGAAGAGAACAGCGACAACGTGATGCTCAGCGCTCACACAATCTTCCCCAACAAGAAAGGTAACATCGCCCTAAATCTCGACGCTAACGCAGTCAACGACTGTGTCGACGCCAATCTCAACTGGGTATTCAACCGTGAGACCGATTATCACGGCAACGTGAGCCTGTCGGCACTCATGGGCCGCGACCACAACGGAAAATTCATGACTTCGGTCAACGTCAACCCAACTCAAGTGGTAATCAACGATACTGTGTGGGACGTGCGGCAAGGCAGCCTCAAATATGAGAACGGCATTATCGATGTCGACCAAATCGAGGGCGCCTGCGATGACCAGTTCATAAAAATTGCAGGAAGACTATCGCATGACCCCGACGATGAACTAAAGGTGGCGCTAAAGAACATTCACCTCGACTACATCTTCGAAACGCTGAAAATAAACCATGTGAATTTTGGAGGTGTTGCTACAGGCGAACTCGTGGTAGCCGATGTGTTCTCGGGCAATCCTCGTCTGAGCACAGCTCCCAAGCTGCATGTCGACAACCTCTTCTACAATGGGGCAGCCATGGGCGACGCCGAGATTGAGAGCCATTTCGACAGCGAGAACACCGGAGTGGTGCTCGGCTGCGACCTCTCACAAAGCAATGGAGAGCACACCTACATCAACGGTGAGATTTTCGCCGCTGCCGACTCGCTTTATCTCGAGTTTGACGCTAACAAGGCCAACGTCGAGTTTATGAAACCATTCATGGAAGCGTTTACCGACGAGGTGCACGGGCAAGTTTCGGGACACGCTGTGCTATTTGGAAACTTCAAGACCATCGACCTCATGGGCGACATTTATGCCGAAGACTTCAGCCTGAAGGTGGGATACACCAATACCACCTACTCTTGCACCGACTCGGTGCACATCAGGCCGGGACTCATACAGTTCAGCGACATCACTATCAACGACCGCGACAAGAACAAGGCGAAACTCAGGGGATGGCTCAAGCACGACGCGTTCCATAACCCTGAATTCAACTTCACCGTCACCGATGCCCGCAACCTCTTGTGCTACGACATCACTCCAGCCATGAACCCCGACTGGTACGGTACCATCTATGGCAACGGTTCAGCTATCATTGCGGGCGAGCCGGGCGAGGTGCGCATCAGCGTCAACATGGAGTCGGCGGCACGAAGCAAGTTCACGTTCGTCCTCAGCGACACTAAAGAGGCGGGTGAATACAACTTCATCACATTCCGCGACCGTGACAAGAAAGACCTACCTGTGGCGATGATCGACAGCATTGAGTCACACAACGACACAGTGCCCGAAATTGTGCGCCAGCTAGCCAAGAGAATTGAGAACAACCAGCAGCAACAGTCGGCACCCACTCACTACAGCATCGACCTGCAGGCCGACATCACGCCGCAAGCCGAGATAATCCTCGTTATGGACCCCGTGGGTGGCGACCGCATCCGAGCCTTCGGAACTGGTAATCTGCGCATCAACTACAATAGCATCGACGAGGCATTCGAGATGTTTGGAAAGTACACTCTTGAGAAAGGTTCCTATAACTTCACCCTGCAAGACATTATTCTCAAGGACTTCACAATTCGCGATGGCAGCACCATCAGTTTTGACGGTGACCCCTACAACGCCATTCTCGACATCAGCGCCATTTACAGCCTCAATGCCAACCTGAGCGACCTCGACGACTCGTTCTCGACCGACCGCGACATCAACCGCACCAATGTCCCAGTCAATGCACTGCTTATGGTGAAGGGTGGCATCAGCGAACCTGAACTCTCGTTCGACCTCGAGTTCCCAACCCTCTCGAGCGATGCCTACCGCAAGGTTAAGAGTGTCATCAGCACCGACGAGATGATGAATAGGCAGATTATCTACCTGCTAGCGCTGAACCGGTTCTATACGCCCGACTACATGCAAGCCAACAAGAACAACAACGAGTTCACCTCGGTGGCTTCGTCAACAATTTCTTCACAGTTGTCAAACTTGCTAGGACAAATCAGCGAGAACTGGCAAATTTCGCCTAACTTCCGAAGCAACAAGGGCGACTTCAGCGACGTGGAGGTGAATCTCGCATTGTCGAGCCAACTGCTCAACAACCGACTCATTTTCAACGGAAACTTCGGTTATCGCGATAACACCTACAACACGCGCAACAGCAACTTCATTGGCGACTTCGACCTTGAGTACCTGCTCAACCGCAAGGGCTCAATACGTCTCAAGGCCTACAACCACTTCAACGACCAGAACTTCTATGTGCGCGACGCGATGACCACGCAGGGTGTGGGAGTGGTGTTCAAGCACGACTTCGACAGGCTTTTCAACAAGAAACAGCCAGCACAGGCACCCGACTCAACAGTCATCCCCTTCAATGAGCCTGCCGACACGCTGCTCCATTTCACCAGCCGCAATCCTAAATCTACCACCGATTCAACAGCAAAGCAATGAGAAATTTCGTTTTCGGCATATTATCGGTATTAGCTGTTACTTTAATGGCACAAGACTTACCAACCGACTCTTGCTACAAGCGAGGCAGCTCTCCTTTTGCCCCAATCAACGAACGAAAGCTTTTCATTAAACACATTCGCGACAGCATCAATGCCATCCCCTTCGACACTACACGCGATAACGACTATTGGCGGCGCTGCATCGTCAACGGTGAGTGGAGTTTCTTTAAGGACCCAACCGCTAAAAAGCCGGGGTTCCTCAATTTAGCCGCTAAAGCCTACAACTTCTACTCCAAGGCGTTCAACAACTACGACACTGCCTATGTCGTGGGCATCGACAAAGACTTCAAAGTCATGTTTATTAACGACAACTGGCTCGATAGCTATGGAGGCATGATTGCCGACAACAACATGAAGATATTCATGCACTCCAATGTCAATTCTAGTGTGGGTGCACATTTCTCTTACATGGGCATTGGTTATACCTACACGTTCGACCTCGACAACGTCTTTGGTCGTGACCCAAAAAGGCATTCCAAGTGGAACATCTCGTTTGCCACATCAAGGTTCTCATTTGAGGCCTACAAGTCTCGAAACACAGGCATTGTAACAATAAGCCGATTTGGTGATTACAAATACAACAACAAGAAAGTTATAAAACAGAGATTTGATGGACTCATGCAGCGAACTTCGGGATTCAATATGTTCTACTTCTTCAATCACCGCAAGTACTCACATGCTGCAGCCTATAGTTTCTCCAAGAAGCAGAAGCGAAGCGCAGGAAGTTTCATCGCTGGTTTCTTGGTCACTACGCAGAATGTCGACATCGACTTCGCCACATTGCCTGAAGACATGATAAAATACCTGCCCGACGGTGGCCAGCAACTATTTTATAAGTATCAC
Organism: uncultured Bacteroidales bacterium; assembly: GCA_902785925.1. Classification (GTDB taxonomy): domain Bacteria; phylum Bacteroidota; class Bacteroidia; order Bacteroidales; family Muribaculaceae; genus Sodaliphilus. The sequence continues at coordinate 24,581 of CADAAI010000004.1, forward strand.
CACCGCTCTTATAGTTTCCTCGTCGGATATGCCTACAACTGGGTGTTCCGCCGCAACTGGCTCTTCAACGTCACTATGGAACCTTCAGTTGGATGGAACCATTCTTTCGACGACTCGGTCGATGGAAAGCGCGACATACCGGCGCTCGATCTCAGGGGAAGAATTGGGTTGGTGCGTAATTCAGGCTATTTCTTCTGGGGTTTGCAGATAGTCTTCGATGCACACCTTTACCATAGCAAATACCACAATTTCATCAACTCCCAAGAGGAGCTTAGCCTCACGGCAGGCTTCCGGTTTTAAGGGTTTGATGCCACATGCGCACCATTTTCACATATCGCTTTTGGGCAACAACAGTTGCTCTTGTGATGCTCGCTCTAGGCTGGGCAAGCAGTGCTCATGCGCTCGACATTAAGCCAGGTACCTATTATTTCGACAACAGCAAGCTCAAGTTCAGTCAGGTGAAAATGGTGGTGGGAAGTTACAGCAGCGACTTCACGCAAGTCTTCGACATGGACACCGAGCCTTCTCATGGCTGGTTCAAAACAACCATTAGCGACAAACTCACTGGCCTTTCCTACTACACATTTGTATCCACTACGGCTCCCGCAGGGGTCTACGATACTAAATTGTACCTCTTTCTCGACAGTATTGCCACTGCCGACTCTACTGTGCGGCGCACCAACCTGAAAAGCGCAATGGACATTTCGCCCGACTACGGAGGCCGGTGGATATTCTGCCCTCTCGATGATAGTGAGCGCAGCGATGGATATTGGCGACCCGATTATAGCTATGGCGTGAATCCCTCGGGCACGCTTCCCATTGTTTATCTCAACACTCAAGACTCTGCCACTATCGCCACCAAGGAATACTACATCGACGGCGACCTGTGGATTGAGAACACCACGACCCCGCTAGGTTCCAGCGATGCACCGCTGCCCATCGAGGTAAAAGGACGAGGCAATTGGACATGGAAGCACTCTTTCAAGAAACCTTATAAGGTGAAGTTTGCCACCAAGCAGGAGCCTCTGGGACTAGAGCGCAGCAGGCATTTCATCTTGATGGCACACAGCGAGGACTTCAGCGGTTATCTGCGCAACACCACAGGCTTTGAGATTAGCCGCATGCTCAACATGCCCTACACACCAAGCGAACTTCCTGTGGAACTGGTAATCAACGGCGAATATATGGGGCTTTATTTCCTTTGTGAGAAAAATAGGGTCGAGGAAGGAAGGGTCGACATTGTGGAACAGAGCGACAACGAGACCGACCCCTATAATGTCACTGGCGGATGGTTGCTCGAGCTAAGCGACGATGGTAACGTCGTTATCAATCAACATCAAAACAATGATCCAGCCAATCCTAAGTTCTCATTCATCACTCAATCACCCGAAGTGCTCTCACAGGCACAGCGCAACTACATTCACGACCTGGTGGCTCGTGCCGATAGCTGCATCTATATCACCAACAAGAATGACCAGCGTTGGGAGCAGATTCTTGACATGAACTCACTGGCAAAGTTTTACGTCATCCATGAGGTGATGGATAATGTGGAGGCTTTCTCGGGCAGCCTGTTCATGTACAAAGACCGGGGATGGGACGAGAAATTCTATTTCGGGCCCGTGTGGGACTTCGACAATAGTTTCTTTCAAGAGAGTACAACAAGCGACCATTTCATCTTCGACTACGATACTCACTATTCTTTCCTTTGGATTAAGGAAGTGCTCAAGTTCCCTCGGTTCCAGCAGGAGGTGAGGAAGGTTTGGAAGGAGTTTGGCGACAAGCAAGTGCTCAGTCACATCATCGACCATGCTTGGGAGTGGCGATACATGGTCACTGCTGCCGAGCATCACGACCGCCTCAGGTGGTATCAATATGCCAGCAACCACGGCCCCGAGAAACCAGCCGAGTACCTCGACGTTATTTCCAGGAAAGTGGAGTGGCTCAACGCGCAGTGGACTCGCACTGCCTCGGCCGATGTCAACCAGGACGGAGCAGTAAATGTAGCCGACATTTACGCCATCTACGACTACCTCCTCAACGGCAGCAATCAATACTTAGCGACTTCCGATGTCGATGGCGACGGGGCTGTCACCATTCACGACCTCATCCTCGTCTACAACCTTATTCTAGGATTCTAAACGAAAAAACAACCAACGATTAACGATCAACGAAAAACGATTTCCCTTATCACGGGCTTTCCCACAAGCTTGTTGAGTTGAGCGATAATGCTTGAGCGCGACAGCATCAAGTCGTTGCGCAACGCGGCACTTGAAATCTTCACCCTTATCACTCCATCCTCCACATAGCGCTCAGTGGTCATGCGGTTCACACCAGGACCCACCACTTGGCTCCACAACTGCAATGCCTTGTGCTCGAGAACAGCTGTCTCGATATCCTCTTGCTGCATGAAGTCGCCTATTATTTCGGCTATCGACTTGGCATCGGTGCGTTTCATGGGGTCGATACCTCCTCCTTGCGGCTCACTATGGGCGTTATCACGCCATTCTCCACAACCATCATGGCATAGTCGCCACTCATCATCGCCACTATCTCGTCAAGGTGGGTGCGGTTGGTGTCGGTAATGAATATCTGCCCAAAGTCCTTGCTGTTGCTCACCACGTTCACTATGCTCACCACGCGCTGCTCATCGAGCTTGTCAAAGATGTCGTCGAGCAACAGTATGGGCGTAGTGCCAGTATACTTCTTCAGGAACTCAAACTGCGCCAGCCTGAGCGCTATGGTGTAGGTTTTGCACTGACCCTGCGAACCCGTCTTGCGCATGGGATGGCTACCCATCCACAGGTCGATGTCATCACGGTGAACGCCGCGGGTGGTGTAACCCATTATCATGTCGCGGTCGCGGTTGGCATTCAGCAGCTGTTGCATGGTCATCTCGCTCAAGTGGCTCTTGTAGCTAAGCCGAACCTGCTCGGCTTCACCGGCTATAGTGCCATAGTAGCGCATGAATATCGGGGTGAATTCCTCAATCCAACGCTTGCGTGACTCGTGAAGCAAGGCTGCTGTGCTGCACATCACCTGCTCCACGCTCTCATAGAGCAACGGGTCGCGGTAATCGTTCTTTATCATTGAGTTGCGCTGCTCAAGGGCCTTGTTGTAGCGTATTAGAGCATCAAGATATTGACGGTCGCCCTGACTTATAATCTGGTCCATAAGGCGGCGACGCTCCTCGCTTCCACCCCTTATCAGGTCCCAGTCGAGTGGCGACACCATAACCAGTGGCAACAGCCCAATGTGCTCACGCAGGCGCTTGTAGTCCTTGCCGTTGCGCTTAACTGTCTTGCGCTTGCCGCGCTGCACGCTTAGCGATATCTCTTCGGGCGAACCTTTGCGGCTGTAGCGACCTTGAAGCATCAGGAAGTCGGCGTCATGATTGATGGCAGCGTTGTGCTCATTGCTGCTGGTGAAACTCTTGCAGTAACTCAGGTAATAGATGGCGTCGAGCACATTGGTTTTGCCCATGCCATTATTACCTATCAGGCAATTCACCTTCGACGAGAAACGCAACTGCGCCTCACCAATGTTCTTGTAGTTCAATATCGTTAGCTGCTCGAGTGTCATAGCACTGCAAAGATAGAAAAAAGTTTTTAGTTTTTTGCTATTAGTTTTCAGTCTTATTTAATAAAAAGACATTCTAATCTATAACAGGAAGAAGAGCGACACGCCAGCGACCGAGATTATGGCGCCAAGCACGCTCTTGGCGGTGATGGGCTGCTTGAAGAGCCACCACGCAGGCAGGATGATGATGATAGGGGTCAACGCCATAAGGGTGCTGGCGATGCCGGCACTAGTATATTGCACGGCGAGTAACGAGCATCCCACTCCAACAAATGGGCCGAATATTGTGGTTAACGTCGCCACTGTCATGCTTGTGCGGTCGGTAATGTTCTTGCGTAGCGACGTGAAGCCATCGCGGAACATGAGCAGGAGGAAGAATCCCGTGATGCCCGCCAGGCAACGGAACACGTTGGCATAGAATGGCAATATCCATGGCTCACAGGGAGCCTCAAGCGACGCCTCATAGTGGTTCATTCCAATCTTGCTGAGCACCAATCCCATGCCTTGACACACGGCGGCGCCAATGGCAAAGAGCACGCCGTTGAGCGGCAATTTGAGCGAGAGACGGTGGCTGTTGTCGCCACGGCCCAGCACCGTGATGGCGATACCCGTGAGGGTGACCACCATAGCCACAATACCCATTGGCCTGATTTCCTGTCCTAGTGTGAACCACGCCATGATGGCGGCAGTGATGGGAGCTAGCGTCATGAATAGCTGACCGAACTTCGAACCAATGATGATATAGCACTGAAACAGGCAGAAGTCGCCTATCACATAGCCAACAAGACCCGATAGCATCATCCACAGATAGGCCTCGCTGCTCGCCTTGGCAGGCAACGGACTGCCCGTCACCACCCAGAACAGAATGGCCGAGAACACCAGCGTGATGCCCATGCGCACGAAATTGAGCGTCACGTTGCCCATGCGCTTGCTGCCCATCTCGCTCAACAGCGCTGTTGCCGTCCACGAGAAAGCTACACCTATCGATATCAGTTCGCCTAAATATTGCATTTGCTACTATTTAAATCTTCTTGAGTCCGTTCACCATCACAATCCCGAATTATTGCCACCGATGCCACTGCACCAGTGAGCTGGAATGTCTTGAAAACGGCTTTTGGCGACAATGCCGTCAAGGGCACTACCTCGCCATCATCAGTTATATCAAACGAAGGAAACTCATGAGTCAACCCAAGCCCCGTAGCCTTGGCATAGCTCTCCTTGAGAGTCCACAGCTGCGTGAAGAACAATTCCTGCTCCTCAACACTGGCAAGGCCATCGAGCCGCACTATCTCAGCCTCGCTCATCGTGTAGTTCACAAGGCTGCGGCGAAGCTTGACTATCGTCTGCACATCAACTCCCACAGGTCTATCGCCCATCGCACACGCCACAAGCATTCCGCTGTGCGACATGTTGAAGTGGAGTTCGGGATGACTGCTCAGCACTGGCTTGCCGTGCTCACCTGTGGCGTATACCATGTCGCGCTCGCGCAGTCCGTATTCCATGAGCATGTTGTCGAGCAGCAGGCCTGCTCCGGCGCTCAGCCACTTGCCACGCTCAAAGCGGTAGCGCACCACCTTTTCGCGGCGGTCGCGCGATAGCACTTGCAAAGCAGCGTCAAGAGCCCCTGGCGCTCCCAGCGGTTCCACACTAGCGATCTTCATCACACAACCGTCAATGACAAATCGCTTTAATATGGTAATGCCCATCGCATTTCTCATGGGTGCAAAAGTACAAAAAAAACAAGAACCAACTGCTTTGCCTGACAGAAAATAACCCACAGCGCTCAAACTTTGGCGATAAATCATTATCTTTGCCGTTGATATGCAAGATATATTTTCTAGAACCGAAATGTTGCTGGGCAAGGAGGCTGTAGCTGCGCTTGCTAGATGCCGTGTAGCGGTATTTGGCGTGGGCGGCGTGGGTGGCTATGCCGTCGAGGTGCTGGCTCGCAGTGGGGTGGGGGCGATTGACCTCTACGACAACGATGTGGTTGCTCCATCCAATATCAACCGCCAGATAATTGCCACCACGAGCACCATTGGCCGTCACAAGGTGGATGTGGCGGTAGAGCGAGTGCGTGACATCAACCCCGCTTGCAAGGTGCAGGGCTTCAAGATGTTCTACGTTGTGGCAAATGCCGATGAGGTCGACCTCTCGCAGTATGACTACGTTGTCGACTGCATCGACACTGTGAGTGCCAAGATGGAACTCGTGCGTCGGTGCACACGGTTGGGTGTTCCCATCATTTGCAGTATGGGAGCAGCTAATAAGTTAGATGCCAGCGCATTTCGCGTTGCCGACATCAGCGACACCGACGTGGATCCACTCGCACGCATCATGCGCAAGAAGCTGCGCAAGGAAGGCATTGAGCATTTCAAGTGCGTCTTTAGCAAGGAACAGCCTCGAGAGCCGCTTGAGCCAAGCGACGATGACGAACAAAGCAAGCGACCCATTCCCGCCAGCAACGCATGGGTGCCGTCAGCGGCAGGCCTCATCCTGGGTGGAGAAGTTGTTCTTGACCTTATTTGCTAATTTCCAAATTTTGCATCAATAGCTGAGCGAGACGCTGGGCGGTGTCGTTGATTTCCTCTTCGCTCTCAAGATAGGTAGAGTCAAACTGCAACTGTGCTTTCTTGTAGAACTTGTTCCTTGTTTTCAATCCCTTTTTCACCGATTCCTTTATTTCCTCGTCGCTCAGGTCGTTGAGCAATGGACGCTTGCTGCGCTGCTCAGGCAGCACCAGGCGCGAGGTGATGCGCTCCACGCTCGCGCGCAGCCACACCGTGACGCCCACGCGGTTCATCAGCTCCATGTTGCCAGGCTGCAGTGGAGTGCCACCGCCACACGCCACAATCGCGTCGCCACCAGTGCCAGCAACCTCATTTAGAGCCTCACGCTCCAATTGGCGGAAATGAGCCTCGCCATGCGTCATGAAGACCTCCTTCGCCGTCATCCCGCACTTCTCCTCAATAAAAACGTCAAGGTCGACAAACCGCCACCCAAGCAACCGCGCCAGCGGCTCGCCAAGCGTCGTCTTCCCGCAACCCATATATCCTATCAAAAACACCGTCTTCATCGCCTACAAAAATACACATTTTCTCCCTCACCACAAAATCCAGTCATATTTTTGCTGCGCTTCTCGCTAAGTTGCGGGGAACATGGAATCATGAATTCAGTGTGGTCACTGTGGTCACTGTGTTCAGTGTGTTCAGGTTTGCGAGCTGCTGCTTTAATCAATGCACAATTGTTCATACTCTTCAGTCACTTTGTGACAGCTCCTCTATCTTAGAGGAGCAGCTGACCATGAGGATTCTTTAGTTCATCGTCGTCATCATCAAATTCGTCGTCGTCATAATCATCGTCATCGTCAAATTCATCTTCTTGGTAGTCATCGTCGGCGAATGGGCTGAAACTGTTTTCCTGTTCCGCTTCTTCACTGTAATAGAGGTTGTATTCCTCCATTGTGCATCTCTGTCCGTAGGGATCGAGAGTGTATTGTGATTCGTCGTAGATTGGGGTGAGGACGGGTTCGAGTTTTGTTCTCGGCATTGTTGCTGGGAGCAAAGTGCAGACTTCTTTATCCTTCTTTATCATAGGTTGACATACTCCCCCTGTATCCCGCTCTTCCAGCGGCAATGGGCTGCACCTCAGCATAGGTTGAGCAAGCTCAACGTCTGCATTCGGTTTGCACCATTGGTCTATCTTAGAGGGGGAGCTGAGGGCTACATCCTCAGTTTGGTCTATCTTAGAGGGAAGAGGGGAGAGAGAGGCTGCGCTTGGCAACATGGAATCGGTGGAATCAACGGAAGTGGTGGATTTTTCTTGTTGGACCTCGTGTTGGCGTAGTACTTTACAGACGAGGGACTGAGAGCAGCTGACGATTTCGGCGATTTCTCTTGTCGAGAAGTGTAAATTGTGGTACTGAATGATAGCCTGACGTACCTCATTGCTGGTCTTGTAGCCATTGTCTCGGAGAAGTTGCCTCTCGTTGCCGCCAGTGTAGAGTTCGTTGAACTGCAGGAAGCCATTGCTTTCGTCGCGTCCGAACTGCGCTGTTATGACGTTCAGCTCGTTGTAGTATACTGGCCCCATGCGGTTCTTGTGGTGCTTTATATAATGTGTGATGCCTTTGTTCTCGGCGTTGTACCTATTGGCACGCGTAAGCGAGAAGATAGAGTCGAAGGCATAGGAATACTCGAAGGAACCCGCCAGCGATTCGATGGTGGTGAGAGAGGATGGGCGACGTCGCTTGGAGTGCGCCAGCACGAGAATCGAGACGAGGAAATGCTGCGTCCAGCTGCGCAGAGTGTTGAGGACGTGGCGCACGTCGGCCTGGTCGCCCGAGCCGATGAGGTGCGTGATGTCATCGATGATGATGACAGGCGCTCGCTCGGTTATGAAGTCCTTCTTGATATAGTCGAGGATGCTGCGGCTGTCGAGCGGAGCGGTGGAATAGTTCGGGTTAAGGGGCTTGACGATGAAAGAGGCATCGCCAGAGCGGTCGTCGTACTTCTCGGTGCTATAACGCGCCTTGAACTGGTGGGCGGCATTCTCAAAGTCGAAGTAGAGTGTCTTGAGACCTCGCTTGCTGAGTTCGTTGGCAATCTGCATAGCGAGTATGGTCTTGCCTACGTTTGGTTCGCCAAACAGACACGCCATCTCGCCCTGATACCAGAGACCATGCCACAGGTCGACTGGTGGCAATGAGCCTACTGCCATTGTTGAGAGTTCCTGAGAGCTGAAAGGCTCGCCTACTTTGTGATATGATTTAGAGTTGTATTTCAACTCGGCATCCATGCGACGGATGAATTCTTCGGAGATAGTTTTGATTTCCATGATATTATTTTTTTAAGTTTTTGAAGCAAAGGTAATGAGATGATGGAAGGCAAAACAACATTAAAAAGATTCAGGGAAGAGGGAAGTAAATTTAATGCACAATGCAGAATTACGGTAGATACTCGGTTTTGCCACTCCTGGCGGAGTGGAAATTAAAGAGCCTGCGGCTCTAAAATTGTAATGGTGCTGCGCACTAAAATTATATTTTAAAATTGCGTTAGATGCTGGATTTTTTTAGCACAAAAACCCTCACAGTTGAAACACTGTGAGGGTCATGTCTGCACGAAGCAGTAAAGTTCTTTTAAATTCTGCGGAGCTTAAACTCTGCGCTGCAAAGATAAAAAGAAAAATTTTAAGAGAAATGGCTTTTTTCAAATTTTTTTGTTGAATTGGATTTTTTGTGTAATTTTGCGATTGAGTTGTGGGTGCCATGGAGATGGCAAGAAACTCACAATGACATATTAGTAAAAACAAAAGCATTCGCTATTATTTCTCGTATAGCCAAGAAACCTCGCAATTTTCATTGGTATAACAAGCACGAAAATAATAGTGCAGTAGGTCGTATATGGGCCTACTGTCTCGTGAATATAGCAATGCATTCACGCTATGGCGTGGTGCATTCTTATTGACGGGACAGGGGTACCATTGCGAGGTTCGCCCCTTGCTATACGCAATAAGATGTACCGCGTCTTTTGCGTTTCGGAGTGATTGATAGTTGGGTGCTTAAAATGACTATCAATCTATTATGGCGAATGCAAATCTCTCGAATGCCAAAACTGCTAAGAATGATGAGTTCTACACGCAGTATGCCGACATCCAAAAGGAAATTAATGCATACCTAGACTACGACCCCAATGTGTTTCGTGGCAAGACCGTGCTGCTACCTTGTGACGACCCCGAATGGAGCAATTTCACCAAGTTCTTTGCCCAGAACTTTGAATTGTTGGGCTTAAAGAAGCTTATATCCACCAGTTATGCACCTGAGAGCAAGAGATATAAGATTCCCTATCAGCCTACACTTTTTGAGACTGCTCAGCCATATTTCAGCCCCGATAAAACCAAGACTCATGGCAAGATTTTCATTCTTGAGCGTGATATAACTGGAGACAACCGAATTAATATTGATGACCTTGAGTGGCAATATCTTGAGGGTGATGGAGACTTTCGCAGCAAGGAGATAAAAGCCTTACGAGATGAGGCGGATATTATTGTCACCAACCCACCCTTCTCGCTGTTCCGTGAGTTTGTCGCATGGCTTATAGAGGCAGATAAAAAGTTTATTATTATTGGGAATAAAAACGCTATAACATATAAAGAAGTGTTTCCTTTAATTAAGGACAATCTCATGTGGGTTGGTAGAACGCCTATGACTCAAGACCTTTTATTTGAGATACCAAAAGCTTTTGAAAAAACTTTTGTAGAAAACGGCAAAAATGGAAGTAATTATAAGCTTGTTGACGGGAAAGTTTTAGGTCGTTCAACAAGTATATGGTTGACAAATGTTGATCATGGTCGCCGTCATGAGCCGTTGAAATTAATGACAATGGCAGAGAATTTTAAGTATAGCAAGCATAAGAATATTAGAGGAAGAAAAGATTACATTCATTATGATAACTATGATGCAATAGAAGTTCCTTTTACAGATGCCATACCTAGTGATTATGAAGGTGTTATGGGGGTTCCTATTTCGTTTTTAGATAAATATTGTCCTGAGCAGTTTGAAATAATTGGTCAAACTCAAGGTGATTCTGGTAAAGAGTTAGGGTTAAAGCCTTTTGATCGTGAATTGAAGAGACTTAATCCCAGTCTAAGGGATGGTCAACTTTACTATATGGAAAATGGCATACCACAAAAACCATACGCAAGAGTATTAATCCGCAAAAAGCAGTAATATGATAACTAGATTTAAGAGATATACAGTAGAGTCGATTTGTGACGGTTTTGAGTATAACGAGCTTGAGGGCAAGGGGCTGTATGGCCTTGCTGGTAAGTTGACCATTCAGCCCGAGTATCAGCGCAACTATATCTATGCCGACAGCAAGCGTGATGTCGCAGTGATTGAGTCGGTTCTGAAGGGCTATCCACTTGGCTTGTTTTACTTCAACAAGTTGGATGATGACAAGTTAGAGGTGCTTGACGGTCAGCAGCGTATCACGTCACTTGGCAGATTTGTCAAGAATAAGTTTGCCGTAAAGATTAATGGCCTGGAGCAGATTTTTGACGGCTTAAATAAAGAAATGCAAGATAAGATACTGAACACAGAGTTGCTGGTCTTCATATGCGAAGGCGAGGGTGACAATGCCGAAGCTGAGATTAAGGATTGGTTCAAGACAATCAATATCGCTGGTATTCCACTGAACAAGCAAGAAGAATTGAATGCTGTGTATAGCGGACCATTTGTAAGCCTGTGCAAAGCCGAATTCAGCAACTCACAGAATGCAAATATCCAGAAGTGGAGTTCATTTATCAAAGGTGTTGCCAATCGACAGGACTATCTCGCCACTGCCTTGGCATGGGTTAGTAAGGGGAATGTAGATGGCTATATGAGTCAGCACCGCCGTGACACTAATATCAACGAGATAAAGACTTATTTCAACACAGTACTTGACTGGATTGACTCAAAGTTTGATGATGTTTATAACGAAATGTGCGGTTTGAACTGGGGCGAACTTTATGAGCGTTTCCACAGCATAGCGTATAATCATGTTGAACTCTCGGCAAAGGTTAAGGAACTTATGGCTGATGACTTTGTGACCAATCATCGTGGCATCTTTGAGTATGTGCTTGGCGGTTGTAAAGACACAAAACTGCTTAATGTTCGAGTCTTTGACAAGCCCACGATGCGCAAGGTGTATGAGCAGCAGACCGCAAAGGCAAAAGAAAAAGGAATGTCGAACTGCCCCTATTGCGCCATTGGTCATAACAATAACCGTGAGCGAATATGGAAACTTGACGAAATGGATGCCGACCATGTGACAGCGTGGAGCAAAGGCGGTGACACCACCATAAAGAACTGTCAGATGCTTTGCAAGAGCCATAATAGAGCGAAGGGGAATAGGTAGAAGAGAGAAGTAAAAAGTAGAGAGGAGAGAGAAAAGCACCTGCGGTGCTGATGGTTGAACGCCACGCTTGACAATTCGCCGCAAAGCAAAGCGGTTGATTTACCTTAGTTGTAAACCAACCGCGTGTTGTTTTGGATGATGTAGGGTTAGCCCTTGGCTCTAGTGTAGTCAAATTCAAAAGTACCCTGTTTTATATGTAATATATCATCTTTAATGGATATTTCATAAGTCAAGGCTTCTGAACTACTCGCACTAAAAGTTATTGTTAAAATATTGCCCTTTAATGACCATGTAAAATTATAATCAGGAGACATAACACCATCAATAAACCTCCATGACTTGCCAGTATGATCTGCATTAAAAAGTATATAACCTGAATGAGGATGTGTCACTACAACCTTGCCATCTACTATGTTATATACATCTCCAACCCATGAACCAATGAGTTCCTGTTCAAGATTCTGTTTTGGTTCGTCTTTATCGTCGCCGCAGGAAGTGAGGACGAAAGGCAGAATGATTGCCAATAATAAAAGTATCTTCTTCATAATGTCGTGGTTTTATTGGGTTAATAATTCTTTAGTGCAAAGTTACAACAAATTTAGTGCAAGTTGAGAGAAATACCAAATTAATTTGAGTCTTTCCTAAGCGCAGCCTGATTTATTTTATTAGTGTCCGGGAAAAGTGGAGATAGCTGCTCCCTTAAGATAGGGGAGCTGTCACGAACCACGAAATGCTCGGTGAGATTGCAAAACACGAGTTGAGCAAAGCTCAGCGTGTGGTGCCGAAGGCATTGCAACTCTATCCAACATTGTGACTGAGGGGTATGAAAACAGTTTAAAAAACAACACCTTGACTCAGTCATACTCCCCCCTGCCCGCTCTTTCAGCATCAATGGGCGGCACCTCAGTATAACTCGAGCAAGCTCGGTTCTACATTCGGTTTGCACCATTGGTCTATCTTAGAGGGGGAGCTGAAGAATACAATAAAAATCAAAAACTTTGTCATTGATTTTGCATTTATCTCGTCTTGCACTATCTTTGCGAGGAAAAAGCAAAAAAGACTATGCCGAGCAACAAGAGAAAATGGTATGTTGTGTGGATTGGCACTGAGCCTGGAGTATGCGACACGTGGACCGAGTGCCAGCTTCGCACGAAGGGCTACCCAGGGGCTCGCTACAAGAGCTTCGACAACCAGGAAGATGCCATCGAGGCGTGGCGCAACGGCTATGAGGAAGAGGCACGCAATGTGCTGCGCGCCATCGCCAACGCCCCTCGCCGCAAAGATGAGGTGGACTACACGCTCATCCCAGAGATAATCCCCGGCAGCTGGGCAGTGGATGCCGCCTGCAGCAAGAATCCCGGCGCGATGGAATATCGCGGCGTGGACGTCTACACCGGTGCGCAGATTTTCCATCAGGGACCTTACCAGCAGGGTACCAACAACATAGGCGAGTTCCTCGCCATCGTGCATGCCCTCGCGTTGCTCTACAACCGCGGCGACTCGACCACTGCCATCTACAGCGACAGCCGCACGGCACAAATCTGGGTGCACAAGCGCCGCTGCGGCACCAAACTCGAGCGCACGCCACAAAACTCAAAACTGCTTGACATCGTGGCACGCGCCGAGCAATGGCTACAAACCCACACGACCCAGAACCCCATCTACAAGTGGCAGACCGAAAAATGGGGCGAAATCCCCGCCGACTTCGGCCGCAAGTAATGAATCAAAACACTAGGTAATTATATGTTTCAAAAAGAAATAGAACGTTATGAGCGGGTGCGTGCCCAGTATGAGCAGCACATAGCCACGAAAATGTCGAGCAAGGATCTACTTGATTGGCACGAAGTGCTCTTCTCATGCCATTCCTGCGCCATTGAGGGAAACTCGTTTACCCTCGACGACACTCGATTGCTGCAAGAGCAAGGACTCGGCATGATACCTGTGGGCCGTTCACTACTTGAATGTACCGAGATAGCCGACCATTTCAGGGCATTCCGCTTCATCACGTCGCATCTTGATGACCCGTTCGACGAGAATCTCTTGAAAGAAACCAATCGCTTGGTGACTCAAAACACTCTTGCCTATCGTGTGCCTGATGCTGTGCCTGGCGAGTACACCACCTGCGACATGGCGGCTGGCGACACCCTCTTTGGCGACCACAAGAAACTTATAGCTCGTGTTCCAAACCTTATGGAATCGACCGCCAAAGCCTTCGATGGCGATATCCACCCTGTGATTGTGGCTGCACGCTTCCATGGCTTCTTTGAATACCTTCACCCATTCCGCGATGGCAATGGTCGCACTGGCCGCCTGCTCTCAAACTGGATTCTGCTTCATTGCGGTCATCCACTCATCATCATCGACATCAAGGACCGTGCCGCCTATATCGACGCCCTGAGAAAAATACGCAGCGAAGGCACCGACGAATACCTTATTGCATTCTTCTTTGCTGCAGCTACTTCTCGTATGGAAAGTGAGATAGCCCAAAAACAACGCAACACCCACCTAGGTCCGTTCTTGTTCTAAGCCGCTTGCTCAACTTACTAATAAAAATCTCAAAATACGAGATTTCGATGTCACGTTATAGTCGATAATACACCAAAAATAATTATCTTTGCCATCACAAACTAATAAGACTTTCATATTTTGACTACCGAAGAACAAAAAGAAATTATCGCGCTCATTAAGCAGCAAGTGGTACCAGCCATTGGATGCACCGAGCCGATTGCAGTGGCACTCTGCGTCGCCAAGGCAACAGAAGTGTTGGGACAGGTTCCCGATAAAGTGGAGGTGCGACTGAGCGCCAACATTCTCAAAAACGCCATGGGCGTGGGAATTCCCGGAACTGGGATGATAGGACTGCCTATCGCCATCGCACTTGGAGCGCTCATAGGCCGACCCGAGAAGGAACTGGAGGTGCTGTGCGACTGCAATAAGCAGGCAGTGGAGCGCGGCAAGCAGTATATCGCCGAGAACCGAATCCATATCTCGCTCGAGGAGAATGACCCCGACAAGCTCTATATCAATGCCCTTGTGACTGCCCCCGGCCACGAAGCCGAGGCTCGCATCAAGACGCACCACACTCACTTCGTGCTGTTGCGCAAGGACAGTGAGGTGCTCACTGATAACGACAAGCCCGCTTGCCAATGCACCTCGGAGCAGGGTGCTGAAGGACCTAAACTGACCCTGCGCAAAGTGTATGACTTCGCAACAGAGACCGATGTCGATGACCTGCGCTTCATCCTCGAGGCGAAACGACTCAACGAGGCAGCTGCTGAAAGCGGACTCCGCGAGAACTATGGTCACCAGCTGGGCAAAACGATGCAGTCGCCACTAGGGCGAGGCATCATGGGCGAGAGCATCTTCTCAAAGGTTCTCTCGGTTACTAGCTGCGCCTGCGACGCACGCATGGCAGGTGCGATGGTGCCCGTGATGAGCAATTCGGGCTCGGGCAATCAGGGCATCTGTGCAACTATGCCAGTCGTAGTGTTTGCCGAGGAGAACCATAACACCGAGGAGGAGACAATCAGAGCGCTCATCATCTCAAACCTCACTGCAATCTACATCAAGCAGACGCTGGGAGCACTCTCGGCGTTGTGCGGATGCGTCGTGGCGTCGACGGGAAGCAGCTGTGGCATCACCTACCTCATGGGAGGCACCTACGAGCAAATCAGCTACTCAGTCAAGAACATGATTGCCAATCTGACCGGTATGATTTGTGATGGAGCCAAGCCCTCGTGCACGCTCAAGCTCACCAGTGGCGTGAGCACAGCCATGCTCAGCGCCATGCTCGCCATGCAGCACAAGTATGTATCATCGCAAGAGGGAATCATCGATGACGACGTGGACCAGAGCATTCACAACCTCACCGCCATAGGCAGCAAGGGAATGGATGTCACCGACCGCTTCGTCCTCGACATCATGACCCACAAGACCAACGTAAAATAGTGTAATTATTCTGTTCTATTTAGTAAAACTCCTTCTCCATGAAAAAAATTATAATTTTTTATTTGATTTTTTTGTGCATTGCGACTTGTTATGCTAAACGGTTTAATAAAGTTCAACAACTTTCATCATCAGTAAAAACTATAACCGCAACCCTTGATGGAAATAAATACTTTCATCGAAATGGAGATATCTCAATTGCTGGAGTAAGATACCACGACTTATATTTTTTTTGGATAGGAGAAAATGTAAACTACAATAATTATAATCACATATTTGCTTTTTCAAAAGAAGGGAAACTTATACAAACAATTTCCTTGCCCCAAAATTTTGATAGTTCTGGGCAATTATTTGTAAGAAATGATTCTCTTCTAATAAGAAACGATTTTAGTGATTATCCAGATTACCATATATGTTTAATTGACACTACTTGGACAATAACGAAAATAAACAAGTTATCAAGGCTTATCTATGAGGATGCTGATTATCGCGTTTTTTATAAGGCGATGGGTGAATGGGGAACATATCTTCATTTCGTAGAACAACAAACAAATGTAATACACACTTACTATGGTAAAGAATCCCGAATAATCAAACATAAAGACGGCTATTATTTATATGGTCCTTATTCTGTAAGCTACATACACAACCCCAAAGAAGGAATAATAAACAGTTCTAACGTCCTAGAGGTTCCTGAAGGCAACATACCATATAGCAGGTCAGAAGAACTAATAAGATTTAAGGATATAAGCGATAATCCATTTTTTTTCAAAAGTGACAGTACCATTGCTGCCGTGACACTCGTTAATAACAAAATTTTGGCTATTATTAATGACAAAAAAGAAGCTTTTGTTGCCGAAATAAATGGGAAAAATATAAGACAATTATACAGCATTGGCAGTTCGTTTGGTAGTATTTATGGAACGGAATATTTTGGAAGAAACATAAGCGACAGTTATTCTTCGTGCTTCTTTTATCGCAGTAAATCACAGTTTGGTATCTTAGAACTTGAATACGACATGGTGACTATCTTCAAAGTTAACATAAATTATTTTAATAAGAAAAAATCAAGAAGACATTAATAAGAACAAAATAAAGACATTCAAGCTATTGAAGCTCCCCCCTAGAGGGAGTATGATAGGTGAACCTATCATAATTATGGCTTATCTGCCTCATTTCTTGCTTTTCTGCACCATTTTTAGATAAAATGATGCAGAAAAGTTTGTTTTGAGGTTGATAATTGGGAAAAACATTTAATGATTTAATATAAAAAAAGTACATAGAGAAAATTGGAGCAGGTAGAGCCACTGCTTATGTTAAACGAAAAGATTAACAGATTAGTAGTGATTGCTCAGACCAAGATAAATGCACAAATCTTGTTAAAAAGCATAGCCAAAAGGCTTGTTATTAGTTTTTTTTGTATCTTTGTACACTCAATAGAGCACAATTGCTATTAACAACTTATAAAACAAAAAACTAGATTATGAACAACGACGCTTTGGCATTCAACGCCAATGAATTGGTTGCTTTTCTTCAAAAGCCTAAAGAAGAGTTCACTAAAGCCGACATCGTGCGCTTTGTTATGGAGAACGACATTGAGATGGTCAACTTCATGTATCCCGGCGGCGACGGCAAGCTCAAAACTTTGAACTTTGTGATTACCGACCTCGACTACCTCGACACTATACTTACCTGCGGTGAGCGCGTCGACGGTTCGAGCCTGTTCTCATTCATCCAGGCTGGCAGCAGCGACCTCTATGTGTTGCCCCGCTACTCAACAGCCTTTGTTGACCCATTTGCCGAGATTCCAACGCTGTGCATGCTTTGCTCTTATTTCGACAAAGACGGCAATCCTCTCGCCAGCGCTCCCGAGCAGACCCTTGCCAAGGCCTGCCGCGCCTTCAAGGAGGTTACCGGAATGGAATTCCACGCCATGGGCGAGCTTGAGTACTACGTTATCGAGGACGACGACGAGGCATTCCCCGCCATCGACCAGCGCGGATATCACGAGAGTGCTCCCTATGCTAAAGAAAACGACTTCCGCCAGCTGTGCATGAAATACATTGCCCAGACAGGCGGTCAAATCAAATATGGCCACAGCGAGGTGGGTAACTTCACTCAAGACGGCAAGCTCTATGAGCAGAACGAGATTGAGTTCTTGCCAGTTCCCGCCGAGGAGGCTGCCGACCAGTTGATGCTTGCAAAATGGGTAATCCGTAACCTGGCCTACCAGCTCGGCCTCGACGTTACCTTTGCTCCCAAAATCACCGTTGGAAAGGCTGGCTCAGGTCTGCACATCCACATGCGCATGATGAAGGACGGCAAGAACCAGATGCTCGATGGTGGCGTATTGAGCGAGGTAGCTCGCAAGGCAATCGCCGGCATGATGGACCTGGCTCCAAGTATCACTGCATTTGGCAACAAGAACCCAACTTCTTACTTCCGCCTAGTTCCTCACCAGGAGGCTCCCACCAACGTGTGCTGGGGTGACCGCAACCGCTCGGTTCTCGTGCGTGTGCCACTGGGATGGAATGCCGATGCCGACATGTGCCACCTTGCTAACCCACAGGAGAAAGACAGCAAGCGCGACACTAGCATCAAGCAGACTGTTGAGATGCGCTCGCCCGACGGTAGCGCCGACCTCTATCAGTTGCTCGCAGGCTTGTGCGTAGCATGCCGCCACGGTTTCGAGATGGAGAATGCTCTTGAGGTTGCCGAGAAGACCTATGTGAACGTCAACATCCACGACAAGGAGAATGAGGACCGCCTCAACAGCCTCGCTCAGCTCCCCGACAGCTGCGTTGCAAGTGCCGACTGCCTCGAGAAGCAGCGTGCAGTCTATGAGGAGCACGGTGTGTTCAGCCCTGCAATGATTGACGGCATCATCGCTCAGCTGCGCTCTTACAACGACACCACCCTGCGTGCCGACATCAGCAGCAGCCACAAGGCCATCAAGAAGCTCGTTGACACCTACTTCCACTGCGGATAAAACAGACGTCAGATATAAGATTTGAGATTTCAGTAATTAGAAATCTGACCAAAAAATTAATGGGCAATAGTCATCCTTGGAAGGAAATTATTGCCCATTGTCTTTTTTCAAAAATTATTTGTAATATAAATCATATTTAGCTAATTATCAGTTTCTAATATCATTCTTTATTTAGCCAAAAATTTAGGAAATAATCGTAGATGCGGTATTGTCCTGAACTATTTGTGATGATGTCTTTCTCTTGAAGTGCTATTAGATTTCTTTGAACAGAACTGGCTGAAGTCAAATTAAATTTCTTAATAAAACTCCCACTGGTTGGCTGTACATTACCATGAGAATGAGCCAATGCAAGCAGTAGAATCTTCTGTCGTGATGATAGTCGAGCCATCATATCTTGATAAACGTCATCTTTCTCTTCAACAGCACATTTTATAGCTACATCAACCTCTTCTATTCCACAGTTGCTATGTGGATCACTCATGGCAAATAATTCATTGCATATTTTTTGAATGTACCATGTAGTGCCTTCAAATTTATTGTATATATATTGTACTGTCTCAGGTTCAATCTTAACATTCTTGCTCGCAAAATGACGAGTAATAAATGAGGTGTAGGAATCAAGAGAGATTGGCCTCAATGATATTGTTGATGCACTCTGATAGAATGGACGTGCAGGAGAAGAAAAAATTTCCCCCATCATATGTCGTTTAGAACCAGAAAATACAAACCATGCATTATTGCAATTTTGAATATAAGTACGCAGCAAAGCTTCAACATTCTTTTCGGGATAATCCATAATGGCTTGAAATTCATCAACGGCGACAATGCAAGGTTTATCGGCTTGACTGAGATATCTGAAAATCTCATCAAGTGAAACTTGAGGCGACTGAATATCTCCTATTTCAAGGTTCCAACTAGGTTGACCAAACGCATCAAATGTAATGCCTGTTCGCATTGACCCAACAACTTGCAAAAAACGCTCCCAAGCTTTTAACCCCTTTGATTTGAGCACAGTAAGTATAGCACGTCCCAACTCATAGGCGAGTTCAGCAAGACTCTTTGTGGCATAGATATCAACAATAAACAAATGATAGCCTTCCATCAGTTGTTTTTGCGCAAAACAGTGGCGAATTAGACCAGTTTTGCCCATCCTTCGTGGTGAAATAAGTGCAACATGATTGCCATTGACTAAAAGAGATGTTAATCGCTTGGTTTCTTCTTCACGGTCGCAAAAGTATTCCGGACCATTATAGCCATAGGTCAGAAAAGGATTCTTTATCATATTGTCAATCTTTAATTTGTGATTATTCTGCCAGCAAATATAAGACTTTTTTTTGATTATACAAAATTGCGTTACGCATTTTTGTATAATTCATAAGAAAAAATAGATATTTTATTGAAAAACTGTATATTAACCATCTAATGTTATTACGGGAACCAATCATTTTTTTCTTATTTCTTACCTAAAAAGTGCCTAATAACGCATCTTTTCAACGTTAATTTTAATTAAGCATTGGGGTAAAAGGAGCACTCATGCCGTTAAAATGGAAATTTATATTTATCTTTGTAGGTTTTTAAAATAAAATTCATTTACGCGAGAATAATAACATCTAAACAATCAAGATGAAGAAGTATAACATTATTAACAACACTTTGGGCTGGCTAGTGTTCCTCGTGGCTGCTGCCACCTACATGCTCACTATCGAGCCCACAGCGAGTTTCTGGGACTGCCCCGAATTCATAGCACAAGGTTATAAACTCGAAATCGGTCACCCACCTGGCAACCCCATGTTCATCCTGGGCGCACGCTTTGCTGCCAACTTTGCCGGTGGCGATGTGGCAGCGGTGTCGAAGTGCATCAACGCCATGTCGGCAATCCTGAGCGCGGCAACCATCCTGCTGCTGTTCTGGACTATCACCCATCTGGTTAAGAAACTGGTGGTCAAGCGCGACGATGAAGAGATTTCGCTTGCCAAGTATCTCGTGATCATGGGCAGCGGCCTGTGTGGTGCCCTCGCCTATGCATGGAGCGACACCTTCTGGTTCTCGGCTGTTGAGGCCGAGGTTTATGCCTTCTCGTCGTTCTGTACAGCGCTGGTGTTCTGGCTCATCCTCAAGTGGGAAAACCGTGCCGACAGCCCCAGCAGCGACCGCTATCTGATATTGATAGCCTACGTGTTTGGCGTGTCGCTTGGCGTGCACCTGTTGAACCTGCTTGCAATCCCCGCCATCGCGTTGATTTTCTACTATCGCAGGACCAAGGAAAGCACCGCCAAGGGTTCGCTCATCACCCTGCTAATCTCGTTTGTGGTGATAGTGCTCATCCTTTACGGACTGGAGCCCGGCTTCATTGAGATGGCAGGCTACTTCGAGCGTTTCTTTGTCAACACCTTCCACATGAGCTACAACAGCGGCGTGCTAATCTATGCGTTGCTGCTGCTTGCAGTGATGGCATGGGCACTCTTAGAACTTCACCGCGACAAGAGCGAGGCACTAAAGAAAGTGTCGGTGTTCCTGAGCATCGTGCTCTCGGGTATGCTCATGCTCACCAACACCCTGTGGATTCCCATCATCTTGATTATAGCTCTTGCAGTATATCTGTTTGGCTTCGCCAAGAAGTTCTCGCCACGCCTCTACAGCAACATCATCCTTTCAATAATGATGATTTTCATTGGCTTCTCGTGCTATGCGCTGGTTCTCATACGCAGTAGTGCTAACCTGCCTCTTGACGAGAACTCGCCCAACAGCCCATTCGCTCTCACTAGCTACTTGAGCCGTGACCAGTATGGCAAGTCACCACTGGTATATGGCAATACCCTCAACTCGCCTGTCCAGCGCACTAGCGATGGTAAGCCTGTTGTAACCGAGGGTCCTCACAAATATACACGCGTGGTGAAGACCGAGGAAGGTCAGCCCAACGAGTATATCGACCTTGGTCCACAAGAAGATCCCAAGTATGCACCCGAGACCGAGATGCTGTTCCCACGCATCCACAGTGCAGCTCACGCCCAAGACTATGCCAACTTGCTTGGCGAGGACCAAGTGGGCCAGCCTGTTAATGCAACTGTATATGTTGATGCCGCTCAACAAGTGCCAGTCAATAAACCCACAATCACCGAGAACCTCACGTTCTTCTTCAGCTACCAGCTCAACTACATGTACTGGCGTTACTTCATGTGGAACTTCGCAGGACGCCAGAACGACATTCAGAGCAATGGTCCTGGCGACGTGACACGCGGCAACTGGATAAGCGGTCTATCGTTTATCGACAATCCACGCTTGGGCGACCAGCAGTTCCTGCCCGAAGACTACGGAACAGGCAACAAGGGACACAATGTGTTCTACCTGCTGCCACTGCTACTTGGTATTATTGGCATGCTTTGGCAAGCCTTTGCTGGCAAGAAAGGCATTGAGCAGTTCTGGGTAGTATTCTTCCTCTTCTTCATGACAGGTATCGCCATTGTGATGTACCTTAACCAAACACCCAACCAGCCTCGTGAGCGTGACTATGCCTACGCCGGCTCGTTCTATGCCTACGCAATATGGATTGGTATGGGTATCGCCGCCCTGTGGCGCTGCGCTATGCACTTCATTGGGAATAAGAAGAGTAGCGACGACGACAAGCAACAGGCTACTGAACCACAAGGCAAGGGTGCTATTGCAACTGTACTGGCTGGTGTCGCAGCCATTATTGGTATCGCAGTTCCACTGCAGATGGTGAGCCAAACTTGGGACGACCATGACCGTTCGGGCCGCTTCTGCGCTCGCGACTTCGGCGAGAACTACCTGCAGAGTGTCGACAAGGACGCCATCATCTTCTGCAACGGCGACAACGACACCTTCCCATTGTGGTACTTGCAAGAGGTTGAGGGAGTGCGCACCGACGTGCGTGCCGTCAATCTGAGCTATCTCGCTACCGACTGGTACATCGCGCAGATGCAGCGCGCAGCCTACGACAGCAAACCGCTGCCAATGCATGCCGATGCTCTCACCTATGCCTACGACAAGCGTCAATATGGCTATCTAGCAGGTGGTCTAACCAGTGAGACACCTGTCACTGCCGATGAGCTCTTCAAGAACTACTACAACGACGACACCTATCGCAACAACAGCTACGGCGAGCCTGTATTCAGTAACTCAAAGGTAATGATTCCTGCCAATGTGGATGCAGCCATTAATGCTGGTGTCATTCCCGAGTCGATGCGAGATCAAACTGTCGACACCATCATGGTCGACCTCACTACAGCAGGCGGTGGCTTGAGTGCCAGCCAGACAATGATTGTTGACCTTCTCTCGAGCAGCATTGCTCAAGGATGGAAACGACCTGTCTACTTTGCCACCACCATCCCCGAGAGCTTGTTCCTAGGTCTCTCGCCCTACATGCTCAACACCGGTATGGCTTACCAAATCTCACCCGTTTACAACCCCGATTATCAGAATCAGGAGAAACTTTGCAACACCGACAAGATGTTTGACGTTGTGACTAAGAAGTTCAAGTGGGGTGGACTTGACAAAGCTAAACCCGGTAGCATCTACCTCGATGAGACTGTGATTCGCATGGTTACAACAACACGTAGCCAGATGCTAAGTCTCGCCGACGCACTGCTTCTTGAGGGCGATCAGGCAAGCGCCAACGGTGACCAGGCACGTGCCACCGAACGCTACAAGAAGGCTGAGCAAGTGCTTGACCTCATGTGCGAGAAACTGCCTGTTGAAGCATGTCCTTACCAAGGCGGACTGAGCCTCTATATTGCTCAGACCTATGCCAACATAGGCAAGAACGGCAACATGCCAAACGCCACCAGCAAGGCAACCAAGATGGTTGAGAGTGAGCTCATGCGCTATGCAAAGTATGCCATCTACTACGAATATCTGGAGCAGGAAGGCCTCGACGACCGCATGTCGCAAGGCGACCTCGCTGTAGTTCATCAGTTGATTCCCGCATTATTCGAGGTTTACCGCAAGACTAACCCCAATGGCATCGATAAGCTCATCAACAAGTTCAAGAGCGTGACAGTGGGCGAGAGAACCATCTCGCCACAACTCATTGAGGCTCTCACCATGAGCTACGAAGAGCGCGAGAAACTGATGATGCAACAGCAACAGATTCAAGCAGCCCAAGAAGCCGAAGCACCCGACCAGAATGAAGCTTTCATGGGCGCTGCAAATGGCGAAGCCAATGAACTCAATATCGAGAGCTTTGCACAGTAACTAATTTGAGATTAGGGATTAAAGATTAAGGATTAGGGAACCCCACAAATCTTCTTTAATCCTTAATCTTTTATAATTATAAGAATTATGCTTATCGAGCGACCACCACTGCTTTACCGAATGTTGTTCCCTGAAACCATATGGAGGATTCAGAAACGGCAAAAGACGGTGTATCTCACCTTTGACGACGGACCTATCCCCGAGGTAACGCCGTGGGTGCTCGACACCCTCGACCACTATGGAGTGAAGGCCACGTTCTTCATGGTGGGCGACAACGTGGCACGTAATCCCGAGCTCTTCGACGAAGTGAAACGGCGAGGACACACTGTGGGCAACCACACGATGAACCACTTGCAAGGTGCTCATGTTACCACGCGAACCTATCTGCACAACGTGTTCCGTGCCCACGACATTATCCAGTCGCCGCTGTTCAGGCCTCCACACGGCTTGCTGCGGTGGGCGCAGAGCAAAGTGCTGCGAGGCCGCTTCACCATCATCATGTATGACCTAGTGACGCGTGATTACAGTAAGAAACTGCGTCCTGAGCAGGTGCTTGCCAACGTGAAGCGCTATGCCCGCAACGGCTCGATAATCGTGTTCCACGACTCGCTCAAGGCCGAGCGAAACATGAAATGGGCATTACCGCGAGCCATCGAGTGGCTACAGGAAAAAGGTTACAACTTCGACACTATAGGACCAAAGAATACCTAAACCATGGATAGTGAGGGCATAAAGCGTGTGGCGCAAGAGCTGGGATTTGATGCTTGTGGCATCGCTAGGGTCGACCGCATCGATGATGAGGCGGCTCGACGTTATACCCAGTGGCTTGACGATGGCAAGAACGGGTGCATGGATTGGGCACAAAACCACCAGCAAGTGCGTGAGAATCCCGAACTGCTTCTAGATGGCGCTCGCAGCGTGATTGTGGTGGCAATGAACTACTATCCACGAATTTTCCAACCCAAAGAAGCGCCACAAATCGCCTACTATGCCTACGGCCGCGACTACCACGAGGTTATGAAACAACGGTTGTGGAGGCTAGGTGAAGCCATTGAGAAAGAGACAGGCCACAAGTCGAGGGCATGTGTCGACTCGGCACCGCTTCGTGAGCGATACTGGGCACAAAAGGCAGGAGTAGGATTCATGGGGTGGAACAATCAGCTCATCATTCCCGGCAAAGGGTCCTATTTCTTCCTGGGAGTGCTGCTCACCACGCTTGAACTAGAAGCCGATGAACCTTGCATGGAGCATTGCATGCAGTGTGGTGCCTGTGAGAGGGCATGCCCCAGTGGTGCTTTGCGCTGCGGCGAGACGGTCGATGCCAGGCGTTGCCTCTCGTGCCTCACGATTGAGCACAAAGGTGAGTTACCCGAGTGGGTGAGCGAGGTGATAGGGAACCATGTGTACGGTTGCGACGAGTGCCAGAAGTGCTGCCCCCATAACCGCAACGCCATGGGTAACACAACACCTGAATTCCAACCTAAGCCCGAACTGCTATCGATCACTCTCGACGACATACTTGAAATGACGCAGGAACAATTCAGCACTCTGTTCTCGCACAGCGCAGTGAAACGCGCAAAACTCGCTGGACTGCAGCGAAATGCTAGAACAGTTAAGATGGGAGAGGAGAGAGGAAAGTTAATAAATGAGTAATATAAATAGATGATAATGAAGAAGATAATTGCTATAATAATACTTATTGCAACCATCATGCCGCTTGCGCAGGCACAATATATCGGTCAGGTGACTGCCATGCGCAACAAGGTGGCCGATGGCTACAACTTTTGGCTCTATGCCCCCAACGAGTATTATGACTACCCCGATGATCTCTTCCCCGTGATAATTTTCCTGCACGGGCAGAGTCTGTGCGGCAACGACATGAACCGTTCTCGCAAGTATGGAGTACTCGATGCCCTTGCAATGGGGCGGCACATCGAGGCGCTGGTGATAACACCACAAAATCCCGGTGGAAGTTGGCGCCCTGAGAAAATTAGCAATATCCTCGACTGGGTGCTCGAAAACTACCGAGCCGACCGATACAAGGTCTATGTCATTGGAATGAGTCTGGGAGGATATGGCACAATGGACTTTGTAGGAACCTATCCCGAGAAAGTGACGGCTGCCATGGCACTGTGTGGCGGCTGCACTCTAAAGGACGTTCAGGGCCTGGGCACACTGCCATTTTGGATACTGCACGGCACAGCCGACGCTGCCATCAACATCTCGCAGTCGAAAAAGGTGGTTAGCGCCTTGCAAGAGCAGGACAATGACCATCTGCTGCTCTACGACTGGCTGCCTGGAGCCTCGCATGGCCGCCTTGCCCGCATCTTCTACTTGCCACAGGTCTATGAGTGGTTTTTCCAGCATGACAAGCTGCGTAATCCCGACCAGGTGAACCGTAACTTCAGCATCACCCTCTCCGACATGAACGATGCCTACAATGGACTCAATACTCATGGCGGCAACATTATTACTGTCAACCATTTAGACCCCTAGTTACAGTCACTATAAACTGTAGTTCTTCTCCTTGAATTGTTAAAATCTATAATTTATTATGTGGTTTTAATTATAATCACTAATTTTGTACTACTAAAATAGGTTATAAAAAGAAAACGGGAGGAATAAGAATTGAAGATTTCAATCGATAAAGCAGAGATTCAGCGAATGCCGCAGGTAATGTTCCCAGGCGACATACATATCATTGACTCTATTTATCATGTAAACGAAGCCATTAACGTGCTAAAGCACTACGACTTGGTTGGGTTCGACACCGAGACCAGACCATCGTTCCGCAAGGGAGTGGTGCACAAGACCGCACTCATTCAAATCTCCACTCCCCACGAGTGTTTCCTATTCCGCACCTGCAAAATAGGTGTTCCCGAAGCTCTTGCACAATATCTTGCCGACCCTAATTACAGAAAAGTGGGACTCTCACTGCACGATGACTTCAAGATAATGAGCAAGTTTGCCAACTGCGGCGAGCCAGCAGGATTCATCGACCTTCAGGATGTGGTGGGAAAGTACTGCATTACCGACATCAGTCTGCAAAAGATTTATGCTATCCTCTTTGGTGGAAAAATAGCCAAAGGACAGCAACTCACCAACTGGGAGGCGCCTGAACTCACTCCTGCACAGCAAAACTATGGCGCTGTCGATGCTTGGGCATGTCTCAAGATTTACGAATACCTAACACAAGGACTTTTCGACCCTAATCTATCACCATATATATTAAATGAAGAAGAGAATGAGCAAGAGCAAGATTAAACGTTCAGTAGTATTTCCAATCATCATGCTCGTCTACCTTGCCGTTATGGCATGGATAGGACGTGATCGCCTTGAGCGTGGCGAATATCTCTACTACTTCGGAATCATTGGCATAGGACTTATTATCATCGTTCTCCTTTACTTCTCACTGCGCAAGAAAGAACAACTGCAACAGCGCCGCGAGCAAGAACAATACGGTACCTACGACGACGACTCAGTTTAATCAGGGGAGAGGACAGAGGAAAGAGGAGAGAGCCTTTTAAATGCGCAATGCCCAATTGGGCTGCGCATGGAATCGGTGGATTCACCTAACTCATTTGACTCAGCTGACTTGGTTGACTCGGCTGACTCAGGTGACTCGGTTGACTCAGGTGGGGCGCGCTGCGTGCTACAGTCCTCGCAAATTACGCAAATGTCGCAAAAGGTTTATCTCTCGAATTATATAAGTGGGACAAAATTGAAAAATTTTTTTTCAATGGATACCTGGGGACGGAAAAAACATGTCAAAGAGCGCTGCTGGCATTGAATTGCTGACAGCAGCAAAAATAATGTCGTACAATGGATCAGTGCAACATTAAAAAAAACTATGACTAATCATTTTGTTTGGGTGTTATAGCTGTTGTGTGCTTTTGGCGAAGTCGTGAGCGGGTAGTGCGCAAGGCTCCGTCGCTCACTCCCAGGATGTGTGTCATCTGCTGGTCGGTCATCCCCATCTCTTGAAGAATAAGGAAGAATCTATTCCCTGGCGACAGTTTGGTATATTCCTGTTCCATCTGAAGCATAAACGGCAGGTTTACCACCCTATAATAATCCACAAACTTAACTATATTATCCTTGCTCCATGTCACTGCCGACTCACCAGCCACAATGCGCTGATAAAGCGCACGTCCCTCGCTCAGTTTCTCGGTCTGCTCCAACTGGAGCGTGTCAATCTTTTTCTGCAACGACTTGACTTCCTTGGTTACATCTTTGCCCGAGTGTTCAAGTTGCTCAATCTGGAGTTTGTAATCATTGATGAGCACCTGGTCACGCATGATGCGTTCACGCGCCTTGTTGCGCTTGCGAATGTAATAGATAACAACTCCGGCAATCACGCTGATGAGCAATAGTGCCACAAGCAGCGCCCACCTGATAAAGCGGTCAAGCTTGCGATGCTCCACCTCTTTGTCATACTTGAGTTGAATTTCCTGCACCTCGGCGGTTTGCATCTGCTGCACCAAGCTATCTTTCAGTAGCAGCAACTGATTGGCAGCCTCGGCAGAACCTTTGAAATCCTTGTTCTCATATTTCCTACCGAAAATCGACCTGTAAAACTCAACTTTATCCCTCAAGTCGGCCGATTGTAACGCTTTGTTCCATAAGCTATCGGCTTCTTTATAATTACCTTGAATATAATAAACTTCGGCCAATCGTTGATCCCAAAAAGGCATTGATTGTTCCTTTTTAGCTTTCTCAAAATAATGCTTAGCACTGTCCACTTCATTACTTCCTAAAAAGAAACATCCAATGTTCCCAAGTGCATAAGAACGGACCTTAGGCAACATCTTATTGAGTATAGACATGCTCAGCGCATTGTATTTCTGCACGCTGTCCTGCTCATTTCTTTCAAGATATAGCACAACAAGGTGATTGCAGGCGTAGGTGGTCATGTGATTGTTGCCGCTCTTTTGTGCGCATGACAAGGTCTTGTAGGAATAATCCATTGCCAGGTCATTGTTTCCAGAGTAATAGTTCAGTGATGCGAGAGCTTCAAAAGTTAAATATGCCAATTGAATATCTTTAACCGATTTCGTCAGTTCTTCAGCCTTTTTTAACCAAACAGAAGCGGCATAATTATTATGATTACTTAATAATTGAATGTAGCCTTTATAAAGATAACAATAAAAAAGCATCCTCGGGTTATTCTTCTTTTTATAATACCTTACGCATTGATCAAGAACTGAGTCGCGAGGGATTTCGAAATGAAAAGAGCTGGCAGGACTGGCGACCATCGACAGCACCACTTTAAGCAAGTCATAATACATGGCATCGTCACTTTTGAGCTCATCACGATCAATCAGTTTAAAGGCACGATAGGCCGAATCTCGCTGGAACCTGCTCAACAACGAGTCAACCTGCACCAGCTGCCGCTGGTGCGTGTCATGCGAGCACGCCACAATCATAATGGCAATACCTATAAAAATAATATTAAGAAGAGTCTTCATTGTTTCAGCACAAAGATACTTCGATTTGTATGGAATCTCAAAATTTATTTATTGATTTTTGTAAGAAATCTCAAGTTTTTTTTCGCGATTTATGTATGGATTCTCAAGTTTTATTTTGCATTTCTTGTATGGATTCTCAAATTTTGTACCAAACCTTGCACCAGATTGTTAAGTAAAAGTGTGTGTTGATTTGTAAAAGAATTTCCAAAATATTTGCTCTATTTCTGTGAAATATGGTCTTGACGATGTTACAAAACGCAGGTTTTGGAACTTTGTTCTAATTTTTCAATGTGCTATACATTAGCAAATTACAAAGTTTGCAACTTGTAACACCTCTTTTAAAAAACATTGAAATAAATTTGGCAGGGAAAGTAATAATTTCAAACTTTACGATACCAAAAACCAAACTGCGGAGTTTTTTGGCAACCATTGTAAAACTTAAAATAACACAGCAATGAAAACAAAACTACACCTAACAACGATGATGTTCCTGCTTATGGCACTCGCCATGTCGGCACAACCATTAAGTGTTACCACCAAGGCACAGCCAAAAATACACGTCTGTAATGAGACTAAAATAGAGTTTAAAAAAGGCAAGATGGTATCACAACCCATTAAGAAAGTAAACAAGGATGCATCTGAAAATAAACAATACTGTTTCAGCTACTATAATCCTCAACAATCACTACGCTTGAACGAAGACGAATCTACCAATTCGGCAACTGTGACATTCATATATAATTTACAGGAACAAGAACTTGGCACATATTATGTAGCATCAGTCATGGTTTATAATCCAGATTGGTCAGAATCGTGGGATCCAGACTTTTATGATCCTGAAGACGGAAGTCCCGTAACAGGCATCATTGTAAATGTTCCATATGGCACATATGACATAATAACAGACACTTATGAGCAGATTGACCCATATAGTAATTATAAGCACATAGACGAATTGGTAACTATCGACAAAGATACAACTATCTATTTGAATGTTCTTAACGCTGAAAATAAAGTATCTTGGAATATATACAACAACAATAACGAATTGTTTGTCCCAAAAACTATCCGTTTGATTGACCAAGAACCATGGTACGAAGTCATTGATGAAGGAAATCTCTTCAATGCCCGAGGTTTGGCTTTCTTGAGGTTGGATGGCTACGGAGATGTCCATACACTAAATTTTGGTTATGATGCGACCCCTGAAGGAAGTACCAATCCTATATATTATTATATAAACGAACTAAGTGATAGATACAACTTTGTCATTATGGAGGAAGAGGCTGGTAACGATGGCATGCTTTACGTCAACAAATTAACTAGTAATGGCCCTAATCCATTTCCACTAAATAATGATGCCAGTGCCTATATCGCCTATGAGGAACAAATTCAACGCACTCCAAAGGGAATCAATACTGTCCAGACACCCCTTACGCAATTATCTACCTACACCTATTTAGACAATTCATGGGAGTGGTCTGATGATTTGCTAAGCAATAAGGCCATAGGAGAAGACTGTATAGCTAGGGTGATGATTAATACCACTAAAAATAATGGGGAGAATCTACAGGGAGTAAACGTGGGGATTGCAGTTGGAGTAATTGATTATGAATCGTGGGATGTGGAAGAATATGAATATGAAGACGAGAATGGCAATATTGTGACTCAAGTTGACTCAACGCTCAATGCTGAATATATTGTTGGTCCAAAGTTAATGGTTAACGATGACAAGAGTATAGAGTTTCTGGTGCATTTTGATGTAACCAAGAGCCCTGAAATAGGAATTTGGTTAGATGACTATCCTGCACATCCTAAGTTCAGTTATACTAGCGAACAGAAGAAAGGCATCGTAGGCAACAGTTGCCCCCTTAATGCCATTGATGCCCAAAATGGTTGGAATCAATGGTATAATGCCAATATGATTAATCTTTTAAGATTAACTCAACATAGAGGAAGAAATGGTGAATATATAAGTAGTGGCAATGTTTATTCAACCATGACAGCTAAATATAATGGAGAAGAAATCTGGAATGGCAAATTCGCACTCGATAGCTTACGCTTGGCTTGGTGCGGAACCCAACCCGATGGAGCCTACGAATTAGAGTTCACCAACACCAATGTTCTTGTAGATGACATTTTTGGCAAGAATGTAACTACAGTTTACTTTGACCAAACCAAAAATGACCAGAATCCTCCAGTTTTGTCAATGTTACAGTTCCGTGATGCAGAAAATAATGTGACTGACCGTTTTGATACACCTAATAATGCCACAATCATATTTTCAGGCGGTGACTTTGACCCAAGATCGACAACCTACATTGACGATAATGGCTATGAACAAAATTGGAATTATTTTGAATGTCAACCTATGACGGTAGAAGTAAGCTATGCTCCTTACGGCAGTGAGGATTGGCAGATGCTTGAGGGCATTGAGCATCAGTCGGAGTTTGACGACATTCCTGGCATGGGATTCTTCTATAGTGGTTCGCTGGCTTCGGTTAATGTTCCGAGCGAGAATAAATGGTATGACCTGAAATTCCGCTTGGTCGATGAGTCGGGCAACTGGCAGGAGCAGACTTTGAGTCCTGCGTTCAAAATTGAGTCATTGATTCCCGATGCGATTAATGAGGTCAGCAACGGCGATGCTACCGAGGTTGCGCGTTACAGCGTTGATGGTCGTCTTATTACTACTCCAGAGCCAGGTATCAACATTGTAATGATGAGCGACGGCACCACTCGCAAGGTTTTGGTCAAGTAGCTCCCCGTCACTTCTCTCCCCTCTCCCCTCTCCCTACAAAACAACTCTTGCCTTGAAGCCTGTGGCGCTTCAGGGCAAGATTGTTATCTACTGCAATCAATAAAAAATGATATTGACCGCGGCAGCGCCGCGAGCAAGAACAATACGGTACCTACGACGACGATAATAACGACATCCAAGAAGAAGAGCAAAAGTGAACAAAAAGGACTGGTTCCTTTTTGTTCACTTCTGTATTAGCAATCACTTAGCCATGCGATTTAAAGCTCGGCGTCTTCGGCTTGCTTTTTTAATTTATCAAGACTATTGTTTAAATAGACTAGTCCTATTTGTTTTCTATTAAAAAGAGTCAAGCATATAGTGCTGGTTCCATCATCAAAAACAAGAGACTCCTCATCGGAAAACAAATAATAATCTTCATATTTCTTCTCTAATTTCTCCTTTAGAGTTTCAAGAATATAAAGCACCTCTGAATAGTTTTTTTCATCATACTTGAAGAATTTTATCTCATATAAAGTATTATTATAAAAACCAAATGTCATTGCCGACCAATGCATACCGGCATAATCAAGTCCACTTTGAGGTTCGATACCCAGAACATTATTATTTAAAGCAAGACATTCATAACCTTTTTTCTGTATTACATTTACAACTTGATCTTTAGAACTTACTCCTAATGACAAGTCCCAAACATTTGTATTTATCTTTGCGTTGATCGACAATGCCATCAAAAGCATTAATGATAGAGATATTATCTTTTTCATAATTGTATTGATTTAATTTCTATTATTTTGCAAATATAGATAAAAAATGGGGGTTATTACTTATCAAGAATATTTTATTTGAATAAAAACACTTTACTCTGTTATCTGTCGATCAAGGGTTTAAGCAGGAGCTCGAAGATGTGGCAGTCGACGATGCGGTAATGTGGGTGGTAGGCCTCGTTGTAAACCTTACTGTGATGTACTGCCTGATTTTTTTTGCTAGCTTTATGGAGCAATTCGCGTTCGCTAGAACCAAATTCTGGTTTTATCTCATCTAAAACCTCAATTATTATACCCCATTTTGTTGACCACTCCATGGCAGGTTCCTGACGTGCTGCAGCGCTGTCGAGGAAAGCTCGCATCAACTCATCGGCTGTTATCAGTCCATCTTTAATTGCCTTTAAGTAAACTCTCACATAATCACCGTTTAATCCTATGGGCTCGTAATATAGACCACCACGCTCATCGCCCATAGTGGATAATTCATGGTTAAGGTAATTGCGCACTGCTGCAGTGTCGCTAATCATGTGCTCAGGTCCGAAATGCTCCTGATAGAAAGCCTTATAAACATCTTGCAACGTCGACTTTGGATAGTCGCTCAACTGCCGCTCCACAGCCATCCTAAGCGCCAGTTTATTTATTTCCTGTGCACTCAACATCGATAGGCTCATTGCCATAATTAGTATAGTAATAATTCTTTTCATTGCACTGTTGCCATGAGTTCGAATGGTAGGGCGCTGGTGATATGGGCGTTGTAGAAATTGCCGGGAATGAGAATGCGCTCTTTAGTGATAAGGACCTCAGGGTCCACCTCGGGTGAGTCGTATTGGGTGCGACCTACGTAGTATTCCTCTTCCTCGCGGTCGATGATAACACGCTGTGTCGTACCCACTTTGCTTTCCTGAATATCCATCGAAATAGATTCCTGCAGATCCATAAGCGCTTCAAGGCGAGCCTGCTTCACATCTTGTGGAATGTCATCACTAAGGTTATTTGCTGCCCATGTACCAATCTCCTCACTGTAGGCAAAAGCGCCCATGCGCTCAAACCGTACCTCACGCACGAAGTCCATCAGTTCGTCAAATTCCTTGTCGCCCTCGCCTGGGAAACCCACCATGAGAGTGGTGCGCAGGTGCAATCCA
The DNA here is from genome assembly GCA_902785925.1 of uncultured Bacteroidales bacterium. GTDB lineage: Bacteria > Bacteroidota > Bacteroidia > Bacteroidales > Muribaculaceae > Sodaliphilus. The sequence goes on from CADAAI010000004.1 coordinate 58,329, forward strand.
GGTACTTCACGGCGCATGCGTTCGATTAGGCGTAGTGTCTCGTCACGGGTAATGTGACGGCGCATATTAGTAAGCACCTTGTCGCTGATGTGCTGCAAGGCAATGTCGAGATAGTTGCACACGTTATCGTGTCCTGCCATAACCGGCAGTATATCCCACGGAAATTGCGTGGGATAGGCATAGTGCAACCTTATCCACTCCACACCATCGATAGTTGCCATCTTATCGATAAGTTCGGGTAGCATCATCTTTCCATAAAGGTCAAGACCGTAGCTTGAGAGGTCTTGCGCTATCACGTTGAATTCTTTCACGCCACGGTCCACCAGGTTGCGAGTCTCGTCAAGCAGTTGTTCCATGGGCACGCTCTTGTGGCGCCCCGTGATGAGTGGAATGGCGCAGAAGGCACAGAAGCGGTTGCAACCCTCTGAAATCTTCATGTAGGCATAGTGGGGTGGAGTAGTGAGGATGCGATCGCTAGCAAGGTCGTCACGATAACTTTTGCCAAGATCGTCGAGCATAAGTTTCCAGTTGAACTTGCCATAGAAATGGTCCACCTCGGGTAATTCATCAGTTAATTCGGCCATAAAACGCTCGCTCAAGCAACCCATGACTATGAGGCGGCGTATCTTTCCCTGTCGCTTAGCCTCGCCAAGTTCAAGAATAGTGTTTATTGACTCCTCTTGAGCATCGGCAATAAAGCCGCAAGTATTTACAACCACTATTTCACCATCGATGTTGCTAGGATTGTGCTCCACTGTGTAGCCAGCTGCCTGCAACTGACGAATAAGGTGCTCCGAATCCACCAGATTCTTAGAGCACCCCAATGAGATAATATCTATTTTATTTCTTTTCATAGTTTTATCTAGAATATCTAGCTTGTCTAGAATTTCTAGTAAAAATTACTTTCCAAACAAAGATTTCACAAATTCTTCCTTGCGGAAAATTTGGAGATCTTCCATGCGCTCGCCCAAACCAATATACTTAACAGGAATGTGGAACTGGTCACTGATACCAACCACCACGCCACCTTTGGCAGTGCCGTCAAGCTTGGTAATAGCCAGAGCATTTACCTCGGTGGCAGCCACAAACTGCTTAGCCTGCTCAAAGGCATTTTGTCCAGTAGAACCATCAAGCACCAGCAGAACCTCGTTGGGAGCATCGGGCAACACCTTCTTCATCGTGTTCTTAATCTTTGTGAGCTGATTCATCAGACCCACATTGTTGTGCAGACGACCAGCGGTGTCAATAATAACCACGTCGGCATCTTGAGCCTTGGCACTAGCCACGGTGTCGTAGGCTACCGAAGCTGGGTCGGTACCCATCTTGTGCTTGATGACGGGAACACCCACGCGCTCGCCCCAAATCTCGAGCTGCTCATCGGCAGCGGCACGATAGGTGTCGGCAGCGCCAAGCACGACCTTGTTGCCAGCCTGAGTAAACTGATAAGCGAGTTTGCCAATAGTTGTGGTTTTTCCCACACCGTTAACACCCACCACCATGATGACATAGGGCTTTTTGTCTTCATCAACAGTAAAGTCTTCACGATTAGCATTATCATTGTCGACAAGCAATTGAGTAATTTCCTCGCAAAGCATGTCATTAAGCTCATCGGTCGACGTGTATTTGTCACGGGCCACACGATCCTGAATGCGGTCTAGAATCTTGAGAGTGGTGTCGACACCCACATCACTGGTAATGAACACCTCCTCGAGGTTATCGAGCACCTCATCGTCGATAGTCGACTTGCCGGCAACAGCCTTTTTGAGTTTAGAAAATAGTCCTTCCTTGGTTTTATTTAATCCGCTGTCGAGAGTTTCTTTTTTCTCCTTGCTGAAAAACTTAAAAAAAGCCATGTATAGTTAAGTTTTAAGTGAAAAGTAATTACTATTCGGGATAATTCAGATTTTCATGATGCATGTCGTTAAGCACCTCAACTAGATATTTGCGGGCTTCCCACTTAGCCATTGGCAAGTTATTCAGCATATAGTTGCCGCACTCCATAGCGCTAGCACCTGGAATATCCTCGTCAAAGTTGGCAATAAAGGTGAAAAGTTCCTGCATGAGAGGCACTATATCGGTCGACTCTAGGTCGCCCTGCATCAATAGGTAGTTACCTGTGCAGCATCCCATTGGTCCCCAATACACAATCTTGCTACCCCACACTGGGTGATTGCGCAAGAAAGTGGCAGCCAAATGTTCAATAGTGTGCAAAGCACCCTGACTAACTGCAGGCTCACGGTTGGGCAACTTCATGCGAATATCGAAAGTGGTTATAATGCCTCCACCTTCTATTTTATCTTTTCGTGACACATACACACCACGCAACAGCTTAGTGTGATCAATAGTGAAACTTGCGATTTTTTCCATTTGTAGTGTTATTACTTATTTCAAATTTTGAAGAATTTCGCGAACAATAGCTAGTGTATGAGCTGGGGCATCAACCCAGAAATCACTATACTGCTGAGAATTGTCATGACCTGCAACAGGAGAATCGCTGATTGCACGCATGCTCACAAACGGAGTTTTCATCACATAGCAAGTCTGCGCAATAGCACCGCTCTCCATGTCAACAGCCAGTGCTTCGGGAAAATGTTCCTGAATGGTTGCTATCTGATCAATTGTGTATACAAATTGATCACCACTCACAATGAGTCCACAATGCACCCCCTCTTTATTCTCAATCATATTGATAACATTGCTTGCACCATCGAAATATAGCGGCAAGCCCTGAACTTGGCCATAGCTCACTTCATCGTCAAAGCCACCACACCACACGTCGTGATAGCACACTTGCCTACCCACCACCATGTCCATAACGTTGACATTGCTGTTCATAGCACCTGCTACACCAGTGTTGATAACAAGCTCGGGATTATAATTATCAATCATGGCGACTGTACCTATTGCGGCATTAACTTTTCCAATGCCACACTTCATGGCAGCAATTTTGTGCTTACCAATTGTTCCGCAATAGAACTTGATACCGTTGTTCTCGCTCACTCTCATGTTTTCTAGCATGGGCTTGAGTAACTCCAGCTCCTTGCTCATTGCTACTATTATTCCTATTCTCATAATGCTAAACCTATTAGAAATTACAAAATTAGTGAAAAATTTATACCTTAGCAAATCGCATGACAATTTCTATTATAAAAAGTTGATTATTGCCATTATTGCCAAGCCAAGCAATACTATTGCTATTATTAATTTATATATTGAGCGATTAATGCGGCGCTCAAGTTGTAGATGCAACTCCTCAAGACTATCAATCTTGCCAGTTATGCAATCGCCGGCAATCATATTGAGCCGCTTATCGTTATATCCCACTTGGCTGATAACTTTTAATATTATGTCACCCCAGTCTTTAATATTTTTCTGTTCATTGGCACTAGCACTAAACACCTCAATCTTCTTGTAATCGGATGTAAAAATTATAGACTTAGGAGTTAATTGTCCATTTTTCGATATATTATCACTATCTCTTATTTCAATAAGTTGCTCAACAAGAGGATGTAGCAATTTATACAAAACACGTGGAGAAACTTTTTCTCCACGTGATAATATTGTTTCGAGTGAAATGTAATTCATTTACTCGGTCTTAGGCTTTGGTTCCTCGGTTTTGGCAGGAGCCGATGACTTTTGACCATTATTGAGGTTTACCTGCTCGCGGCTACCATCGGCCTTGCGAATATTAAGGATTCCCTTCTCGGTGTCCTCAAAACCGATAGCCTCGGCACCACCCTGATGTATCTTGGTGTTCTTGCCAGTGGTGCGGTCGTAGCGAACTACACTACCATCCTTCAAACGGAATACCTTATAATTTCCTGCTTGCTTGGTCTCGACAATGTCATCCTTACTGAACATAGGACTATCCTTGTCTTTTTCCTCGCCCACTGCAGTGGGAGCAGGAGTAGAAGCCTCGGTAGGAGCAACTTCTTGCTGTACTGGCTGCTCGGCAACAGGTTGCTGAACTTGTTGTGCTTGCTCCTCAGCCTTATTTTCAGTGTTGTTAGGATCTCCATCGGTGATGCTAAGAATGCGAATAAAGTTGCGCGCCTGCTCATTCATCCATTTCACAGTCTCACTTGAACCTTGAGCTGGACGGCATACAATAGCCTGCTCGCTGTTAACATTTTGGAAAGTTCCTTCGTAGGTTGCCGAAGTAATATTTCTCGACTCCACATCATAGAGATTGAGTACCACGCTCGCGCGATTGCTGGTTTCACCCTTAGGAGTGCTGAGAAAAGCATAGAAGAAATATTTTTTACCACCAATTTCAGGCGCTTGTGGTATCATGTCAACTCCAGCCTTGAGCTTATTTTGATCGAACGACACCTCACGTCCAGCAGTTGAAATTTGCTTGATGTGCTCAGGATCAATAGTCCACTTTTCTCCATTTTGAATGAGCTCATAGAGTTTATAGAATGAGTCATCACCCTTATCGGACTGAGTTATACCAATAATTTTATCGTTCTTGCCTGGCTCAGTACCCGAGATGCGCATTGCATAAACGATGGTGGCACCGTCGCCCACATAATTATTTTCATTAAGTGCACGTGACAATGCGTCGGCCGATGCACTGTTACTATTGTCAACAATACTTACTGGCTGTGCTTCCTCCCTGTTCTTATCACCACTAAAATACATCTTATTGATGGCAAAAATAGCCAAGAAAGCCAACACGCCAATGCCTATCACTACATATCGAGTGATTTTGTTATTCTTATTATTTCGTTCGTCACGACGAGTATTACGGTTGTCATCGCTCCAATCTTCATAGTCACGACGATAACCTCTTGCTTCTGATTCAATTCGACTTCCACAACGGTTGCAGAATGCCGAATCCTCGGGTAACGTATTACCACAGTTAGGGCATTTAATTGTACTCATAATAAATATATATTCTCGTTTAACTTTGTGCAAAGGTAATGCAACTAACCATATTTTCAAAATTAATATTCACTTTTTTTATTAAAGGTGTAGTTATCAACATTTGGGTTGTTAATAACCCTGTAAATAGTGGTGAAAAAAAAATTGAAAAAAAGTGGAGAAAAAATTTGTTTTTTGCTAACTCGCCTGGCTTATAAAATAGTTGTCATTATCCAAATATTTTCATCACATTCTTTCATTTTTATTTTGAACAAGTTTTATAGTGCTTTTGTTTATTATTTATCAATTTTTTTATTAACTTTGCAAATTGTAAACATAATGTTAATAACCTATTTAATTCATTATAAATCAATTTTTAAAGTTGTTAATAATACTTTAATAATTAACTTCAAAACTATAATAATTCAAAAAGCAATAGTTTAATAAAAAAGTTTTAAACTCAATTAACAGGCTATTATCATCACTATATTTCTTTTTATAAAAATATAAATATAAAACATTAATATATTATGAATGTTGACAAAGGATATGTTGAGGCAACAATTCCCGAGGGAATAGATCTCAAGGAAGAAATACTTAGGCTCAAGAAAGTGAGGAATGCCGTTATAATGGCTCACTTCTATCAGCGTGACGAAATACAAGACCTTGCCGACTACATTGGCGACAGTTTGGCCCTGGCACAACTTGCACAAGAGGTTGAGGCACCGGTGATTGTGCTGTGTGGTGTGCATTTTATGGGCGAGACTGCAAAAATTTTGAGTCCTGACAAAATTGTTATTGTACCTGATCTCAATGCCGGTTGCTCGCTGAGCGACAGCTGTCCTGCCGACGAATTTGAGGCATATATAAAGGAGCATCCAGGTCACACTGTTATTAGCTACGCTAATACCAGTGCAGCGGTAAAAGCTCTTACCGATGTAATAGTAACTAGTGGCAACGCCAAGCAGATTGTTGACAGTTTCCCCGAGGATGAAAAACTCATTTTTGGCCCCGACCGCAATCTGGGTAACTACATTAATAGCATCACAGGCCGTAACATGCTTGTGTGGGATGGCTATTGCGAGGTTCACGAGAAATTCTCAATTAAGAAGATTATGGAACTTAAGCAGGAACATCCCGATGCTCAAGTGCTTGTACATCCCGAATGTCCAAAGCCAATTCGTCTTATTGCCGATAAGATTGGCTCCACCAAGGCTTTGCTAGATTATTCAGTTGCTAGTGAATGTAATAAGTTTATTGTTGCAACCGAGAGTGGCATAATCTATGAGATGAAAAAACGTTGCCCCGACAAGGAGTTTATTCCTGCTCCTCCCGATGATGCAGGCTGCGCATGCAATGAGTGTGCTTACATGAAACTTATAACTCTTGAAAAACTGTATAATTCGCTCAAATATTTGGCACCAACAATTGAGGTTGACGAGGAAACCCGCGTCAAGGCCGTGCGACCCATCGAGCGCATGCTAGACATTTCTAATCGCTTGGGATTAATCAAGAAATAGGTTAAGTGTTTTGCTGTCATAGTAAAATACTATTAAGCAATATTTAAAACTACTATCATGAAAAAATCAATTTTATTATTAACCATAATACTTAATTTTACAACCGTTATGGCACAGACAAGTGTACTGAATTTCACAGTGAAAGACCGCAAGGGCAATGATGTTGCCTTGAGTGAATATAAGGGCAAAGTGCTGCTCATAGTTAACACTGCCACTAAGTGTGGATTTACTCCTCAATATGAGGAACTTGAAGCGCTTTACAAGGCTTATAAAGATAAGGGTCTTGAGATTCTCGACTTTCCTTGCAACCAGTTTGGCAACCAGGCTCCTGGCACCGAGGAGGAGATTCATAGCTTCTGCACATTGAATTTTGGTACCGAGTTTCCACAATTTAAGAAGATAGAGGTAAATGGCGAGAATGAGGATCCGCTGTTTACCTTCCTCAAGAAGGAAAAAGGCTTTGAGGGCTTCAATCTTGAGCATCCAATTGGCAAAATCCTTGATGAGATGATGACAAAGGCCGATCCTGACTATGCCAGCAAGCCCGACATCAAGTGGAACTTCACCAAGTTTCTGGTTGATGGCGATGGCAAAGTAATTGCTCGCTATGAGCCCACTCACGACATCAAGCTCATTGAGCAGGATATTGTTAAGCTGCTCGAGGGTAAGAAAGATTGTTGCTGTTGTGGCAAATAAGTATTTGATATAAAATATTAAAGGGTGTGTCAATTTATTTTGACACACCCTTGTTATAAATAAATGTCAGTGCTATTGGTTATTTGCCAAAGTAGCGCTTCAACAGGCCAGTGAAGCCCTGTCCGTGGCGAGCCTCGTCACGAGCCATTTCGTGAACGGTGTCGTGGATGGCGTCGAGGTTCTGCTGCTTAGCGAGCTTGGCAATGCGGAACTTATCCTCGCATGCACCAGCCTCGGCAGCGGCGCGCTTCTCAAGATTGGTCTTGGTGTCCCAAACGATTTCGCCCAGCAATTCAGCAAATTTAGCAGCATGCTCGGCTTCTTCAAATGCATAGCGCTTGAAAGCCTCGGCAATTTCGGGATAACCTTCACGATCGGCTTGGCGTGACATTGCAAGATACATACCTACCTCGCTGCACTCGCCCTCGAAGTGAGCCTTCAAGCCAGCAAGAATCTCAGGGTCTACACCCTTAGCCACTCCCAGAGTATGCTCGGCAGCATAGGCCACCTCTTCGTCCTCTTTGAGTTCTTTGAACTTCTCGGCTGGTTGTTTACATTGTGGACACTTCTCGGGAGGTGTGTCACCCTCATGAACATAACCGCACACTGTGCATATCCATTTTTTTGCCATAATCAATTGATTGTTTTGTTGTTGTGAAAATTAAGTTAGTAAATTAGTTTTATTGATAATTGTGCATCTAAAAACGAGGCATTAATTAAATGTTTATTCAACTACTTCCTCAAAATCCTCAGGGCCAACGCCGCACAATGGGCATTCCTCGGGAGGAGCCTCGCCCTCATGAACGTAACCGCAGATGGTGCATTTCCATTTTTTCATAATAGTTTTGTTTTAAAGTGAATAATTATAGTTAATTAACTGATTATCAAGTTTACAAATATATGGTAAATATTTGATATCACAAAATTTTTTACGAAAAATTTTAAACTTTATTACAATTATAGTGGTCAAATGATAAAAAAAGGTGGTAATAGCGAAATTAAACAAAAAGATTTTGCTAACTTTGCAACCATAATAAATAGTTTAAGATTAATAATAAAAAAACTACAGATATGAAAAAATTAAGTATTACCCTATTATTGACGGTTATTTTATTGGGCTTTAGCTCCTGCGACCGTCACTTCTGGTCACCCATATCGGGGTCACGTTGGTATGCGATTGAGGGTGTTGAGGGCTACACTCACTATCCCATCTACACTACCGACTACGATTATATGGAGATTCAGTTCTATACCAACGGCACTGGTTCTATGTCGTTCTATGATGACTACGGATATTGGGGCACCTATGGATTTGAGTGGGACGACAATGGAAGTAGCATTAGAATCTACTACTATGATGGTGGACATGACACTTTCTATTATGATTTAGATCATGGATATTTATATCTGTCGCGAAATCCTTACATGCAAAATTACACGGTATTCCAGCATTAAAGCTGCACCGTAGATAATATAAAAGTCTGGTTCAATCGAGCCAGGCTTTTTGTTTATAGCTATTTTTATTATTTATTACTTATTATCTTTTTCATCTTCAATATCCTCAATTTGCTCGATGATATCGCGGAAGTGGTGCTGAGTCTTGAAGTGGACTTTTAATCCTAACAAGGCACCTGCAGTAACGCATATTAAAAACCATGGGATGAAATATTTAAGGAAGTCACCTTCCATCTTTTGAGTCATTTCCCAGCCAGCCCAAGCAGCCCATCCTATTGCTACTGGAATTCCGAAATATGGCCACATTGCATCGCGCTTCTGTGCTTCAAGGGTTTTACGCTTAGTGTCGAGCAAGTTGTTGCTCACGAAATCATTTTTGCGCATCTCGTGTCCGTTGTAGATGCAGAATCCAATTACAGCCAGCATAAGAACACTCATCGCAATCCACAATGGTATAGACAGTCCGTTGAGCATAACAAAGGCCCAGTAGCCATAAGGAATCATTGCAAATGCGATAATAGAAATTACGAGATATCGCTTATTGATTGTGCTCACGCTGTTTTTTACGGCGCGACGAATAAGTCGGTCATTTACTATCGTTTGATTGTCGAGTTTATTTTTCAATATTGCCATTTGCTGGCGCATTTCGTCAAGTTCGAAGTCCATAATTTTGAGAGTTTTAGTCGTTCATGTTTTTAAGTTGTTCTTTGATGCGGTAGAGGCGGCTGCTCACGTTGGTGGTCGATATTCCCACCACTTGTCCAATCTCCTCGTAGGGCATGTTTTCGAGCCACAGTAGCACGATTGCGCGGTCAAAAGGTTTGAGCCTGCTGATGCGCTTGTGCAGCATGTCGATTTGTCGAGTGTCTTCATCACGGTCCTCAAAGAGGTTAATGTTCATTGACAGTGGTTCGGTTGTGTTGCGTCGCTTCTTGCGGTCGATTGAGATGCAGGTGTTGAGCGTGACGCGGTAGATCCACGTTTTCACGTCGCTGCGGTTCTCAAAGCCCTCAAAGCCTCGCCACATGTTGATGACCGCCTCCTGAAAGAGGTCGTTCACCTCATCGGCATCTTTCGAGAACATGTAGCACACAGTGTATATGGTGCTCTTGTTCTGCTTGATGGTTTGAGCAAATTTGCTTTCTAGTTCGTTCATTTTTTTTGTTTTTTAAAAGCTTTTTTTGTCCGTTAGACGCACTACTCTCAAAAAAGTCACACAAAAATAGGAAAAAAAATGTTTTAGTCTTAGTTTGTTGAAAAAAGTATGAAAAATATACTTAGATAAACATAATGATTTTAAAAGTTGTGGAATAAAAAAAAGCCCACTAGTGGGCTAAATATATATTATTTAATGAAAACTAAATATTGTGCGAGGATTTATCTTCATCAATGGGTTTTACAAAGTCCCAATTGCGCATAATCCACTCTATATGCGTGGTTTCAATGCGCTCTCCCAAGCCATAACCAGCAACCTTCTGATTAAAGCACTCTTTTGGCCACCCATTAAAGAAATAGCCATAATATTCATTGTTGATTATATTGATATTCTTGGCTCCATTTGGCATGGCAGCAGTGATAGAATCTATCATATCTTTACGGTGATTGGCAAGCGAGTCGCTGAGGGCGTCAGTCATCATTAAGCCCATATTGCCAAGACCCAAATCAAGCATATCTTCAATAGGCACTGTTGTGACAGATTTGCTTATGATGGAATAATCATCGTCAAAGTCATTATTTTCATCCTCAACAGGAGTATATCCAATGCTTGCCGTGACGTGCATAGGATAACCGTTGGATTGAGTGTCAAATTCGGAGTCACCAATATCAAATAAATTGCCATGCAGGCCAAATAGTTCATCAAGTTCGTTATAAGCCTCATGCACACCTTGTTCGGTTGAAAACATCATCAGCAACGTGTTTTCTACTTGTTTGCGAGGCATGATATCATTCAAGAAAGGGATGGTGCTATAAAGTGTGTCGCACATTCCTTTGATTCCCACCTTCATCTTGTCGCGTATTTCTCTCCAGTTTTCAATATTTTGCACTCTGCCCATTTCATCGGTGGTAAACTCGCACACAATGTCTTTTGACAGTTCGCTAAGTTTAGCTTGCATGATGCGATGTATTGAGTCTGATTCCTCGCTGTAATCAAAAGCAACAGGTATAAACTTCATGCGATAGCCCTTGCTAGTTGAGTCGGTAACAACTATTAGGAAATCTTCGGTATACATGTCGTTAATGGTTGTATCACCTTTTTCAACCTTAATTTTTGAATAGGTTTTGCGGAATGTCATGCTGTCGTTTTTGCAAAAATAGCCTATTACAGCAATTGATGTGTCGGGCACCTCGGTATCCAGCATTAAGTTTTGGGCTTCACACGCGAATATAGAACACACTAATGCAATAATTATTGTAAATAAATTCTTTTTCATAGGGTCAATTATTATCTAGGGAATACAACTATGGTGAAATATTTAATGTATAGAAGTTTTGTCTTGCACAAAAGTAATAAAAAAAATTAATTTTGGTAGTAATAAAAGTGATTTTCTGTAGAAAGTGTGGTAAAAATGCGCTGTTTTAGCTTAAATAAAAAAGTATAATTACTCTTGTTGAAGATGTTTTTCTTTTTAAGGAAGAGTTTTAAATGCATATCAATAGTAGAAAGTATACTTTTATTTTGTTATTATAGTGAAAATATATACTTTTGTCAACTACTAATGGATGACTAGTTCAAAAGTATTGTTTAACTTTAAAAATAGAAATTATGAAAAGAAAAACATTGGCAATCATGTTTGCCTTGTGTGCTCTGGTCATGGTGGCGCAGGATGGCATTAAAGTGAACTATAAAGGCGCGAAACCCACTATCAGCGACTTTGCGTGGGCCTATCTCTCTGCTATGGACGATGAGGACGAATGCGGAATGGAAGCAATAAATGCCTTTAGGGAAGCTTTCATTAAGCATCGCAAGGGTCAGCCACAGAATAAAGGCGAGAAATTTATCGTTGATGAGAAGAACGGTTTCATAGTTTATGAAACAAAATATGAAGGCATTGTTGACCGTAAGGAGATGTGCTACTGGAACGAGGCCGATGGAAAGCACAAACTGTTTGTATTTAACAATATGAATACGCTTGAAAATGGTAAGCCCATCTTCACCGAGTTAAGCGATATTACGTTCTATCGCTACAATAATGCAACTAAGAAGATGGTCCTTTGTGATGCTCCAGGTTTCAAAGTAGATTATGGTAGCGCTTATGCACTGCCACGCATCGGCAAGGACATTATTGTTACTAAGTGGACTGACAACGGAAAGAAAACACAGAAGACGCTTAAGTGGAACGGCCGAAAATTCACTAAGTAATAAAAATTTTCATTAAGATACAGCTCACCGAATTGATTCGGTGGGCTTTTTATTAATTAATTTGTTAGTTGACGAAATAATCGCTATTTTTGTCCTTGAAAACTATATTTATATATTCACTTTTTAATACCAAATTAATTATGAAAAGGTTCTTATCAATTTTTGCGTTACTCGCAGTATTAATTACAGTATCGGCCCCAATAGTAACCGCTAAATCACAGAACGACATGTTAATAGCTAAATCTTCATCTCGTGTTCGTTGTGATTTAATGGGAAATGTGGGAGGTCAAACTGTATTTCTAATCATTAATGGTAAGTCAGGTTATTATACTACCGATGATGGTGTTAGACGTACAGTGAAAGTTGTTTCCTATGGTGGAGGTCACATGGTGTTAAAAGCTTATCTTCGTGGTAAGTATATTGGAACATTCGATGGTCGTTATCAATCTTATAATGGCTATATGAGCAACTATGAAGGTAGTTTTAAAAGTGTGCGTGGTGGAAGTTTGAGTTTCTACTTTGATACATATGAAGGTTCTTATATGTAATGCATTTCTAAGTATAGATAGGAATTATTGTTTTTTTAAATTTATAGGCAGTCTGCACATGAGCAGACTGTTTTTTTATTATTAACGTGGTATTGTATAAATAATTTGGCATGGATTTTGCTTAATGAGTTTTAGATTGCCGTTTTTTTTAGTGTAGTGTTTAAAAAGTGGGAAAAAATCACTAATTTTACACGTTCTAAAGAAAAGCTAATTATTAATCCTTAAATATATAAAGTTATGATTGAGTATTTTCAAGCCAACTTGTGGCAATTTTGGGCTCTCATTGGTGTCCTTTGCCTGATTCTTGAGCTCACATCGGGCGACTTTTTCATCATGTGCTTCTCGATAGGTGCTTTTGTTACCGCACTGGTAGCAGCTTTTGGGACCAGTTTTACGGTTCAGCTCATCGTGTTTGCTATTGCTTCACTATTGTGCCTGCTCTTCGTGAGGCCGTTGGCTCTCAAGTATTTTCATCGCAAGGATCCCGACCGACTCAGCAACGTTGATGCAATGGTTGGGCGCCGCGGAGTGGTTACCGAGGCAATTCCTGAGCGAGGCCACGGACGTGTGAAAATTGACGGTGACTCTTGGAAAGCTTGTGGTGTTGATGATTTAGCCATCGCCAAAGGAACCCGTGTTGAGGTTACCGAGATAAACAGCATTATCATCACAGTAAAACCCTGTGAATAAAAATCATGTAAAATAATAACTCTAAATTTATTTATATTTATGGAACTAAACACCTCTTTAATTGTCCTAATCACCCTAGTGGTGCTGGTGCTCATTTTCATTAAGATGAGCCTCGTAATCATCTCGCAGAGCGAGACTAAGATTGTGGAGCGATTGGGTAAATACCATGCTACTCTCAAGCCAGGTATTAACATCATCATCCCGTTTATCGACCGTGCCAAGACAATCATATCACTTGCCAACGGACGTTATGTGTATACCAACAAGATTGACCTGCGTGAACAAGTCTATGATTTCGACAAGCAGAACGTTATCACCAAGGATAATATCCAGATGCAGATTAATGCGTTGCTCTATTTCCAGATTGTGGATCCATTCAAGTCGGTGTATGAAATCAGTAATTTGCCAAACGCAATAGAGAAACTCACGCAGACCACCCTGCGTAACATCATTGGTGAGCTTGAGCTTGACCAGACTCTTACCTCGCGTGACACCATCAACAGCAAGCTGCGTGCAGTGCTTGACGACGCTACCGACAAGTGGGGTGTGAAAGTTAACCGTGTTGAGTTGCAAGACATCATGCCACCGGCAAGCGTGCTTCAGGCAATGGAGAAACAGATGCAGGCCGAGCGTAACAAGCGTGCCACAATCCTCACTAGCGAGGGTGAGAAGGCTGCCGTTATTCTGCAGTCGGAAGGTGAGAAGACTTCGACCATCAACCGTGCCGAGGCCGAGAAACAGAAAGCAATCCTCGCTGCCGAAGGTGAGGCACAGGCTCGCATTCGCCGTGCCGAGGCCGAGGCTGTCGCAATCAATCAGGTTTCGGAGGCTGTGCGCAACAGCACTAATGTGGGAGCTAACACTAATCCTGTTAACTACCTGCTCGCCAAGAACTACATCGACACGCTGCAGACTATCGCAGGAGGTCCCGCAACCAAGACCGTTTACCTCCCCTACGAGGCAAGCAATCTCATGGGCAGCATAGGCGGAATCAAGGACATGTTCAAGATGGAGTAGTTCAGCACTACGCATCTAGCAAAAACACAATTCAAAGTAATGCTTCGACTATATTATCGAAGCATTATTTTTTGTTGAATAATAAGATATTCTTATTGAATGTGTTCTTTTATTTAAATAATAATTATTGTTGTTTCTCAAAATGTTTATTAAATTTGCACTTTATTGATTATCTATAAAAAGGCTTATTATGAGTAACTTGAAGCATTTGTTTACGACTATAGCGATGGTGGCTGCAGTAGCAATGTCGGCTTGGGGTAGTCCCATTGATTGGACTAAGGCTGAATCAATGGCCACACAGTTTGCTCAATCCGAAGTGTCACAGGCAGGAAACGTGCAATGGCAACGTGTTGCTAGGAGAGGCATCTCGACAAGCGACGGCAATGCCCCTCTCTATATATTAAACCGTGCTAATGGCCATGGTTTTGTAATCGTTGCTGGCGATGATGCTGCCGAGCCCATTCTGGGCTATTCTACTGAGGGCAGCTTCAGTTATGACGACATGCCCGACAACCTGCGCTATTGGCTTGAACTCAATGAACTTTATGTCAAAGCATGCGCTAGCCGTCAGGGACTGGCACGACAGATTTCGCAGGGCACTCCCGTTGTCGCACCTTTGCTTGGCGATATTCTGTGGGGTCAGGGTAGCCCTTATAATGATATGTGTCCCACCTATGGTAGCGGCACACACTATTATGTGGGCTGCGTGGCAACAGCTGCCACGCAGATAATGCGCTATTACAGTTATCCTGAGCATGGAGTAGGGAGCAAGACTATAACCGTTGACGGGCAGAGCGTTACAGCCAACTTTGGCAACACTACCTACGATTGGAACAATATGCTTCCCACCTATGATGGCGTGAACTATACCGCTGTTCAGGGTAACGCTGTAGCCACGATTGCCGCCCATTTCGGTGTTGCCGTCAATATGGAATATCAGCAGAATGGCAGCGGAGCGCACTCGATGGACGTGCCTCACGCGCTGCGCGAATATTTCGCCTATGACCAAGCTGTGACCATGCGCAAGCGTGACTATTACAGTAGCAGTGAGTGGCTGCAGTTCATCAAGGCAGAGCTTGACGCAGGTCGACCAGTGTATTATGCAGCATCTAGCGATGTGGGCAGCAGTGGCCATGCCTTTGTGTGTGACGGTTATGACACCGAGGATTTCGTTCACATCAACTGGGGATGGTATGGCACCAGCAATGGCTACTTCCTCGTGAGTCACCTTGACCCGGATGACTTGGGTATTGGTGGCGGAACAGGCGGATATAATGTTGATCAGGAGATTATAACAGGCATTCAGCCTCCCGTGGGAGGAACTACCTATGAGCGCCCGCTTTATAACTCGCTGAGCATGCGACTCATCACGCAAAGTGCTAATGACTTTAACGTTATGATTACCGTCGAGAACTTCGATACCAAGCCATTCACTGGCGACCTGGGAGTGGTTTTGGTGCGTGATGGTGAGATAGTCAAGGTATTGAAAACTGAGCAGCGCAACATAGCTGGTTTTGCCAATGGACACACTGGATTGCTTGCCATGGCATCAATCTACGACATTCCCAAGCAAGTGGGCAATGATGTGCCCGATGGCGAGGCAACAGTATGGATGGCATTCCGCGAGGATAGTCAGTCGCCATGGCAGCTCATGCGTTATTGCCGTGGCCGCGATAGCCGCAACAAGCCCTATGTGGGTTTCTTCAAAACCCAGGTATCAAATGGCTACATCCTCACTCTCGATGACAGCTGCTCGCATCCCGATGTAACGTTGCTATCGCCGCTTGAGCCTGAGGGCGAGGTCTATGCAAGTGGTTCGGCTCTTTTCAACCTGCACCTGCGCAACAACAGTCCCGACGTGCGCTTGCGCAACATCGTTGTGCGTTTCACGAGCACTGACGATGAAAGCCAGTATTTCGACTATGAGAACGAGGTCAATGTATATGACGACGTCGAGGAAGATGTTTCACTGCTTGTGAATCTCGACGAGGAAATGCCTCAGGGCGAGTATCGCCTCACGGCTTTTGAGAAGGACTTTGAGGATTATCCTTTTGCGCTATCACAGGGCGACGGCATCGTCAATGTGTTGCCAGCAGCGCAAACTCCAGTCATGCGACTCACAACTGCTGTGCAGTGGCGACGGGCCGACTCGCAGGATTTCATCAACCAAGGTGACAACATCTACTTCGCGCTCAGTGCACGCAACTACGGTAGCGCCGGTAATGTGGGGGTTATCCTTAACCTTGTTGATGTGAATGATCCAACAAAGAGCTATATCTATCAGCAGAGCAATGCTACTGTTGAGCGAGGTGAGGCTAAGGTTTTCTCTTTCTACCGTAAATTGCCTGTTGATCCTGGCAACTATAAGGTTGTAATCAGCTATGTGACCGATGACGGGAAAACTACCATTGATCCCAACAATTACGTGTATCCACTCGTTATCACGGTGGGTGAGGCCGATAACATTTACCTGAATGCCGTTTCAATCGACTTGCCTGATTATGTGGTCAAGGGCGAGAGGCTAGAGGGCACTTTGACGCTAAGCGCACCCACCGCTCACAACGGATATGTCTATGTGCGCATGAGGCAGTATACGCTCACCAACGGCGGAATCCTCTATATGGGCAACCAGCAAATTCCAGCTGGCGAGGAACGCACCATCAACATCTCCAGCCGCATCGACTTTGAGCCAGGACGCTACTTGATAATGGTTGAAGCAAAACATGGTTCGACCGAGGGCACCGTGGGCAACTACGTTAATTGCTACAAACTCATCGACGTGGTTACTGAGCCCCCAGTAGTAGCTGTTCCTGGTGATGTAAACGGCGATGGAGTGGTGACATCGGCCGACGTCACTGCCCTTTACAATTTTATGCTTAACAACGACGCTACGGCAATTGTCAATGGTGACCAAAATGGCGATGGTAACATTACGTCTAGCGACGTTACCGCTGTCTACAACATCATCCTCGGCAACTAACATTGTTTTTATAAAGAAATCATCGCTTTTGACTTTCTGACGAAGCTTGATTTTTGGAGTGCTAAAAATGTTGGTTTAGCTATTTACGTGATAGAAGATGTGGCATTTCCAATGAAATTGTTTTGGTTGTCGTTCATTGTTTGGGAGATTTTTTTGTAACTTTGCAGTGGAACTTAATTTTCATGAATCTTTAAACAACACAATTGCAATGAAAACAGCTTTGAACACAGCAGCGGCACCTGCCGCAATCGGACCCTACAGCCAGGGCATCGCCGCTCAGGGTAAAATGATTTTCCTTTCGGGACAACTCCCCATCGACCCAGCTACTGGAGCATTTCCCGAAGGAGGTATCAAGGAGCAGACCCGCCAGTCGCTTCTCAACGCCCAGGCAATCCTTAAGAGCGCAGGTCTTGACCTGAACAACGTGGTTAAGACTACCGTGCTGTTGAGCGACATCGCCAACTTTGGCCCTATGAACGAGGTATATGCCGAGTTCTTTGAGCAGCCATTTCCCGCACGCTCGGCATTTGCCGTGAAGGATCTTCCCAAGGGCGCTCTGGTTGAGATAGAGATGATTGCCGCCGAGTAATCCTCCCCTTATTGCTATCACAAAAAAAGTGGGTGTGTCAGACTTCAGACGCACCCATTTTCATGATGTGATGATTAAAAAACAAAACAACGCTTCGGCAGGGAAGCGTTGCTTGGGGATTATTGTTTCTTAACTCTTGTGAAAGCAAGCGGTAGTTGCCCAATCTTGCAAGTTAGCGTGTTGCCGTTGAGCTGTAAATCGGTCACTGCAAGAGTGAGATTTGAGGCCTGTAGTATCAAGGCCTTGTCGGTCTGTAGCCAAGAGCCTGTCACAAATACTCCAATTCCGTTGTTGCCATAAGTGTAAAGTCGTGCCTCACCATCGGGTTTAATCTGGATAATAAACTCGTGAGTAGCAATAATTTCCTTCACCTTGGTGAGAATTTCGATATTTTCGGGAGTGAGTGCCTGGTCCTCTTGAAGCTTTTGAATTATCATCTGCTCCAAAGCGGCTTCTACTTGTGGATTGTGTACATATTCCCACGCGCCAAACAGTGGGTTTTGCGGCTCGTCTTTATCGTCGTCGCTACCACATGAGGTGAAAGCCCAGCAGCACACCATTGTAACGATGAGCATGGCAAATCCCCATAATATATTCTTTCGTTTCATTTCTTTGACTTCGTTTTTATCCAAAGGTGCAAAATTATATCATTTTGGGGAGGTCACATGACTAGCACAAAAAAAGTTATCAACATGTTGATAACTTTTCTATTCGTGTTTCAAAAAAACGTGGAATGAAGAACGTAGAACGGGAATTGGCGTTCTATCACCTTTTCCCTCTCACCTTTCATCTGGAGAACGTGTCGATGTGTCGGCTCTTTTTGGTGTCGGCAATCTCGTCGATTTTAATAAGGATACCGCTCTCTTCTACATCGCCAAACTCATGGTTGATAGCAGTTCCAAGCATGCGCATGGTGGGTGAGAGGCTCATGTAGGCATTTACCAGTGGTGGTATGTTGATGCCCTTGCTGCGGATGTAGTTGTTGAGCCGCATATAGTCTTTCTTGAAGTCGGAACCATCGAAGAAAGAAGCCACTTCCTTGAGGTCACGCCCGGTATTTAGCGGATGAATAGGGGTGACGAGCTGATCATGGTTGGGGAAGTAGAGATGAAGGAAAGCGAGGAGCAGGTTTCGGCAGTCGACGGGATAGGTGGTGTACATCGTCATCTTTCCAAAGAGATACTCAATCTCAGGATGGATAACTGTGAGTGCTCCCAGGCCGTCCCACAAGTTGTCGAGGGCAAAGATACCTCTAGCGCCCACACGGCTCGATTGATATTCAGGAGTAACGAATGAACGCCCTAGCTCGATGGTGCTTGGTAGGAAATCGTCAAGAAATTTCTTGGAGAAGTTGAACATGTGAGCCATGGCAATGTTTGGAGTACCATCGCTGTTCAGTCTTATATTGCGACCAATGATGAAACGATAGGCCCCAATAATCTCGTGGTCGTCGGGGTTCCACACCAGCAGTTGCTGGCAGGCAGGCTCCATGAGGTCAAACTCATCGATATCGCACGCCTTGCCAGTGCCGCCTCCAGCATGCCGGAAAGCTATTTCACGCAGCCTACCTATCTCCTGCATCACGTGCGGTGAGTTATGGGCATCGACGACGTAGATTTCGTTGTCGGCCTTATTTGTCTTGCGCAGGAACCGCTCGGGAGTGAGTTCCTTTTCAATAAGTCTGATGTCTATGGGATCTATTATCTTCTCCTGTATCATAGTCGTCACTATCGATTTAGGATTCTTTCAACTCGTAAACCATATCTCTTAATCGGGCAGCCTCGGCGCGGGCGTTGCGGCTGTCGAGCGATTGCCATTTCACTGGCTTGCCAAAGTGCACTTTGTAGGTGCTACCGCTCGACTTGAACATCTCTCCGGGTAATAAAACCATCTCGATGTTAAGCTTGATGCCCAGCCGCTCGCGCCACCGCGCCATGCGGTAGAACTTCTTGCTGTTTTGACCATCAAAATACACCGGAATGATGTCGCGTTGCGAACTCACGGCATGAGTTACCACAAACTTCTTCCACTCCAGATCGCCAATATTGCCATCCTTTAGTTTGCGTGAACACAACCCAGCTGGGAATGTAATCATTTGGCGGTCGCTCTGGTACTGCTCTTCGATTTCTTGGGCACTCTGTCGAGATTGGTGACCGTGCTTGTTGATGGGCAGGAACACGTTATCGAGGGGCTTGACAGCCATCAAGAGGTCATTGACGATAAACTTGATGTTGTCGCCGCCATAGCGGTGCCCAATGAGTGAGATGAGAGCCATGCCGTCGAGGCCCCCCAGTGGATGGTTGCTGGCGAAGATGAAGCGTCCCTCGCTTGGAATATTCTCCTCGCCCACTGCCTGATACTTGATATTGAGGTCATCGAGAGCGATGTCGGCAGCATCGACGCCTTTCTTGTCGCCCATGTCGGAAAGTATCTTGTTCAGGCCGTCCTGGTGGATTGTGCGCTCTATCCAGCGTATAAGCCATTTGGGGATGTAGCGGTAATGACGAGGCAGGCGTTGCCTTATCACACTGTCAACATCGATGCGTATTGGCTTAGTTTCCATGCGGTAACTTTTTTTCAAACTACAAAGATAAAAAATATTACTCAAAACAGCGATGATAAATGAAAAAAGTTTCAAAAAAATGCGAGAGAAATCAATAAACTGATAGATAAGCTTACCATTATTAAGAAAAAACTTGTACTTTTGCCACACAATGCACCACAGGCGCATTAAAAGGAGATTCAGTATCAAACTGAAAACTAATAACTGATAACTGACAACTGATTATGGCTTATTTAGTTAGCGACAACAAGAAGATAACCACCAAGCGCATCCGTGAGATGAAGCAAACTGGTGAGAAGATAGCAGTTTTGACATCCTACGACTACACCATCGCTAGCCTGGTGGAGCAGGGTGGTATCGACATGATACATGTGGGCGATAGCGCGTCTAATGTGATGCAGGGCAATGCCACAACAGTGCCTATCACTCTCGACGACATGATAGTCTATGGCCGCACAGTGGCTCGCGCTTGCAAGCGTGCCATCACTTGCATCGACATGCCTTTCGGTACCTATCAGGGCGACCCCTATAAGGCTCAGGAGAATGCAGTGCGACTTATTCAGAGTACCGGCATCGACTCGGTGAAATGTGAGGGCGGTAGTGAGATTCGCGAGGCGCTGGAACTGATAATCCGTGCTGGCATTCCCATTTGTGGTCATCTGGGATTGACTCCACAGTCTATCTATCAGTTTGGTACTTATGCCCTGCGTGCACAGGAGGAAGCCGAAGCTCAGAAGCTCATCGACGACGCTCGCATGCTTGAGGAGATAGGTTGCTATGCCCTTGTTCTCGAGAAGATTCCGGCAGCTCTTGCCAAGCGTGTGACTGAGAGCGTGGGCATCCCCACCATTGGCATTGGAGCTGGCGTTGGCTGTGATGGCCAGGTGTTGGTAATCCAGGACATGCTGGGCATGAATATGGGCTTCAAACCCAAATTCCTGCGCCACTACAACAACCTGGGCGAGCAGATTATCGACTCGGTTAACCACTACGTCGAGGATGTGAAGAAAGGCCTCTTCCCTAACGACGCCGAGAGCTATTAATCTCTCCAGGGTTCTCAATTTTTCATAGTTTTTTTATTATGAATTCGAGGGTTTAGACCTTTGAATAGAGTTTTCTTTTTATAGAAAGTTTCGTTAAAATTGTAGTGAGAGATAGTTATTTCAATGATTTTGACTACCTTTGCAGTTTGATTAAAGTAAATACTAATTTATACTAAGATATGGACTACAATTTTAACGAGATTGAGAAAAAGTGGCAGCGGTATTGGAAGGAGAATAAGACCTACAAAGTAGACATCGACGAGAGCAGACCAAAATTCTACGTTCTCGACATGTTCCCTTATCCCAGCGGTGCTGGTTTGCACGTGGGTCATCCATTGGGCTACATTGCCAGCGACATATATGCACGCTACAAGCGCCAGAAGGGCTTCAACGTGCTGCATCCCATGGGCTATGATGCCTATGGCCTGCCTGCCGAGCAGTATGCCATCCAAACTGGCCAGCATCCCGAAATAACTACCAACGAGAACATTGCTCGCTACCGTGAGCAGCTCGATAAGATAGGGTTCTGCTACGACTGGGACCGCGAGGTGCGCACCTGCGAGCCTGGCTATTACAAGTGGACCCAGTGGGCGTTTTTGCAAATGTTCAAGAGCTACTACAACACCGCTCTCGACAAGGCCCGTCCAATCGACGAACTGATTGAGTACTTCGAGAAAAACGGCAGCGAGGGCTGCAATGCCCACACCAGTGGCAAGGAGGAGTTCACAGCCGAGCAATGGAACGCGATGAGCGATGCCGAGAAAAGCCAAATTCTGTTGAACTACCGCATTGCCTATCTGGGCAACACCATGGTAAACTGGTGCCCCAAGTTGGGTACAGTGCTCGCCAACGATGAGGTGAGTGAGGGAGTTTCGCTGCGTGGCGGTTATCCCGTTGAGCAGAAGGTGATGAGACAATGGTGCTTGCGCGTGAGTGCCTATGCCGGACGCCTGCTTCGTGACTTGGACACCCTTGAGTGGAGCGAATCGATCAAGGAAACACAGAAGAACTGGATAGGCTACAGCGAGGGTGCCGAGATGCTGTTCCCAATCGTGGGCAGTGATGAGCAGTTGCTCATCTTTACCACTCGTGCCGACACTATCTTCGGCGTTACCTTCATGGTTCTGGCTCCCGAGAGTGAGTATGTTGAGCAAGTGGTTACTGCCGAGCAGCGTGCCGCAGTCGATGCCTATATCGATGAAGTTAAACACAAGACCGAGCGCGAGCGCTTGATTGAGAAGAAGGTTAGTGGCGTGTTCAGTGGCAGCTACGCCATCAATCCCGTTACCGGCAAGGAGATTCCCATTTACATCAGCGACTATGTGCTTGCAGGCTACGGCACTGGTGCTATCATGGCGGTGCCCGCTCACGATAGCCGTGACTATGCTTTTGCTAAGCATTTCGATTTGCCCATCATCCCCTTGATTGAGGGTGCCGACATTAGCGAGGAGAGTTTTGATGCCAAGGATGGTATCATGATGAACTCTAGTAACGAGCGCTTACAGCTTAACGGCCTGCAGGTGAAAGACGCTATTGCCAAGACCAAAGAGTACATTGCCGAGGCAGGCATTGGCAAGGTGAAAGTTAACTATCGCTTGCGCGACGCAATTTTCAGCCGTCAGCGCTACTGGGGCGAGCCATTCCCCATCTACTACGATGAGGACGGACAGCCACAGCCCCTCGATGAGGGCGAGTTGCCATTGATGCTCCCCGAGGTTGACAAGTTCCTGCCCACCGAGACTGGCGAGCCACCACTGGGACGTGCTAAGAATTGGGTGGCAAGCAACGGTCGTCCGCTTGAGTTGAACACCATGCCTGGTTTTGCTGGCTCAAGCGCTTACTACCTGCGCTATATGGACCCTCACAACGATGAGGCACTCGTGAGCAAGGAAGCTAACGAATATTGGCGCAAGGTCGACCTCTATGTAGGTGGTACCGAGCATGCTACCGGTCACTTGATTTACAGTCGTTTCTGGAACAAGTTCCTATATGACTACGGCTACGTTTGTGAGGCTGAGCCTTTCAGCAAACTCGTAAACCAAGGTATGATTCAAGGCCGCTCCAACTTCGTTTACCGCATTAAGGACACCAACAAGTTTGTTTCCTTCAACCTCAGAAAAGACTACGACACCACCCCAATCCATGTGGATGTGAACATTGTGAGCAACGATGTGCTCGACATTGAGAAGTTCAAGGCGTGGAGACCTGAGTTTGCCGATGCCGAGTTCATCCTCGAGGACGGCAAGTACATCTGCGGTTGGGCTATCGAGAAGATGTCGAAGTCGATGTTCAATGTGGTTAACCCCGACGACATCGTTGAACGCTATGGTGCCGACACTCTCAGGCTCTATGAGATGTTCCTGGGTCCTGTTGAGGCAAGCAAGCCATGGGATACCAACGGTATCGATGGCGTGAATCGCTTCCTCAAGCGCTTGTGGGGACTCTTCTTCAAGGGCGACCAGTTGCAGCTCGTTGACGAGAAACCCAGTGCCGAGGCTCTGAAATCAATCCACAAGCTCATCAAGAAAGTGTCGCAAGACATCGAGCAGTTCTCTTACAACACAAGTGTGGCTGCGTTCATGATTTGCTCCAACGAGCTCAGTGGCATGAAGTGCCGCACCAAGAGCGTGTACCGCGACTTCGTGGTGCTGCTCTCGCCTTTTGCTCCCCACATCGCCGAGGAATTGTGGCATGTGCTTGGTGAGGAAGGCACCGTATGCGATGCGCAGTGGCCTACCTGGAACGAGGAATATCTCAAAGAGAGTGTGGTTAAGTACACCGTGCTCTTCAATGGCAAGCCTCGCTACAACGTTGAGGTTCCTGCCGGCACTGCTGGCGACGAGGTTCAGCGCATAGCCCTCGCTCATGAGGGTGCTGCACGCTGGCTCGACGGCAAGCAGCCCAAGAAAGTAATCGTTGTTCCCAACAAGATTGTGAACGTGGTAGTCTAAGACTAGAGGATTGATGATTGTGAACAGATAACGAGGATGATTATGCATTGTGCATTATGAATTCTGCATTAAAGAAAGAGCGCATACCTTGGCTCGACTATGTGAGGTTTTTCAGTATCTTCCTTGTGATACTGTTCCATACCCCACCACAGACGCCAATCATGGATGGCAAGGTAATCATTAACTTGCGCATCCCGCTCTTCTTTTGCATTTCAGGTTATCTGTTCAACATAGCCAAGTATAGCACTTTCGGGCAGTTCTTCAAGCATCGCGGCAAGCAGATTCTGGTGCCCTATGTCACCTTTTTCATCCTCTTTTATGTCTTGTGGCTACTGGTGGGAAGATGGTTGGGCGATGCCAATGTAACATGGTGGCAACCCATGGTCGACTTTGTGAAAGGCGAGCCACACACGGTGGTTGGCACCTTCTGGTACCTTTCGTGCTTGCTTGTGATGCAGGTGCTCTTCTATTTCATGCAGCGGTGGCTACCTAGCCAATGGTTGTTCCCGGCGAGCATCCTTCTGTCGGTGGCAGCCATCAACTGTCCGCTCGAGAATTACTGGCACGTGTGGAATGCTATGGTCTACATGCCTTTCTATGCCTTTGGCAATAGTTTCAAGAACTATCTCACGGGCGTGGAGTTCTCGTCGTCGCGCCGCACAGCCGTGTTACTTGCGCTTGGCATTCTCTCCATTGCAATCATGGTGCTGAGCATTTACATTGAGGAGAAGAACAGTATGAACGTGATAAAGATAGCCTGCGGCTTAATGACGATACCCACCTACATTGCCCTTGCCAAGTGGCTTGCCAATCGCTACGGCCGCAACCGTGTGATAGAATTAGTGGTGATGAACGGCACCGTCTATCTTGCGTTCCAGAACCACATGATTGGGTTTATCAAGGCGATACTCGAGCGTCTGTTCTATGTGGGCATTATGGATGACCACATGTGGCTCAAGTTCATTATTCCTTTCCTTGTGATGGTTGCCATTTACCCATTCGCCTGGTTCATTCACCACCGCGCACCATGGATGCTCGGAAAGAAGAAACAAGAAACCTATCCACCCTTTGCGAAATGAGAATCAAGGCACTAATTTCATCTTTATTGTTTGTGGTTGCGCTGGTGGCGTGTGACTCGGGTCAGAGTGCGCAGGCTAGTAATGCCGAGCCTGGCAATCGTCGCAGTCAACGTGTGAAAAAGGCTAGAGCCAAGAAGAGTGAACCTCAGGTTAAGGTTTTGAATGATTCGTTACATCAAGGCACTTTACCCCAAGGTTTCGTCTACGTCAAGGATGTTATTCCCGATGTGATAGAAGAATTGCGCTATAACACTACCAACAACTTCATGGGCGAGCGAGCCGATGGCTACCAGGCCAATCGTGCCATCCTCACCGTTGAGGCAGCTCAAGCCCTTAAGGGCGCCGCCAGCGAACTTCGCGACAAGGGTTATGTGATTAAAATTTATGATGCCTATCGTCCGCAGAGTGCCGTCAGTCATTTTGTGCAATGGTCAAAGACGGCCGATGAGCGCAACAAGGCTGACTATTATCCCACGATGAGCAAGCGCAGCCTGTTTGGGCGCTACATCTCGCGTAAGTCGGGCCACTCTCGAGGCAGCACCATTGATATGACGATATGCTATGCCAATAGTGGTGCCGAGGTCGATATGGGTGGGCATTTCGACTTCTTCGGTCAAGCATCGCATACAGCCTTTGTAGGTAGTTATCCGCTTGGGCAAGTCACTACATCGCATCGCAATATGCGTCTCATGCTCAAGGACGTGATGACTCGTCACGGCTTTAAGGCTATATCCAACGAGTGGTGGCACTTTACCCTCAAGCGCGAGCCTCATCCCACTACCTACTACAACTTCCCAGTAAAATAACAACACGATGTGATTATGAAAGACATAGTTTTTGCAACCAATAATGAGCACAAGCTCAGCGAACTGAGGCAAATCATGGCAGGCAAGTATAACGTGCTGAGCCTGGCCGACATTGGCTGTCACGATGATATTCCCGAGACGGCATCTACCCTTGAAGGCAATGCGATGATCAAGGCGCAGTGGGTAAAAGATCGCTACGGCTATGACTGCTTCAGCGACGATACCGGACTAGAGATTGATGCGCTGGGCGGCGAGCCTGGTGTGCACTCGGCGCGCTATGGTGGTGTGGCTCACGACAGCGAGCGCAACATGAACAAAGTACTACGGTTGCTTGAGGGAGTGCCCATCAAGGAACGTACGGCTCGTTTTCGCACGGCTATCGTGCTCATTATGGATGGCGAGACTCACACGTTTGAGGGTAAGGTAGAGGGCAAGATACTCACCGAGCGCCATGGTGCAGGCGGTTTTGGCTACGACCCAATCTTCAAGCCCGATGAGGCCGATTGTGCCTTTGGCGAGATGACTGCTGAGCAGAAGAACCGCATCAGCCATCGTGGTCGCGCTGTCGCAAAACTAACCGAATTTCTTGCACAACGATGAAGAAAGCCATTATAATAGGGGCCTCATCGGGACTGGGGAACGAAGTTGCCAAACTGCTGCTTGCCGACGGTTGGCAGTTGGGAATTGCCGCACGCCGCATTGAGCGACTCGAAGAATTCAAGGCACAGGCTGCCGATATGGTGGAGGTGCAGGCGCTTGATGTGACTAGCGACGACGCGCCACAAGCGCTTGAGGCGCTCATCAAGAAAGTGGGTGGAATGGACCTGTTTTTCTATGCCTCGGGAGTGGGTAACCAGAATATGGAACTCGAACCTGGCATCGAACTTAAAACTGTGGCAACTAATGGCATGGGCTTCACACGCATGATTGGAGCCGCCTATCGCTACATGGCAGAGCATGGTGGCGGTCACATTGCCGCCATAAGCAGTATTGCGGGAACTAAGGGACTGGGCGCAGCGCCTTCTTACTCGGCCACCAAGGCTTTTCAGAACACTTATATTCAATCGCTTGAACAGCAAGCAAGAATGCGTGGGTTGAACATCGCGTTTACCGATTTGCGCCCAGGTTTCGTCGCCACTGCGCTTCTGGGTGACAACCCCAAATATCCAATGCTCCTCAAGCCCGAAAAAGTGGCTAGTGAGATGATGCGGGCCATTAAGCATCGTCGTCACGTGTGGGTCATTGACTGGCGATGGCGCATCGCCACGGCCATGTGGCGCCGCATTCCACGCTGCCTGTGGCGTCGCCTTAAAGTGAGATAAGTTTCAATCGAAAAATATATATTATAACAATGCACAATCTCGTCAAGCGGGATTGTGCATTGTCATTTATTAAGCATTAATTTACTCGCGTCCTCTTGCTTTGTTGTAGGTGTGCATGGTTTTTTGTGCCATAGCTTGCTGTGAGAACTGTGCCGCATGGTCAAGTCCAGCTTGAATCATGGCTTGGCGCTTATTCTCGTCGGTGAGCACTGCGTTGAGGTGCGCAGCGAGTTCATCTACGTCGTTAGGTTTAAAATATAGAGCCGCATCGGCGCCCACCTCGCGGTGACATCCGCTATCGCTTGCCACCACAGGAGTTCCCGAAATCATAGATTCTATAATCGTCTGACCTATGCCATCGTTGAGTGATGGGTCGACAAATGCCTGTGCTAGCATGTACAGTGCATTGAAGTTGTGCTTGTTGACCGACGAAACCCTCACAATTCTGTCATCAATGTTGAGACTGGTTGCGAGTTTCTTCATCGAGCGATAATAGTCATTCTTCGAACCAATGAGAACTAGATCAATCTTCTTGTCTTCAAGCTTGGCAAATGCGCGGAGCAGAGTCTCAAGGTTGCCAAGCGAGTTGAAATCGGTGATGCCGAGCACAAATCTTGACGGCATGTGATACTTTGCCCTTACGTTGGTGAGCATCACCTCGTCGTTGCGTCGTTCTACATATTCATCGCGGAAAGCAGTGTAGATTACGTCAATCTTGTCGGGCGAAATATTGTATCGATCAACAATCTGCTTCTTGATAAACTCGCTGGTGGCAATCACTCGGTCGGCTCGACGGCATGCTTTCTTGATGCGCGAGTTGCGGTTGATGCGCTCTAGCCATGAGTAGTCGTCCATGAAACGCTTGAAGGTGAGGTCACGCACGGTGTTCACCATCTTTACTGGCTCCTTGCCCTTACCTGTGGGCAAGATAGCGTCCATTCCATGGAAAACCTTCACGCCATGGCGGTGGAAATCGGTGAAGATTCCGCTGCGATTGCGCCAAGTCCATTTGATTAGCGCTTTGTATGGAGTTTTGTTGTGTACATTGGCGATTGACAACAACCATGACATGCCACGGTCGTCGGTACTATCGGGCGAATATACCATAAAGGTGTCACGTGGGAATTCCATTCCTAATGATGCAATCACCAGTCGATCGTAATAGCTTAATGGTGAATCGGCATCCACTGTTCTTATACCATCAAATCCAACAGTCATAATTCAAAATAATATAGTTGCTCTAAAGTATTATGTTAATAATGTGTTAGTTATTTTCTTGTTTTTTGGGTTTCGAGTGTTTCGGTCTCGAGTGCGCTGGAACGGGCGCAGTAGCAGGAGGCGAAGGGGTCGTAATCTTACGGATGTAAACATCGCGCTGCGGGAACGGAATCTCGATGTTGTTCTTCTGCAAGGTCTGGTAAATTGTTTCCTTGACCTTGTAGACAAAACTGATGCGTTCTTCAACAAGTACCCAGAAAGCCACGAGCAGGTCGACCGAATTGTCGCCAAAGTCATTGAAGAATACACTGAAACTTTGCTTCTTCTGGACGATGGGTCGTCCGCTTGCCGAGGTGAGAGTGCATAGCTTATTAAGCTCCTCGACAAGTAAATTCCTTACTTTCTCGACATCCACACCATAGGCCACACCCACAGGGAGTTTCACATACTCATAACTGTGGTTCTTGGTCATGTTTTTGAAATTCTTGTTAAAGAGTTGAGTGTTGAGGAACGCTATGATGCTGCCATCGAGGGTAACAATCTGTGTACTCTGGTAACCAATGCTCTCAATCTTTCCGAAGATGCCTTCACACTCGATGTAATCACCCACTCTCACGCGTCCCGACATGAGCGACAAACCATAGATAAAGTTCTCGAGGATATCCTTCATGGCAAATCCCAAACCGGTGGCAAGACCTGCCGAGATAAGCGAGATGCCACTCTTTGGCACCTTGAAGAGTACTAGGGCAAAGATGAAGAAACTTCCCCACACCAAGATGGTGATGATGCTATTGGCAAGCGTGATATTGGGACGTCGCGAGGGATTTGTCTTGGCATACTGTTTGAGCTTGAAGCGCCTGTAAATAGAGTGAATCAAGTAGTTCAAGTAGTAGAACACGAAGAAGAGGGCGCTCACCAGCACAATCTTGTAGAGCGACACTTGAAGCAAGCCTTCCTGGTCGATGAAATTGTGGAAGAAGGCTTTTTTCAGCAGTTCGTTCATGTCAAACATGTTGGCGGCAAAACTGATGCTCAGCAAGAATGATAGCACAGCCATAACAGGCACTATTACCTTGACAATTAGGTCGAAGAACCATGTGTGGTTTATGTGATCGCCATTCTTGGCCTGCTCAAGGAGTTTGGCCTTATATTTCTCGTCGCTTAACTGATGTTTCTTCTTGTTGCGAGATTTGGCGCGTTCCTGAATCAAGGTCTCTTTCTTGATTCGTCTAGCCAGATATTTTTCCTCATAGATTTGTGCTAGGTCGTAGATGCATATTATGGTTTGGATGCAAGCCAACTGGAACGACCACCACACCATGATTTGCACTGCAAGCAGAGTGTATCCAATCCAAGCGAGAATGCATCCTACCACCATCGCCACAAGCGAAATGAAAGAGAATAGCACGTCGCTCATGGGCAGTTTCACCTTGCGATTCTTGATTACCAAGAACTGCCATATAGTGAAGACGAGAAGCAGTGGCGGGAACACGAGGTTCACTAGGTTGTTAGGAATGAAGACAATGCGGAAGACAATCACCACAAATGCCATAAGCATGAACGGTGTGTAGGCCATCACTCCTGCTTTTATTTGCTTTCCGTTGAGCCTTATGAGCAGCGAAATCAATATCACGAGCAGGAGCCAGGAGTAGTTGAGTGCAATGCTCACTGCCATTGTGATGAAATTGTGTTGCACTACCGACCTGGCAATAGTGATAAACACGGTGAACAAGAACACGCCGCACGTCAGAGCTATGATAGAGCGCTTACTGCGATAAGTTTCATTGTTGCGCCAACGTTTAGGCAGGCACCACTTCAAAATCACAAAGCTCAAAACGAAAGCAATAAAGATGTAGAAGAGGATAAACACCGACGTCATATAGATTATGGGGCCTCGCCATTGGCTCTTGACGCGATGTTGTTCACCCGACCTCTTGAGCTCGCTGTATTTATCCTTCATGTCATCGTGAATGCGCGATGATGTGAGACCTAATGATGCCAGCACGCTGAAGTAGTTGCTGCCACCGTTCTTGAAGATGTTGTTCTGCAACTCCTCATATCTCTTGAGGGCGTAGTTGTTGAGCGATTTGAGTTTATTCTTAACCTCATCGTAGTATTCCTTGTCGTTGCTCATCTTATTCTTGATGCGCACAAGGTTGTTGCGTAGTGCTTTGGCATAAATGAGGCATAATTCTCTAATTTCCTTCTCCTTGTCGTTGAGCACATAAAGTGCTTGTCGGTCGTGCCCGTCGGGTATCAACATCTTGACTTTATCGAGGCTCTCATTGATCTTGTGGGTGGCCTGACGGTTGAGCATGATGCTGTCGGCCATAATCTCGATTGATGTCATCGACAATGAGTCGGTTGTGGGTGTAACAACAGGCTGGGCTGTGGTCTTCTTGGAGTTATTGTTAGCGATTTTTTCCTGGATGACTTCATCATCGTTGATTGCAGGCGAGATGTGCTTGAGCACATAAATGAGGCTGTCATAGCGCTCTATCTCGGCATCGAAGCGTGCCATAATCTTGTCGAATGGCATGTGAGTGATGGTGCTGTTGTGATAGAGGTTGGTCGCCTGCTGGCATGCATAGGCCATGTCGAATGTGAACTCGCTACTCTGAGAGTAGAGGATAAGCGAGAGTTGGTCGATTTGTTGCATGGTGGCGACTAGCATTTGGTGCTGTTGCTCAGCCCGTTGGTTATATCGGGCCATTATCTCCTTCTGTTCCTTATACTTGAGCTCCAGCTCGGCACACAGCACGTCGATAGTCTTTCCAAAGTCTCTCTCTTTGAAAACCGCATCGCCGTGAGTGACTCCCAACAGGAGGAAAACCACCACTAGCCATAATTTTATGTGAAGGTCGATCTTTTTCATTTTTGTGATCATTGTCCCTAATGATTGAAGGGCACAACACACTTAAAAAGCGCAAATTTACTGATAAAAAATTAAATACAATATTATAATTAATAAAAATTATATTTATACCTTCATTTTTCCCTGTTAGTATCGAAAAAACAGCTACTATTCCCTCTGCTTGAAGGTGTGTAGAAACTCGATATTTGCCGCAGTTCTGCCCTCAAAAACCGTTTTAATATTGTTTCTCGCTGCCAGCAAGGTGTTACTTTGCCGCGTGAGTTACTAACCCTTTAAATCAACAACAACATGAAATACTTCACTATCAATGAGCTAACACGCTCCACAACAGCAAGACTCAATGGCATTGACAACACGCCGTCACAACAAGTAATCAACAATCTCACGGCACTTGTCGATAACGTGCTTGACCCGCTGCGTGAGGCATGGGGAAAGCCCATTCACGTCAACAGTGGATACCGGTGCCAAGCCCTTAACACTGCAGTGGGAGGGGTGCCAGCCAGCCAGCACATGCTTGGCGAGGCGGCCGACATAACCGCTGGCAGCCGAGAAGCCAACCGACAACTCTACTCCCTCATGCGACAACTCAAATTGCCTGTCGACCAGGCTATCAACGAGTATGACTTCCGATGGATTCACGTTTCCTATGGTCCACGACACCGCCGCCACTATTTCGCCATCCGCTAACTCGAAGAATCTTTATTATTTTCATTCCTTTCATTCCTTTCATTCCTGTAACTTTTTATTTCATTCATGACACATCAAGCAATTCTTTACAATGCCTACAAGGCATGGTGCCAAGCAGCTCAGCTGCGAAATCGCCGACTACGCAACAAGCGATTCACCTATGGCGATCAGTGGAGCGATACAGTTCAAACTACCAGCGGCGCCACCCTTAGTGAATATGAGCTGTTCCTTAAGAGCGGAACAGCGCCACAAACCAACAATCTCATCCGTCAGATGGTAAAGACAATTGTGGGACGATATCGAACCGAGTACATCGACTCCTCGCAACCGGCAAGCAAGAATGTGGCAACGGTGCACCGCGACAATCAACTCGACGAGCTCGATAGCCGGGCTCTCGAGGAATTCCTTATCTCGGGAACTGCCGTGCAACGCATCGACCCTTGCTTCAACCTGTGGCAACGGCATGTGAAAGTGACTAATGTGGACCTTAACCACTTCTTCATCAATGCTTTTAACGACCCTATGGTGCGCGACTGCGAAATGGTGGGGCAGCTGCACGACCTCGACCTGCCGCAACTCATCAAGTGTGTAGCACAAGGCTCTCGAAGCAAGGCGCGATGGATAAGAAGCGTGTACAGCAACAACAGTCAGGATCGCATGCTTGAATTTTCTCACGCCATTGGAGCCGATTCGCATCAAGGCACGGGCTTCTGGAGGCCCGACAATGCCTCTAAATGCCGTGCCATCGAGGTGTGGACGCTCGAGAACCGTGAAGTAACGCTTTGCCACGACCGTGCCACGGCACAGGTGTCGATTCTGCCTGCCACAGCAAGGGTGAAGAACACGTCCACAATCACAACTCGCTACGATATCGTCACGACTTGGCACTCCCGATGGTTTGCCCCTTCGGGCGAACTGCTTGCCGAGTGGGATTCACCATGGGCTCACGGTTCTCACCCATTTGCCATCAAGTTCTATCCCTTGACCGACGGTGAGGTGCACTCGTTTGTCGAGGACATTATCGACCAGCAAAAGGCAGTGAACCAAATCATAACCCTCATCAACAACATCATGATGGCGAGTGCTAAAGGAGTTCTCCTCTTCCCCGAGACGGCATTGCCCGATGGTTTTACTTGGGAAGACATTCGCAGGGTGTGGCGCGATTGTAACGGCATTTTGCCCTATAACCCCGACTACGGCAACAACAAACCTGAGCAGATCTCGGTCAACAACACTAACATCGGCGCCTATGAGATGGTGAAACTGCAGATGCAGCTGCTCGAGGAAATCTCGGGAGTGACAGGTGCTCTGCAAGGTAAAAACACCGTGAAGGGCAACAGTGCCACGCTCTATCAGAACGAGACAGCCAATGCCGTCATCGCTCTCAGCGACATCTTCGGCACATTCACCAACTTCCGCCAAAACCGCGACTCAAAAATCGCCAGCCTATAACAGCATGATTCTCAAAATAGTCACTTTTGCCATCTCCCCAATTCTACTGAGTCAGGTGAGTCAGGTGAGTCAGGTGAGTCAGGTGATTCCACCGATTCCTACGCGCTTCCAAGTTAATGATTTATTTCATTTAGTTTCTTTGACTCCTTCTATAGAAAGAAAGGGCAGGAAAGTTGTTATTTGAATTAAAAAAGGAGTAAATTCAAAAAAAATCAACAAAATTTTGGGATTATTAAATAAATTGTTTACTTTTGTGCATAGAAAAAACCATCTATTTTAATCATTAACTTCTAACTATTATGGCACAATACTATTTAGTTAAAGACGGACAGAGGGTAGGCCCCCTGTCGATTGAAGAATTAGTACAACAAGGATTAACTCCAGAATCTTTGGTTTGGACCGATGGCATGGCCAACTGGGCACCCGCTAATCAGATTGCTGAGCTTGCTCCTGTGTTTGCTCCTGCTCCTGCTCCTGCTCCCGAGCCCGCACCAGCACCAGCTCCTGCACCAGCACCCGCTCCTGCGCCTCAACCAGTACAGCAGCAGTATCAGGCACCACAGCCTCAGTATCAACAGCCTCAGCCACAGTACCAGCAGCCACAGTATCAGCAGCCCTACCAGCAGGCTTATCAACAGCAGCCTGTAGGCAACTATGTTGCTACTCCACAACTTGGCTTCATGGATGCTATCAAGAGGTGCTTGAATAAGTATGCCGACTTCAAGGGTCGTGCTCGTCGCAGTGAGTTCTGGTGGTTCTGGCTGGCATGCTATGTGCTCAACTTTATTCTTTACATCCCTATCTCAATCTTGATGAGCAAGAAGAATCAATTGATTCAGGATGCTATGTTTGGCCGCATTTCGCTTGCCGAGGCCGATTCTCAAGATCCAACAACCTTGATTATCATCTTCGGTATTCTCATGGCAGTTGTGGGCTTGGCTCTGTTGATTCCTCAGCTGGCAGCAATGTGCCGTCGCTTGCACGACGTGGGCAAGAGTGGTCACATGATGTGGCTCTTCCTCGTGTGCGGTGTTGGTGGCTTGGTTCCACTGATCATGTGTATCCCTGATGGTCGTCCCGAGCCAAACCAGTATGGCGAATCGCCTAAATATGTGCTACAGCAATAGTCCTTACAACTGATTCTCAAAATAAAGAGGGTGTGTCAAGAAAACACTGATTATTAATGAATAATTGAAGAGGATTTTTTTGACACATCTTCTTTTTTAAACGTGAAAAGATATGTCGGAATATTATATTGGTAAAAATAATGAGCGGTTAGGGCCGTTCCCACTGGAAAAGCTAATATCGAATGGGTTGACTCCCGACTCTTTGGTATGGTGCCAGGGTATGCCAGGATGGAAAAGGGCTACCGAGGTACCCGAGGTAGCAGCGCTCTTTGCACCACAGCCACCTGCGCAGCCACAATATGCTCCACAGGTTCAAGACTACCAGCAGCCATATCAGCAGCCCCAGTATCAACAACCCTATCAACAGCCACAGTATCAGCAACCTGCCTACCAGCAGCAGTATGGTTATCAGCAACCACAGTATGGCTATCGTCCTCCACGTCCCGACAACAACATGGTGTGGGCTATATTGAGCACCATACTTTGCTGCTTGCCGTTAGGTATCGTAGCAATAATAAAAGCTTCCAATGTCAATAGCCTATATGACCGTGGCGATTATGCTGGAGCCGAGGCTGCAGCCAAGAGCGCCAAGTCATGGGCTATGTGGAGTGCTATCTCGGCGGTGGTAATTTGGATCCTTTACGTCCTTTTCATTATCGTTTTGGGAGTAGGGACTGCAACCCTTTCAAGTTATCATTAAACAATTACTTTGAAAAAGTCGTTGATTTGGGTTTTAGCCGCTATAGCAATCATTACTGGCGTTATAGTGGTATATCACCATTTCAGCCCCGAGGCACAATGGTTCCCTAGGTGTCCGGTGAAGCTACTCACAGGGTTGAGTTGCCCTTCATGCGGTGCTCAACGAGCATTTCATGCTCTGTTGCATGGACAAGTAGTTGAGGCGTTGTCGTTCAACTACTTCTTCATCTTGAGCATTCCCTATCTGCTCCTCGCCTGTGTTGCTATGGTGCTGAAAAAGAATAACAAATGGAGTGTTGTCACAAGTGTAATAGAGGGTAAGACCCTCGCATGGATATATGTGGCATGCTTTTTGCTATGGTTTGTTGTAAGAAACATATTAAATATTTAAAACTTTCACAACAATGGCACAGTATTATATTGGAAAGAACAATCAACGGTTAGGGCCGTTTCCAGTGGAGCAGCTCATAGCCAATGGAATAACCCCCGACACGCTGGTATGGTGCTCGGGAATGCCTGGCTGGAAGAAGGCCATCGACGTTCCTGAGGTAGCAGTGCTCTTTGCTCCGCCGCAACCACCACAGCCACAATATGCTCCGCCAGCCCAGGGCTATCAGCAACCTTACCAGCAGCCCTATCAGCAGCAACAGTATGGTTATCAGCAGCCGCAGTATCAGCAGCCTCCTTATGGCCAATATGGCTACGGAGGTGTTGACTACAAGCAGCAGATGAGTGACCAGCATTTTGCCGCCTACGGATATCGCCCTCAGATGGAATTTGGCGAATCCATTAGGGTGTGCTTCCAAAAGTTTGCCGATTTCACCGGTCGTGCCCGCCGCAGCGAGTACTGGTGGTTCTATCTCTTTACTCAGCTTGTGTCTTCGTTTACATGCGGCCTAGGTGGTCTTGTGTGCTTCATCCCTATGATGGCAGTGACGGTGCGCCGCTTGCATGACACTGGCCGCAGTGGTTGGTGGTATTTTCTTCCCTTGATAGTTATGC
This sequence comes from uncultured Bacteroidales bacterium, assembly GCA_902785925.1. Lineage (GTDB taxonomy): Bacteria > Bacteroidota > Bacteroidia > Bacteroidales > Muribaculaceae > Sodaliphilus. Next base: position 94,875 of record CADAAI010000004.1, read on the forward strand.
TTGTGGGAATGTGTATTTTCATTCCTCTTGTCATTGTTGGCGATGTAAACAAGAATGACGTGTTGGCTGGAACTGGTGCAGTAATCTATCTGGTAAGTTTGCTTGCTGTTTTGGCAATATCTATCATACTACTCGTGTTCTGCTGCCAGGATGGTGACCGGGAAGAAAACAAATATGGTCCTTCGCCAAAGTACCAATAACAAAGTTCAAGAAAGAAGTAATAAATAAAAAAGACGAAGTACAGAGGGAAACCTCTGTACTTCGCTTTATCTGTGCTTAGTCTTTTGTGCTTTTAGAGGGAGCCTTGCTCGATGCGCACGCATATGCGCTCGATAAGTGCGTCGGTTTTATTGGTGTCGGGGTGAAATCCCTCGCGCATGTTAACACCGAAGAAGCGTCCGAACGTTTGCCAGAATCCAGCCCTGAAAGCACCCATAAATGCCTTGACAATAAAGTAGCTGCGCTGGTTGGTCTCACGGTTGACGAGCTTGATGAGTGTCTTTCCCTGATTCTTGGTCAGCTTCTTCATCTCGGGCTTGTACTGGTTGAAAATCGCTTTCTCAAACTGCTTGAGGTATTCTTCCTTTTCCTTTTGAGTGGAGAACGTCTGCAAGTACTCGTAGGTTTCTTGCAGCGTGGTGTTGATGAGCTTGGCATAGGGCAAAGTGCGCTTCACGTCGCGCACTGTTTTCCAGTAGAAATCCTCGTCGGCCTTGCTCTTGAACCGCTCGGCTGGATAGACCGTGATGTTGTTGAGAATCACCTTGTAGATGGTGTCGCCATTGGCGCTGACTGAAAATCCCCACTTTGCCACTGCCTTATTGAGCACCGAGGGCAGCTCAAGAGAAGAGCTTCCGTCTTGTGCCAAGGCACCAGCGGGAATCAATGCCGCTAATGCGAGCAGGAATAATATGGCCAGTTTATTTTTCATCACAAGCGTTATCAAATATTGCGTGTGCAAAAGTAGACTAAACTTTTATAACTGCAAGGATAACAATGTTTAAAAAAATGAAAATAAGGTGAGAGGCGAGTTGCTGGATTTTATAGACGGAAGAGGCGCGCAAGGCCTAGGTAGCTAATGTTGATACCCAGATGCACACCGCTCACTGCAGGGTCGCACTTGTTGAACTTGGAGTGCGCCACCCATGGGGTGATGCGCAGCGACGATGTCCATCGCTCGCGGTGAGTCGCACCAGTGAGCGAGGTGTTGGTTACACGGCTGCTCAGGTTGATGTCGAAGTCGACCGACGCAATAAAGCTGAAGCAGTTTAGGTTTCGCTTCTCGGTGCTAGTGATGGTGCGCACGTCGTGCCCGTCATCATCCTTGCTCCAACTATAGTTGGCAACATCCCATCCATAGTGGTTGTAGACGCCACCCACGTTGGGTGTGATGCTGAGACGGCCTTGATTGAGGATGGTGTAACCGAGTTGCACACTCGACATGATGTGGGTTGCGCTGCTTGAGTTGTTGCCTTGCAATGGCCGGCCTTCCTCGTCGGGGTCGATATTGAAGATATTGTTGTTGCGGTAGGATGGCTGCCCAAAAGCCACGTCGGCCTTTATTTTGAACCTCTTATATCCACCAGTGAGGCCCACATGGAACATCACGCTACCGCCAAAGTTGTCGTAGAGTGAGCTCAAGGGTCGGTCATAGCCCACGCCGGCATAGAAGCCATAGCATCCCTGCATGGTGGTTACCTGTGGCACCTGCGGAGTGCCCAATGCGTTGAGTTGAGCCTCGATGTTTTCCTCCCAGCTGCTCACGGCAGCCTCGAGCGCTCCGTTCTTGGTCTCTTGGGCAATTTGACGTGCACGCTGTCGGTACAGGTCCTGATAGTAGCGCAGGCGTTTCTCGACGGTGGCTCCATCGATGCCAGAGTTAATCTCTTGCTGCAGGTTGCGACGCATGAGTTCGAGCAAGTCGAACTGCAACTGGTGATATCGCAGGCGCTCGGGTGTGCTTTGTGCGGCGCTTGTTGGCGAGGCGTTGCGGTGCATGATTGCACGTGCCTCGAGCCTTGCTGTGGCGCCACTCTCCTGTGGTGTGGCACTTAGTTCTACCTCCAGCCTTGATGGTTCGCTCGAGGTGGGAGGCATGAGCTGATGGAAGTCGCTCCAAGTGAGTGGTCCATCGCTCCACAGCTTGATATCGTCGTTGGCAAAGCTAGGCAATGCCAACACAATAAGTATTATGAGTAAAAATTTCTTCATGACTATAGTCTTTTTTTATAAAACGTGAGAAAGCTATTAATATTTTAGCGAGTCGCCACAAACCCTTGACAACTCGCTAGAATATATATCTTAAATCAGTTCTAAAAACTAACAACTTAGAATGGAGGACGGCCACCGCCAAAACCTCGGCCACCACCGCCTGGGCGACCACCACCTGGAGGAGGTCCACCAGGACCACGGAACTCGTCATTACGGCTCTTAGGCTCCTGCCCCTTGGCAAATGTCGTGAAGCGATAGGTGAACGTGAGCATTCCGTAACGTCCCAGTGAGTTGTAGATGGCATCCTGGATGTAGCTTGCGGTCTGTGTGCGCATGATATTCTTCTGCTGGCCTAGGATGTCGTAAACCGAAATTTGTACCGATGCTTGCTTGTTCCTGAGGAACTGGTAGGCAATCGAGCCGTTCCAAATCCACTGGTTAGTGTTATAGCCTGTAGAGTAACCTCTTGTTGAGCTGAAGTTTAGGTCGGTGCTAATTACCAGTCCAAATGGTGACGAGTAGGTACCGTTGAACATTGCTCCCCAAGTGTGCACGTTGCGGTCGCGACTCGTCTGCATAGTGTTGTGAGTGAGCTGATACCCGTAGCGTGGACGCAACTCTAGGTCAAAGTAGGCAGTGCGATAGGCGATACCGGGTGCCACGTTCAGGTTCAGACCGATGCTGCGGTTGTAATCGCCGTCGCTGTAACCCTTGGTCTGCGACATGCGCGCAAACACGTTGCTTGTAAAGTACCAAGCCTTGCTGGCGCTGAATGGGAAGCTCACCATGTTCATTGCCATAGCATCCCACACGCCATTGGTATTGGCATAGGTGGTTATTTGTCCACCAGTGGTAGGATCATTGAGTATTGTAGAGATAATGCTGTTTTGCTGCACATTCACATTAACCATTGCCATAAGGCTGCGCTGGCTGTCCTGGTTGAAGTCGCTGAAACGCACACTCATGCGATGGTTGAAGGTGGGCTTCAACTCGGGATTACCAATCACGATGTTCAAGGGGTTGCTAATGTCGGCCACGGGCTGCAACTGTGCTATGCTGGGCTGGTTGCTACGCATGCGGTAGTCGATGGCGATGTTGCGTGTCTTAGTGAACTTGTAGCGGAAACGTGCAAATGGTGCTACTGCCCATGCCCAACGCGATGGGATGTTGCGCTCGCTGTTGATGAGGTCGGTGCTCTTCGACATAGCCGATGTTACCGAGAATCCCAAGTTGAGGTTATATGCCTTGGTCACCTTTTGGAAACCAATCTGGAAGTCTTGATTGAAGAACGTGTTGCGGAAGTCGTTGCTCTGGTCCTCGTTGAAGATGCGGTCGAGCTCCTCGCCGAGTTCCACGTCGATAATCTCGCTCAGCAGTGCTCCGTCTTGCAGGGCATAGTTGCCGTAGGTGTCGGCAATCATGCTACGCAACGTGGGATTGGTAGCAAAGTCGAGCATAATGTCGTTCTTGGTGATGCGTGGCACAGGCATCACTTCGTTGGCGTAACGCGTGATATCGTAGACGCTCTTGGTGGCCTTGGTCACGTTGTAGTTGGCGCTATAGGACAGAGTCAAGAAATTTGCCTTTTTAATATCGCCCAAAGGTTCAGTCCAGCTCAATCGCCCATTAATGCGATTGGTCTTGCGCAGGTTATCATACACTTGGTCGATGGTCTCGTCCTCACCCTTGAGATAATAGGTGTTGTGGGTAAAGGTGTTGCCGTCCTCGTCGATGTTGCTGTAGTTATAGTTGAGGAACACGCTGTAGCTGCGACCTGGATGATACTTGAACTTGTGGTTGTAGATTAGTCGGCCACCAAACTCGTAGCTCTTGCCGTGGTTGTCGTAGTAGCTGAGGCTGCGGTTCACGGGAGTGCGTGCGGCGTCGCCGGCACGTGTCATTGAGGTGTCGCTGCTCTCGCTGTGCGAGAAGTTGAACTGGAAGTTTGGCCTGAACTCGAGGGTGTTGCACGAGTCAATCTCCCACTTGAGGCGGAAGTTACCGCGAATGTTGTGGGTCTTGTCGAGAGCCATCGAGAGAGCGTCGCGATAGCTTGTCGAGTCGGTGAAGATGTTTTGGCGACTAGTGCTGGTGCGTGTGTCGCGGCTAGTGTGAGAGTAGGTGAGGTCACCACCCACGCGGAAGTGCTCATCATCTCTAGAGCCAACATTGAAGTTTACACCCAGCATTTGCGATGTTGTAATGCCACGGTCGCCACCGAAGCGACGGAAGCGCGAAGCACCACCGTCGGTGAATCCCACGTTGTTGGTGTTATTGGCATTGCCGGTGAATGTGAACTGGTTGCCGTTGTTGAAATAGTTGGCTATCACATTAGCCAGATAGCGCTTGTTGGTTCCATAACCGGCTGTGGCTGTACCAAACCAGCCGTTGTTCATACCCTTCTTCACAGTGAGGTTGATAACCGTCTCGTCCTCGCCGTCATCCACACCAGTTAGGCGTGCCAAGTCGCTCTTGCGGTCTACAACCTGCAGCTTATCGACCATGTCGGCCGGAATGTTCTTTGATGCCATTGTGGGGTCGTCGCTGAAGAACTCCTTGCCGTCGATGAGGATTTTCTTCACCTCCTTGCCGTTGGCAGTGATTTTGCCGTCGCTGCCCACTTCCACACCAGGCAGGCGCTTCAACAGGTCCTCGACCACGGCGTTAGCCTGAGTCTTATAGGTGTCGGCATTATACTCTATGGTGTCTTCCTTGACGGTGATAGCTGTTTTAACGCCCATCACTACGGTCTCTTTGAGCACAATGGTGTTTTGATTCAGGTAAATCATGCCCATGTTCACATCGCGGCCGTCTTCACCCACGCTCACTCGCTTCACAGTAGGCTCATAGCCTATGTAGCTGCACTTCAGATAGTAGCGACCAGCGGGCACGTCTTCAAGGTTGAACACACCGTTGAAATCGGTGATGGTGCCTTTCACGTAGGTGCTGTCCTTATCCATCTGTAGCAGCGCCACGTTGGCTTGCATGAGCTCGGTAGTGTCGGTAGCATCGACGAGGATACCGTTGATAATCGTCGCGCTGGACCCGAATGCCACCGTCGCCACCATTGCCAACAGGATTATTAAAGATTTTGATAAGTTGTTCATTATAATCAATGAGTTGGTTTATATTCTTGTTGATTTTAGCCCAAATCGGTCGTGATGCACGACGTGGGTTTATAATTACGACACAAAGGTAGTGCAATTAGTTTAAACGGCGCAAAAGAAATATACAATCGCTCATTTTTTATAGATGAATTGGGTAGGGTGTTGAAAACAGAAAGATAAAAGCGGCCGCACCGTGCTGATGCGACCGCTTAGTGGTTATGTTAGATTAAATCTAAACCAGAGGATTACCAACCTGGATTCTGAGTAGTGCCGCCTTGGCTAGCATTAATCTGACTAGAAGGGATTGGATAGAAGTAGTACTTCTTGTCGAATGTGCGGGTAGCAGTGTAAGGAACAGCATATCCACCATCGAGTGCAACTTCGCAACCCTCAACATCACTCAAGTTAGCACCAAGACGGATGTTGGGGTTCTTGCTGGTGTCGAGCTTGTCGAGCATGTGCCAGCGCACGAGGTCCCAGTAGCGGAAGCCGTCGGTCATGAGCTCGCAGCGACGAGCGCGGCGAATCTCCCAAATGAGAGGGCTAACGTTAACGTCATCAGGCTGGTCTGGGTCGGCTTCAGGATTGAGAGTCATGCCAGGAAGGCCAGCACGCACCTGGAGCAGGTTAACACTCTTGTCGAGGTCGGCCTGAGTGGCGTTACCAAGCTCTGCCTTAGCCTCGGCATAGTTCAAGAGAACACGCGAGAGGTAGTAGATAGGAGCGTCGGTGTAACCCTTGCCAATCTCGTTGCAGTAGGTGAGCTGCTCTTGTGGAGAAGCACCCATAGCAGTGGTGTAGTACTTGCCAATGGTGTAGCCAGTAGACGAAGTCATCTCGGCGAGCCAAGTGCGGGCATGTCCGTAACCCTTGAAGGCAAGGAATTTGTCAACAATTACCGAGAGGCGCTTGTCGCGAACGCTAAATGGTTGCTCCATTGAGTAAACCCAAAGTGGATTTTCCTCAGAATCAACGCGGATAGAGTCGCGTCCATCTTCGGTCTTAACGATTTTGCCGTCGAGGCCAATCATGTAGTAAGGTACTTTTTCGGGCTTGTCGCTCTTGTCCTCTATAGTTGTGGTAGCCAGTGGCCTACCATCGAGGAAGAGGAATGCGTCGATAGCATCCTTGGTAATACCGCGCTGAGCAGTAGAACCGCTGGTGTAGTCAACAGTGCTGTGACCGAGCATGTCCTTCTGATAGTTGCGGTAGAAGATAATCTCTTTGTTTTTGCTCAAGTCGATAGAGTTGTAGATCTCACCATAGTTTTTAGTGAGCTCATATCCACCTTCCATCAGTTGCTGCGAAGCGTTAACACACTCGTTGAGATACTTTTGTGTGCGAGCGTTGTCGGGACCCTTGCCATTGTCGGCCTGGGTACGATACTTGCAGTAAGTGCCCTCATAGAGGCAGATGTCGCTCTTCATAGCCAATGCAAGGTCTTTGTTCCAAGAAGCCTTGTCGCCCGAGCCAATGTTGGCGATAGCATAGTCAAGGTCCTCAAGCACCTTGTCCATCACGAAGTCGCGGTCGTCGCGTGGGCCCTTAATGATTTCATCATTCACGTCGGTGATTGCATGATCTTGCCACTGAACGTCGCCATAGCGTTTAACAAGTTGGAAATAGTTGCGAGCACGCATCAGGCGAGCAATAGCACGAAACCTATTTTTAGTAGCATCGGCAATTGTAGAAGTCTCCATGTTGTCGAGCAAATAGTTGCAGCGACGAATCTCGGTGTAAGGATCTGACCAGTAGCCCGTAGAGCCTGGAACACTGGTAAATGTCCAATTGTCAAACTCAGGGTTGGCTTGGTCATCGGTCAAACTGCTGAAGTAAGGATCTTCAATGCCGGTACCATATCCCGAGAAATTGTAAGAATACATAGTATTGGTATAATTCAATACTCTGTTCTGGTCATTCCAGAATTCGGGATCATTAGTGAACTTGTCGCGTGGATTCACATCGAGCATGTCGTTGCAACTAACGAAAAGCAATGCGAGACCAGCAAGTCCTAATAAATATGTTTTTTTCATAAACTTCAAAATTTATTGAATGTTAATAATCTAATACTTATACTTACAAGTTTAAGAGTCTCACATTAGAAAGTCACTTGCAAGCCAACAGACCAGCTGCGGGTTACAGGATAAGTACGTCCCCAAGTACCATAGCCGAGAGCGCCTTGTCCGGCATTCATCTCAGGATCGATTGGGAGGTCACCACTGCCCTTGTAGAGCAGGCACAGGTTGTTGACACTTGCATAGAGACGCAAGTTCTGGATGTAAATCTTCTTGGTGAGTGCCTGTGGAATGGTGTAACCCAGAGTGATGTTCTTAAGGCGCAGGTAGCTCATGTCAACCAAGTACTTGGTCTGTGGATAGTAGTTGTGGCAGCCACCCTCACTAGAGATACCATTGACAGTACCGCCAACCTCATTACCTGGCCACAAGCATGGGAAGTCGTTGCTCTCGCTGATGTTCACGATGCCATTGGCTGGATCATACACGTTGTACTTAGTTTGGTTAGCAAAGATTGCCAAGTCGGCGTTACGCATCATTGGGAATACAAATGCCGACTGAGTCCACATGTCGCGCTTGCCCACGCCCTGGAAGAACAGGTCGAGGTCGAAGCCCTTGTAGGTACCACCGATGTGGAAGCTGTACTCATAGCGTGGCAGGCAGTTACCTATCACCTTGAGGTCGCCATGGTCGTCGGGAGTGCTTGCGCCACCGTCGATTACACCGTCACCGTTGAGGTCCTTGAACTTGATGTCGCCAGGGCCATAAACGAAGTTATCGCTCTGCAGGCCGGTTTGGTCGGCTACGCCAGGAGCATAAATCCAAGAGCCGTCGGGGTTCTTGCCAGTGAAGTCGGCCTCGGTGAAGTAGCGATCGGTCTCAAATCCCCAGATGTCGCCCCAAGTCTCGCCCTCATAAGCGTAAGCGGTGCTGAGCGGATGACCAATCTGCTTGGTGTTGTCCCACTTAGTAACCTTCACCTTGCTGTCGCCAATGCTGAAGTTAGCATAGAGACCCAGGTCGCGGTTGAACTGTTTGCGCCAGTTGACTGTAAGCTCCCATCCGCGTGAGCGCAGCGAGCCGTTGTTACGATAAGGACTGGCGGCCCCCACACTTGCTGGCAGAGCCACACCGGGAGCGAGCATGTCGTTGGTGGTGCGCTGGAACCACTCGGCGCTCAGCGTGATCATATCGTTGAGGAAGCCGAGGTCGAGACCCACGTTGATAGTCTTAATCTTCTCCCAAGTGAGAGTTGGAGACACCCATGTTGGCAAGCCAAAGTAGTTGTACTTGGCACCGCTGCCATCAAGGTAACTCAGCTGACCAGCAGTAATTGTAGAGATGAACATATTTTGGCCCACAGCCTCGTTGCCGATGGTACCATAAGAGAAGCGAACCTTACCGTTAGAAACGATGTCGCGAGCTTTCTCAAAGTAAGCCTCCTCGCTGAAGCGATAGCCAAGAGAGAATGATGGGAAGAATGCCCAGCGGTCATCCTTGGGGAAGCTTGAAGAACCGTCGTAACGGCCGTTGGCCTCAAACAGATAGATGCCCTTGTAGTCGTAGTTGAAACGAGCAAAGTAACCTGCGGTAGCATAGTCGCCACGCATCCAGGGTACGAAGCGGCTGATGTAGCCACTGGTGCTGCTGCCAATAGCCCAGGTGTTGTTGTCACCATAGGTAAGGTTAAGCTCGGGATAAGCTGTGTCATAAAGCAGCATGCGATAAGCGTCGAACTCGTCGAATTTGCGCTTCTCACCGGTGGCACCAACCATCAGCTTAATGTTGTGAGCGTCGTTGATGCTCTTCATGTACTCAGCATAGATGTTGCCAATCCAGGTCTGAGCCTTGGCATTGCTGCGAGAAGTACCTACTGAACCGTTACCAACAACGTAGGTGGGGTTCACACCGTTCCAGTTCCAGCTGTAAACAGGGAAGTCGCTCCAGCTCATGTTGGCGTCGTTAACCTGCCAAGTGAAGTCACCGTTAAGAGTCAAGTCTTTAGTGATGTGGGCCTTGAAGAAAGCAGTAGCCTTCATCTCATCGTTAGTGATGCGACGGCGGTCGGCATCTTTCTGCATAGCGATTACACGGAAGTCAAGACCGTCGATAGTACCGCTTGGAATAAAGAAAGAACCCCAGCGCCAAATGTACTGGTACATATTGTTCCAAGTTTCGGCACGGCCTGTGAAACGACGGTTGTAGCTGATGCGAGCACCCACGGTCAACCAATCGGTAAAGTCGGTCTGGATGTTAGCAACAGCGTTGTAACGAGTACGCTTGGTGGTGTTCCATGGCATCAAGTCTTCCTTGCCGCTGTAGCCAAATGCAATGCGGAAGGTGGTGCGTCCGCTTGAACCGTCAACGCTCACGTTGTGGCTCTGAGCGGGAGCAGCTTTTCTATACCAAATGCCAGGAACGTCGAAGTCGGCGTAGTACATGGGCTGTCCGCCAATGAAGCGGTAGTCACCCACGTCGTTCTCGTCAACATAGGGACGCATCTCACCGTAGCCCTTGCGGCCACTGTTCTGCTTCTGCCATGCCTCGGCATAGGGGAGAAGCTGGTCGAAATACATACCGAAGAGCTCTACCGAACCGCTACCAGCGCGAGCCTTTGCTAGGATGGCACTCTTGAGCTGAGTGGGCACATCGGGGAAGTCGGGCAGATAGGTAGCGTGATCCCATGAGAAGTTGTTGCTGTAACGGATGTTGATGCGGTCGTCCTTCTTACCGGTCTTGGTGGTGATAAGGATTACACCAAATGCGGCACGAGTACCATAGATGGCACTTGAGGCGGCATCCTTGAGCACGCTGATGGTGGCGATGTCGTTACCATTAATCATAGTGAGGTCGTCAACAACTACACCGTCAACCACGATAAGTGGGTTGGAGGCAGCACCATTACTCAATGTTCCCACGCCACGAATGGTGAGTGTTGGCGACTCGCCAATGTCACCACTAGTGCTAAGAACGGTAAGGCCAGGAACAGCTCCTTGAAGAGCTTTCGATACATCCTGCTCGGGGCGAGAGGTGAGGGTCTTGTCGATGTCAACAACCGAAACTGCACCAGTGAGGTTCACTTTCTTTTGTTGACCATAACCCACAACAACTACCTCGTCGAGGAGGGCGTTGTCCTCGGTGAGCTTAACATTGATGTTAGTGCCTGGGTTAACAGTCACAGTCTTGTAGCCGACAGAAGAAATTTGAATCTTACCATTGCCACTGGCACGCAGGTTAAAGCGACCGTTGATGTCGGTAGCAGTGGCGCGAGTAGTACCAATCTCTGAAACAGTAGCACCAATGACGGGCTCACCATTCTCATCGGTCACGGTGCCCGACACATTGGTTAACTGTGTCGACATGGCTTGTGGTGCCTGCTCGGCGTGCGAGTAGTTAAAACTACCAAACGCCAAAACAAGTGCACCAAACAATGCAAAATACTTTTTCATACGCACGTGTTTTAGTTAATTAATTAATTTTAAGTAAATTAGTTTATAGTAAACTTATTCTCAATTTCTAAATTGTTTATGGTTTATACTCGTTATTTCTCTACAAAGTAGCCCACTTTGTAAAATAAAGTACAAATATCGATATTTTTTTTATTATAAACAAATTTTTATACAAAAAAGGTAAATTATCTATAATAAAGTATCTTTTTTATCTATTCAAATCAATTATCTTTAATATTAAATTTGGATTATTTTTGACATTGTTCTTGAATATTGCCACATCGGCAAGGGTACTACAATCATATCGCTCTACCATGCGAGCACTCCTGTGACCTGTATATTTGGCAATCAACTCATAGCTCCACCCTCTAATTGCAAGATTGCTAACGAAGGAACGTCGGCCAGTGTGAGTGGTTATACATTCCCATTTGCGCTTATTAACGATTAATGGCTCACATTCTCCACACAGATGTTTCTTAATAATGACCTTGCCATCAATCCCAGCTGATTGCGCAATCCTTTTGATTCGTCTATTAATTGTGTCACGAGATATTGAAGGTAGTCTACAACGATATTTATTGAATATAATTTCATGAGCAATAGCAAAAGGCATAGCAAATGAAATATGTGCCTTAGTTTTTTGTTGCACCATGTCAACAATGGCAACGCCACATTGGTTTTGGCTCCCAGAGCCAACTTTAATGATATCGCTGATGCGCTGACCTGTTAAACATTCAATAATAAAAAGATCACGTATCATCTCGTCGGTAATACATGAGCAATTGAGATTGGCAAGTTTTGTAATCTCATCGTCCCGTAAAAACACGCCATTGCTACTATTTGCATCAACTTTGTTCTTGATTTTGGTTATTATTATCTGGTTTAAATGTTCTTGCGACATTTTACCGCTATTAACCGCTCGTCGCAGAAAAGAATGCAGATTAGTAAGCAGATTGTTAACATAACTGCGAGAGAGGTGTTCTCCATTGCGCTTAGTTTGTTTCTCTAACCATTTTGTATATTGTTTAACAAATTGTGTATCAATCATTGAGAAACATGTTAATTTTATTTTTTTCTCATTACAGAACCTCTCCAGTTTTTCTATATCGTGCAATAATTGACGAGCAGTGCAGTTTGGCAAGCTTGGATTATTTACTATTTCTTTGTCTGAGAGTATGTCATTTTGCAACCACTGCAATGGCAATATATCTGCCTCTTTATTATTCAGTTGCATTCGGAGCCATTCAATGTTTCCAAATATTTGCTCTGGCTCATTATTTAACCGCCGCTTAAACGTGTTAAATAAATCTTTCATTTCTATTAGTCGTTGACTGACTATAAGATTGTTAGCCCTGTCGCTCGCTGTAATCCCGGACAAGGCTTCTTGACGTGTGAAATCCCATTGTGAAGGATATATTTTCACTCCGGACGCAAATTTAAATTGTCTGCCACCAATTGTCGCAACCATATAGATACTTGTTGGTGACAACGCATAAGGTTCGCGTAAGTTGAAATGACATTTCAACTCATAAGGAAAAAATTGCTTGTTCATTGCTTTTAAAATGGTAATTTGATAAAATTAATGTTTATAACACTTAAATAGAACAGAAAGTCAATGTGAATATTTATCACATTAATTACACATATTTATAATTAAAGGATAAAGAAAGAGGTTTTTTATGTCATAGAACTATGTTATAAAACATACTTATTGACATTTTATAAGATTTTAATTTTTTAATTTAAAAAATATTTGCATATGACAAATTTTATATTCAATTTTGTAATCAAATTTGCAAAGTGGGCTACTTTACTTAAATAACTTAATTATTAACAAAAACACGTGCGTATGAAAAAGCAAATTGCATTGTTGGCTGCGTTAGTGCTGGCATGTGGAGCTCCCATTAGCACTGCCTCATGGCAGGGCTTGGGCTTCGATGCGAGCGCACAAGCCAACAAGAAAATCACTGGTGTTGTAAAAGACAATACTGGTGAGCCGCTGATCGGTGCTATGGTAAAGGTAAAAGGCACAAGCCGTGCTACCGCTACCGACATTAATGGATTCTTCTCAATCCAGGCCGATCCTAATGCCACTCTTGAAGTTTCCTACGTAGGCTACAAGAGCATTGAGGTTCCCGCCTCAAGGGCAAGTGAAATCACCTTAGCTGGTGACAACACCCTCGATGAGGTTGTTATCACCGCTGAGTTTGGTATGAAACGTGTTGCACGTTCGGTAGGTTCTTCGGTACAGAACGTGAAGGCCAGCGACATCATTGAGTCGGGTCGTAACGACTTCATCTCCGCCCTCCAGGGCCGTGTGTCGGGTATGACCGTTACCAGTACCAATGGTGCCCCAGGTGCTTCGACCCAGGTAATCCTGCGTAGTGCAACATCAATTTCGGGTAACAACCAGCCACTTTATGTAGTTGATGGTGTTCCCATGAACAACACAACCTTCGACGGTAGAAACCTTGCTGTAGCCGACGACGTTTCGGGTAGCAACCCCCGTAACACCGACTTCGCTTCTCGTGGTAACGACTTCAACCCCGAGGACATCGAGAGCATGACCGTGCTTAAGGGTGCTGCCGCTGCTGCGCTTTATGGTTCAGACGCTTCGAACGGTGCCATCATCATCACCACCAAGAAGGGTGCTAGTGGCCAGGCTAGAGTAACCTACAGCAACCAGCTCTCTTGGTCTAAAGCCTATGGCTGGCCAAAGATTCAGAACAAGTATGCCAATGGTTCTTATGGTGCTACTAACTTCTACTACACCAGCACTTGGGGTAGCCTTTACACCGGTGATTATCCCACCTACGACAACACCAAGGCAATCCTTCAAACTGGTTTCATGCACAAGCACAACATCGCGGTGCAGGCAGGTAACGACAAGATGAGTGTTCGCGCCAGTGCTTCGTTCATCGACCAGGAAGGTGTTATCAAGACCACCGACCTCAAGCGTCAAAACGTTTCTATTGCCGGTCGCGCCCAAATCAACAAGTGGTTGCGCTTCGAGGGTAGCATGCAATATGTGCACATGAGCAACCAGAAGGTTGACCGTTACACTTCGGGCCCATTGTATCGTGCTTATCTGTGGCCACACGTTGACGACATGAGCAACTACATGGCCGAGGATGGTGTACACATGCGTTATCCAGAGCTCTATACCGACGGTGACCTCTTGAACCCATTGTTCATGATGTATAAGAACAAGAACAATGATAAGACCGACCGCATCATCACGGCTATGAGCATCGATATCACTCCAATTGAGCACACCTACATCCGTGGTCAGTTTGGTTGGGATGTCAGCACTTCTCAATATGAGTATGGTAAGCATCCTTACTATGCATCTTACAACTTTGATGTTATAGACGGTGGTTCTTACAACCTTTCGAAGTATAACACCAATGACCCAACTATCAACATCCTTGCTGGTTACAACAACACGTTCGACAAGTTCAACTTCGGTATCCAGTTTGGTTACCACCAGCTTGAGAACGGTGTTACCAGTTTGGCATCTTATGGATCGAAATTCCGTGTTATCGACTTCTTCTCAATCAACAACTGCGATCCTGCTACTGTTGTAAGTAAGAAGAGATCTACCCGTCGTCGCCTCCAGGCTATCTCGGGTCAGTTGGAGCTTGGCTGGAACGACATGATCTTTGCCAACTTCCGTTTCCGTAATGACTGGTCTTCTACTCTGCCAAAGAACAACCGCAGCTACTTCTATCCATCGGTAGAGCTTTCTTGGGTACTCACCGAGCTTGCTCCTCTCAAGAACCTTGGGTGGCTTAACTACTTTAAACTGCGCGGTGCATTTGCTCAGGTTGGTAAGGACGCTCCAGTTCTTTCTATCGACCCAGAGCTCGAGGCTACCGGTCTCTATGGCGGTGGTTACAAGTATGGCTTCACTGGACCTAACAAGTCGCTCAAGCCCGAGATGAACACCTCATGGGAGGTTGGTGCTGAGGCCCGCTTCTGGGATAACCGCATCAACACCGACTTTACTTGGTTCCACACCCACTGCTCCGACCAGATTGTGACTGGTTTCCGTCTGTCTTATGCTACCGGATTTGTGCTCAACAATATGAACGTTGGTACATTTAATACATGGGGATGGGAATTCCACATCGACGCCGACCTCGTTCGCACTAACGACTTCACTTGGAATGTAGGCTTCAATGCTTCTCACACCAATAGTAAGGTGGTTTATCTGCCCGAGAACGTGAGTGAGTACTACAATGCCTATACTTGGAACTCGGGTAACATCCGTAACGGTATCGTACTTGGCGAACCAATTACTACCATTACTGGCCGTCCATTCAAGCGCAATGACAATGGCGATATCCTCATCAGCCCAACAACTGGTCTTCCATTGATCGCATCCGACTGGAAAGTTATTGGCAACCGCGAGCCTAAGCTCCGCTTTGGTATCACAACTTCGTTGCGTTACCGCGACTTCCGCTTGAGTGCTATGTTCAGCGGACGCTACCATGCAACAATGGTTAACGGTACTGCCCGTGAGTTGATGAACCGTGGTATGAGTGACTACTCAGCTCGCCTGCGTGAGAGTGGCTACTACACTCTTACCGGTGTGCTTGAAGATGGTAACGAGAATAGCGATCACCCAACCTACTCGACTATCGCCAACCGCGCAATGTTTGGTAACAGTGCAAGCACCTGGCTCGACGACTACGATGAGCCATGGGTACAAGACAAGATCAACTACATCCGTCTGCAAGAGTTACGACTCACTTACAACATTCCAAGCGCATTCCTCCAGAAGGCCACTCGTGGCATCGTTAAGAACGCTATGGT
Organism: uncultured Bacteroidales bacterium; assembly: GCA_902785925.1. Classification (GTDB taxonomy): domain Bacteria; phylum Bacteroidota; class Bacteroidia; order Bacteroidales; family Muribaculaceae; genus Sodaliphilus. The sequence continues at coordinate 110,475 of CADAAI010000004.1, forward strand.
TTATGTTTCGGGTAACGACTTGTTCACACTCACCAACTACACCGGATATGACGTAGTAGGTAACGTGATGAGTGCATCGGCAGGTGGTGTCGGTGGTGAAGGCTACGACTGCTGGTCATTGCCTAGCCCACGCAGCTACTCTGTTGGTCTGAGTGTTACATTCTAATTTTTAATCACAATAAAATTTAGAAAGACAATGAAAAAATTCAATTATATATTAGTGCTTTTCGCATCGGTGTTGGTAGGGCTTAGCACAGTAAGCTGCGAGGACTATCTGGATGTGAACAGGAATGAAGATGCTCCCGACTATGTAGATGCCTACCTGTATCTTGCTGGTATACAGCAAAACTACCAAGGCCTATACTGGGACATTCGTGCCCTGGGTCCTTTGACCCAAATGATGGGTACTTCGAGCTATGGCAACTTTGCCAACCACTACTACAGTGCTGGTAGTGATGCCGCTGGCGAGATTTGGCGTATGGTATACTGGAATCAAGGAATGAACCTTGAGAACATGATTAACCAGTCTCTTGAAGCCGAAAACTGGACTCTAGCCGGAATTGGCTATGCAATGAAAGCCTTCTCTTGGGATGCGATGACTAAATATCATGGTGACCTGCCCATGAAGCAAGCTTTTGTGCCTGGTTTGCTCTCACACGAGTATGACTATCAAGATGAAATCTATCCACAGATTATTGAGTGGGCAAAGCTAGCCATCGAGTACTTGCAGAAGGAAGATAACACCAACTATGGTACCAAGATTTCGAGCAACGACTATATCTATGGTGGCGACAAGCAGAAGTGGATTAAGTTTGCTTATGCCGTAATAGTTCGAAACCTCGCTTCGCTGAGTCACAAGAACAACTTCAAGAGCGAGTATTATCCTCAGCTCGTTGAGGCTGCAAGCAAGGCATTCCAGAGCAACGACGACAACGCTACTTTGACTATTGGTGGTGGCGGTGCAAGTGCTGCCTATAGCTCTTACAACAACTTCTGGTGCCCATTCCGTGGCAACCTCGCTCGTTCTTACTGGCCACATGAGTATGCTGTAGAGATTATGACTGGCCGTGTGCCCAAATATGACGACACAGGCAACTGGATTCAGGCCGAGGACTACGAGAACAAGTACTTGCGCTATGAGATTGCCGACGAGCAAATCATTTGCGACACTACCGATGCTGTTGGTCACTTCGACCCACGTCCTCTTGCCAAGCTCACAACATCTAGTGGTTGCAAGGCTTATATCCTTAGTGTAAAAATTCCAACCGAAGAAGAATATGAAGCTTTAACTCAAGAGGAGAAGGATAGTGTTGACAGGGTTGTTATTAACGACGGACGTCGCATCTTCGCTACTTCAATTGGCGAAGCACTTACAAAGGCTAAATCTATTACTGGTGCTACCAATCTTGAGAATAGCAACCTCACACTGCGTGTTAATGAGAAAGACTTAAACCGTCTCAAAAAGTTTGTATTCTTTGGCGGAACATTCACTGGAACCGTAAGCTCGTTCCTCAACAATGAGGTTGCCGATCCACAGCAAGCTAAGAACAGTAGTGTAGCTAACTTCTATGACATGCCTTACACCATCACTTCGGTTAGTGAGGTTACAGCTGGTACTGGTCGTTGGTTATATCGTGAGGATGCACCTTACATCTTGACAACTTATTCCGAGATTCTCTTCGACCTGGCCGAGGCTCAGTTCATCGCCGGTGATAAGGGTGCAGCTCTCGAAACTTGGAAGAAGGCTGTTGCTGCCGACCTTGAGTTTACCGCTAAGTATATTGTAGCTCCTACTTGCACCGAAAGTGAAACATATCACTTTGGTGATGTTGTTGATGCTGCCGACTTCAACACTCTTGCTCAACAGTATATCAATGGTCCATATGTTAACGGTATGACTCTCGACAAGTTCTCAATGTCGCACATCATGATGCAGAAGTTTGTTGCCCTCTATCCTTGGGGTGCTGGTGAGGTTTGGGTTGACCAACGCAAGAACTTCTATGACATTCAGTTCAGTGGTGAAGTTCCTGCCGAAGGCAACGGTTATGACCTGAACACCTTGAACCAGAAAGTCGATACCGACCCAACTAAGGTTTATAAGGGCTTCTATCTGATGCCTGCTCAGGTTCAGGGCCGCAAGAGTGCTTACAACAAGTACAACCACGGCTCACCTTGCTTCCGCGTTCGTCCACGTTACAACTCTGAGTACATGTGGAACAAGCCTAGCTTGGACAAGCTTGCTCCTTACAGTGGTATGACTAACCGTTACATCACTTCAATTCCTTGGTTTGCTTATCCTGGCGACCAACCTAAGACTCAGGTTTGGACTACTGCTGATGAATAATGACAAGTGAACTCCATTACAATACAGAATAGTAATTAATTTAAAAACTTAAGTACAATGAAATATTTCAAATATATCATCATGTCTTTGGTATTAGTTGCTGCAGCTACTTCTTGTAGCGATCGCGACGTGGAATTCCCTTGGGAGCCAGTTGATACTTCAACTAAGGCTTTTGTGCAAATCATGTACATGGGTCCCGTGACCAACGTCGCTGCCAACAATATCTATAAGATTACGCTTAACAATCAGGTATATGAGAACAATGGTGCTGCAATCCTTAGCACCTACAATGGCACCCCTGGCGGTGGCACTGGATTGTTCTACACCGTTGATGCTGGTGATGTTAATATCAAGCTTTGGAAGAGCGACACCAGCGATGGAGCCGAGGTTTACAACAACAAGTTCCATGTTGAGGCTGGTAAATACTACTCGGTAGTGGTTCACCTCTTCACTTTACCTCCCACTGTTATTGAGCGTGGTGAGCTTCCTGTATTCATCACCTCGAGTACTGTTGAGAATAGTGCTGTGCGCTTCTACAACTTCATGTTTGAGGACGAGACAACTCCATCTACAGCTAAGTTGCAGTTGCGTCTGCAAAACACCGAGACTAAGGAATATGAGCCAGTTGGCAAGCCTGTGGGCTTTGGCGAGGCTACTGAGTGGCTCACTCCAACTGTTATCAAGACCTCTTACAACAGCTCGGGTTCACAACGTCGTGACCTTGACGTGATCTACACCGATGGTTCTCCATTGGCCTACACCAATGCTAATGGTGGCACCGTTGCCAAGTTCACCGACTATTGGACTCTGGCCATTGGCCGTGGTTACATGTGGTTCCTGCGTGGTACCCGTGGCACCACAACTCGTCCACTTGCTATCACACAATGGACAGCCAACTAATCATGTGAGCAACACATCACATTGACTTTATCAAGGTGTGGCACTTCAATCAAAGGTGCCACACCTTAATTTATTATAGAAGGTTGGGGAGGCTTTGATGCCACTCGGGGATGGTGCTTAGCAGGTTGTAGTGGAATTGGTAGGATCCGTCGGCAGGGCGCACTACACAGCGGGCAAGCTCAAGCTGTGGGGTTACGCTGGTGGTACTCATCATGAGCATCTGGAATCCGTAGTCGATGCATGCAGGGTTGCACACGCCACCGCGTGTCCATTCGTTGAGTTGTAGCATTGCCTCATGACTGCAGGGGTCAAGGAAGGTGGTTACGCTGCGTTGCCATTCGCTGAGTTTCCACTCTACTGGCCTGACGCACTGTTGCGGCACAGTGGCGAAAACCATTCCGTCGCGAGTGTCGATGGGCACTTGCGAGGCCAGATTCTCGATAGGTAGCAAGTGGGCTGGGGCAGTGTTAAGTAGATGGGCATACCACTGCTTGATGTTGGTGAGCAACAGGGCGTCGAGGTCGATGCCGTCGTCCCACTCCACCGTGCAGTCGCGTCGTGGTATCTCGAGATGCATCACCTGCTTCCACAGGTTGAGCATATCACTCTCGGTTAAGTTGTAGAACTGATTGGTGTTTTCCATGAGTAAAGTAAATTTAGCGTTATAGTCATCGCAAAATTATTCCATTCAATTTCTCGAAAACAATATTAAAATAGTACAAATAAAAATGCAGCACTTCTATTATGAGGTGCTGCATATTGTGCATTATGTATTACGAATTATTTTAGTGCATCAACTGCTGCTTTGAGCTGATGCATAGCCTGCTCAAGGCGTTGACGTGGAGTTCCCACGTTCAGTCGCATGTGGCAGTAGCCCGGAACGCCATAAATTTCGCCATTGTTGAGCGCAAGATGGGCATCGTTGGCAAAGAACTTCACCAGTTGTGAGTGGTCAAGACCCAATCGCCTGCAGTCGAGCCACATCAGGAACGACGCTTGTGGCTTGATGGCATAGATGTCGGGTATGTTTTCTTTGCAGAAATCAGCAACATAGAGTACATTCTGCTCAATGTATTTCTTGCACTCTTCGAGCCACGGCTCACCATAACGATAGCCCACCTCGGTGGCAAGCAATGAAGGGATATTGGCATTACACAGCTCATTAACCTCTACCCAGCGATAGAATTCACTGCGCAATTCGGGGTTCTTGATTACCAGCCATGTACTTTTTAATCCTGGAATATTGAACGTCTTACCAGGAGAGCCACAGGTAATGGTCACTGCTGCCGCATCCTCGCTCACGGTTGCCAGTGGGATGTGCTTGTGGCCAAAGAGAGTAATGTCGCCAAACACCTCGTCGCTGAAAAGAATCACATTGTGGCGGCGAGCCAGTGCGGCAACTTGTTGCAGCTCTTCTTTTTTCCACACGATGCCAATAGGGTTCTGTGGGTTGCACACAATCATGAGTTTTGGTTTCTGCTCAATGAACACACGCTCCAGGTCGTCAAGATCCATACGATAGAAGTGATCGCCAGTGGGCACAAGGTTGTTGCGCACCGCCAAGCGGCGGTTACCCTCAATCACGTCCTTGAAGTCGTAGTACACAGGCTCTTGCAGCACAACGCGGTCACCGGGTTGAGTATAGAAGTTGAGGACCATTCCCAAGGCAGGCATTCCGCCAGGCATGAATGTCATCTCTTCACGACTAATCTCGAAGCCATTGCGGCGACGCTGCCAGTCGATAATCGATTGCCAATATTCGTCATAGGGAAGTGTGTATCCGTAGATGGGGTGGTCACCAAATCGTGACACTAATGCATTACTGATTTCGGGGCAAACAGCGAAGTCCATATCGGCAATCCACAGGGGGAGCAAGTCGTCACGACCAAATAGCGGTGTAAGCTGGTCATTTTTTTTGCAGTGCGTACCTTTCCTGTCGATGATAGTATCAAAATTGTATTGATTCATTCTAATTTCTGTTTTAGGTTTAGGATTTAGTTGTGCAAATGTACTACTTTTTTCAACGCGCGCAAGCCCTAGAAATCTTTTTTAACCTCTTGATAATAGTAATTCAACTACCAAAAATTGTGGAAACTCAAAGTAAATGCCTATCTTTGTGGGCACAACACCATACATTATTTATTGTTTAGAAATATGGATAACGGCAAGAAAAAGATACATTTTGTGAAAATGCATGGCTTGGGCAACGACTATATCTATGTCGACACCGAGTTCAATACTATCCCCGACCCCAGCAGGGCGTCAATCGCGTGGAGCAAGCCCCACACAGGAATTGGAAGCGACGGACTAATCCTGATAGGACGCTCACCCGAGGCCGACTTCACAATGCGCATTATCAATGCCGATGGCCTAGAGGGGCAGATGTGCGGCAACGCCAGTCGCTGCTTGGGCAAGTACGTGTATGAGCGCGGCCTCACACGCAAAACTACCATCAGTATGCTCACGCGTGCTGGCATCAAGATGCTTTATCTTGACGTTGATGACAACGACATGGTACAAAGCGTTACTGTCGACCTCATGGAGCCAGTGCTCGCCGACACCACCCAATTCCTCACCGAGGGCGAACAGCTCCCCGACGGCGTGTTTGTGTCGATAGGTAATCCTAATTATGTGATTTTTGTCGACGACATAAACGATATTGATCTTGCCAAGGTGGGGCCTGTGCTGGAGTTCCACTCCCGCTTCCCGCAGCGCTGCAACATAGAGTTTGCTCAAGTGTTAGGTCCCAATGAGATAAGAATGAGAGTGTGGGAGCGTGGTAGCGGCATCACAATGGCTTGCGGCACTGGAGCCTGTGCTACACTTGTGGCCGCAGTAGTTTCTGGCCGAACTGAGCGCTCGTCAAAGATAATAATGGATGGTGGCACACTCAACATCGAGTGGCGCGAGAGCGACAACCACCTCTACATGACAGGCCCTGCTACCACAGTCTTTGAGGGCGACATAGAGTTGCCGTAATCAATGAATAGTTTTGCTCACAAAAAATGGGACTCAGAATTTAATTTTGAGTCCCATTTCTATTTTGTATCGTGCATTTTTAAGTCATTGATAGCTTAAAATCCTTTATCATCTGAGCAAATTGTGGGTTACGGTCGCGCATGTCCTCTACTATCTCGCGGTCGGTCTTCGCCATTGTCGACACTCCCTTGGGAGAGAGTTTGATGTCGAGAGCCACCATGTCGTTACCCACCTCATCACGCAAGAACTGTAGCAATTTGGTCATGTTGCTACTGATAGTTTCGACTTGCACAGTATTCTCTACCTCAACCTGATAGGTGGTGTCGTTGAGACGCTGTGGCACCGAGTTACGCATAGCACTGAGTAATATGATTTCACCAGGATTCTGCTCGATGTAGTGATGCCAGGCTTGGGTAAACTGTTCGGGCGTGAATGCCGCGGTGCGCGCTGTGTGGCGCTCGGCAGGAGCATCGCTAGTGGTTGCGCCAGTGGGTTGCTTGTTGATGAGGATGCGACGTGAAGCTACTGATGCAGGGCGTGTAGGGGCAGCGGGCTGTGGAGCAACAGCTCTAGGGGCTGTTGGTTGTGGAGCAGCTGGCTGCTGTGGAGTCGTTGACGCCGGTTGCACTGGAGCAGCAGTGGCTTGTGGTGCTGGTTGAGCTGGAGCCGACTGTTGAGGCGCCGGTTGCGCCGGAGTGGGTGCCGCCATTACCTTCTGCACTCGTGGTTGAGGAGGCTGTTGAACTGGAGTGCCACCCATGATTTGGCACAGCTTGATGAGCGTGAGCTCAACCACAAACTGCTTGTTGCTCGTTTCGCGATACTGTAGGTCGCAAGTGTTGCACAGGTCCATCGCCAAGTAGAAGAATCTAGTGTTGAATCTCGATGCCTGAGTGATGTGCTGCTGAGCGATGTCATTATTCATTTCAAGCAGACCCACCGTTTGCGGTGTGCTGGCAACCATCAGGTCGCGCAAGTGCTGTGCAAGGCCGTTCACAAAATATAGCGAGTCGAAACCCTTGTCCCTGATTTCTTTGTAGATAAGCAGAGCCTGTGGCACATCGCCCGTCTGGAATGCCTCGTCGAGGCGGAAGTAGTAGTCATAGTCAAGAACATTCAGGTTCTCGATGGCGCTCTGATAAGTGATATTGCCCTCGCTCGAGGCGAGAACTTGGTCATAGATTGACAGGGCGTCGCGCATGGCGCCGTCGGCCTTCTGCGCTATCACGTTGAGGGCGGCTGTTTCGGCAGTCACGCCCTTGTCCTGACTAATGCGCTGCAGTTGCTCCACGATGTCGGGCACTGTGATGCGTGCAAAGTCATAGATTTGGCAGCGCGACAGGATGGTGGGAATAATCTTTTGTTTCTCGGTTGTGGCGAGGATGAAGATGGCATACTCGGGTGGCTCCTCAAGGGTCTTGAGGAAGGCGTTGAAAGCTGCTTGCGAGAGCATGTGCACCTCATCGATGATGAACACGCGGTAGCGGCCCACTTGTGGCGGCACGCGCACCTGGTCGGTGAGGGTGCGGATATCTTCTACCGAGTTGTTGCTCGCGGCATCAAGCTCCATGATATTGTAGGAGCGCTGCTCGTTGAATGCCTGGCACGACTCGCACTCGTTGCAGGGCTCGCCATCGGCACCCAGATGCTCACAGTTGATTGCCTTGGCAAAGATGCGTGCACAAGTGGTCTTTCCCACGCCACGAGGTCCACAGAACAGGTAGGCGTGTGCCAGCTGCTCATTCTTGATGGCCGTCTTGAGGGTGTGGGTCAGCGCCTTTTGTCCCACTACTGTCGAAAAGCTTGAGGGACGATACTTGCGCGCCGATACAATGTAGTTCTCGCTCATGAGATACAGTGATTAATTGTTACAGTCTACAAAGATACAACTTTTCCACAACATTTCACTGCTCTTGAGCAATTTTTAGTTGGTGATAATCAAAAAATAGGGTAGAGGTTGCCCTCGGCAACTATGGCTATGTTGCCACCTGCCCAGATGCTTCCGTCGGATTCTAATCGAGTACTCACTACCGAGGGGCGACCCATCGTCTCGCCTTGCAGGAAGCGGCATTCGGTAACGCCTTTCAGCAGGTCATTGTGGTGCAGGTAGTGGGTGAGGGCAGCGTTGGCGGTGCCTGTAGCGCTTTCCTCGGGGATGCCGTATAGAGGGCCAAAGTTGCGCACGTGGGCAGTGTAATCATCGTTGCCAATGGCAAAGGCATGCACTCCTGTCACTCCCAGTTCTTTGCTTATTTGTGCCAGCGCATCCATGTCGGGGGTGAGGGCATTCAGTTCGTCCACACTTGCCACGGGCATCATGATGTCGGGCAGGCCAGTGCTCACCACTTGTACTGGCAGGTTGATATCTCCAGTAACTCCCATGATGCGGTGCAGTCGCTCCACATCGACTGTTGCTGGCAGCACTTGCGGTGTAGCCATCTCCATCATCACCTTTGGTCCAACTTTCACCCTGAGGTCGCCAGCAAGCGTATGATTCAAGCACTCGGTGCCGTTGGCTATCATTCCTAATTGATGCATTGCTCCAAAGGTTGCTATCGTTGCGTGACCGCACAGGTCGACTTCGGCAGCTGGAGTGAAATAGCGCACGGTGAATTCCGTCTCGCTGTGACGTTGCACAAATGCCGTTTCCGAATAACGGAACTCGGCTGCGACTAGCCGCATCTGTTCGTCTTGTGGAAAATCTTGATTCTTTTCAAGAAGCACCACTCCGGCTGGATTTCCACCGAATGCCACTTCACTAAATGCGTCAACTATCAAATATTTCATCTTCTCAATTATAGTTTATTTTATTTGGTCCTCAGGAAGGAGTGAGGGGTCGAACATAACTCGCGAACGATTGTCCCACTGCAGTTTGCGCTCCAGCACCTCACCGCTGTTGCGATCCAGAGTCTCAAGATATATCTTCGATATGCGGTAGTAGTGGCCATTGTCTTCCTTGTGGAAGTGGTGACCCTCTTCGGTGATGCGATATTCCCAGGGGAACTCCTGAGTGGTGCGCAGTTCGGTCTTTAATTCGTCGCCGTCGCACCAGGCGCACAGCTGCACTGGCTGCTCGGTGTCGTTGCGGAAGCGGTAGTCCACAAAGTTGTAGTTCACCGATGTTCCTGCGCTGTAGGGCACGCGCTTGCCATTTGGGTCGGGTGCCAGGGCATCGCTGTGGTGATGCAGCTCGGTTATGGTCAAGGGGCTGTGCATTACCAGCAGGTTGATGGTATTGGCAAGGTTGCACAGGCCACCGCCCACACCAGCTACGAGTTGCCCGTTCACTATCACGCGACCAGGCGCAAAACCGTTCTTGATAGAGGTCTTTCCCACGCGTTTCCAAAACGAGAACGTCTCGCCCGGATTGATGATGAGGCCATTCATGCGGCTGCATGCCAGCCTGATGTTGTCGGCCTTGTTGAGCTGCAGTTGCAGGTCGATACCAGGGCCACGCTTTATCATGTTGTTGCTACTGCTGTAGACAACCACTGGTAGTTTCTCCTCTTGTCTATGCTTGGCCCATCGCTCCTTGCCCAGCCAGTTCTTGATGTGGCGGGTGATGATTTGCTTTTGCAGCGCTATGGCATAGGTGGTTGGGCTAATCTCGCAAAACAGTTTTCGTTTCTTTTCCATGATGGTCGGGTGATATGGTTATTGTGTCAACGTGGTTTTCAAAGTGATGTCGTGAGCTTTCTTGCATCGGCGACTGTGGCTGTAGAACCACAGCACCACTTTCTCGAGGTTGCGCCTGATGCCTTTCTTCTCCTTCTTGTAGTAGCCAATGTACTTGACTAGGATGCTTGCTAGACCTGCGCGGTTGGCTCCAAAGATGTCGGTAAACAGCTGGTCGCCAATCACTATTACCTCACTTGGTTTCACCTCAAGCATCTCCACGGCATGGTGGTAGCACGCAGGACTGGGTTTGCCAGCCTCCTCGATGTAGAGGGTGTCGAAGTTTTCCTTGAAGCGCTCGATTCGTGCGCGGTTGTTGTTGCTCAGCAGCAGGGTTTTCCACCCCATGGCGTGAAGGCGGTTGAAGAGGGCGTCAACGGCAGGTGTCGAACCCTCGCCGTGGGGCACAAGAGTGTTGTCGATGTCGAGAATCAGCGCTTTGAAGCCCATCGACATGAGTTTCTCGTAGTCGATTGAGAACACGTCCTCAACGTAGTTGACGGGGTAGAAAATGCCTAACATAGCTCTATTTTTGTGTCATGTAGTCGCACACCTTGTTTATCTGCTCTGGGAAGGTGCCGTCAAATTTATTTTCAAAGAATGCGCTGCCTATGGTGAACGACCAAGGAGCGGCACGTTTCACCTCGTCGAGGCGGGCATAACTGTCGATGCTGCCGGCAAGGCACACGGGTGCGTCAACTCCAGCAACAAGTGCATTGTTGAGCGCCACAGCGTCGCCAGTGTAGCGATAGCCCAGCAAATCGATGCCATAGGCTCCACGGGCGATGTAGTCGCGGGCCTCGGCTATCATGCCCTCGATGGTGCCCTCGAGCACCGACGGACGGCCTGTGACGTCGCCCACAAAGGGCATATACTTGATGCCGTGCTCACGGCAGTAGTCGTTTATCGAGTCAAAGAACTTGGTGCCCATGAGGATGTCGCAGCCACATTCAGCGGCAATCTTGGCTCCTTCCAGTCCTTCTTGCTCGCTATAGGCGACCACCTCGAGGAAGGTGGTCTTGCCACACTGCCTCATGCGGTCATAGAGTTTCTTCATCTCTTCGAGAGGCAGTGGGTGCTCTTTGAAGCCCCAATATCGGGCCTTGGAGTCGCGGCACTGCTCGAAGATGAGTGCTGCATCCTCAACGGTGTAGTCGTGCCACGTGAGCATGACGATGAGTTCGGGATGCTGTAGTTTAGTTTTCAATGTGTTATATAGTTTTTGGTTGTAGTCGGGGTTTTACAAAATGCTGGAGTCTTCACTCATTTTCAGCAGTGTGAAGATTCCTTCGCGGCCTTCGTTCATGAGCAGGTCGAGGATGCTGAGTGCTGGAGTGAAACTGCCGCGGCGCTGCGACCACATTTGGTAGTAGGGCACGTTAGCCAGGGCTAATCGGTCGCCACGCTTGAGTCCCACCTTGCCGCGCAGGTCGAGGGCGCCATGTTGCAGTGCCTCGTCAACCTCTTGCTCGGTAGTGACAATGGTAGTTGTAATGGGCAAGTCCATAAAGTCGACAATGAGGCGGTGAAGCTCCATGTTGAGGTCGAGCAGGCTCTTTTGCTCGCCGTCGGCAATGATGTGCTGCAAGTCATGGGCTATGTAGTCGAAGAACGGGCTCTTGCCGTAGGACGAGAAAAGTGCGCCCCAGTGCAGGTGACGCCAGTTGCCATGCTCACTCACGAGCACATCTTTCATCATCACTGGCATGGCATTGGTGCTACCCTCGAGGGGGACAGTGAGTTTGACGGCTCCGTTGGGCGCGTCAATCACATAGCGATGGTGGCTGTGGCGCAGCGGCAGCGAGCGCTCGGTGGCGTCAATCACCACCTCACCTGCCTTGACCATGGCGGCATAGCACCGCACATCGCCCGCACACATGCTGCCCATTAACAATGCATGATTCATAATGCACAATTAAATGGTAAGTGTTAACCTCTGCACTCTCCACTCTGCACTCTCACCTACTTATCGGGATTTGCGTCGATGAAAACGCGGTCCCAGCGAATCTTGCCGCTTGTCCAGCCACGATCCTTGTCAAACGAGATGATCACAAACATTGGAGTTCCCACGATGTGGTCCTCGGGAACGAAGCCCCAGAATCGTGAGTCGAGTGAGTTGTCGCGGTTGTCGCCCATCATCCAGTAGTAGTCCATCTTGAAGGTATACTTCGCTGCTGGCTTGCCGTCGATATAGGCCTTGCCGCCCTTGATCTCTAGATTGGCGCGCTCATAGTCCTTGATGCAGCGAGCATAGAGCTGCAAGTTCTTCTCGTTGAGGTCGATGCTGGCACCCTTCTTTGGAATCCAGATGGGGCCGTAGTCGTTATGCGTCCAGCCGTAGTCCACGCCCACGGGATAGGTGAGCATGCCCTCAGTTGGACTATATTGAACCCTAGTGACGCCAGTCACCCATTTGCATTTCTCGAGTTCAGCCTTGGCTGCAGCGGTGAGCGGCAAGTAAATCTCGGGCGAGATAAACTGCTGACCTGTCAATGGGTCAACGCTCACGTTGCGGCCTATATCCTCGTTGCTGATGCCCAGTTCTTCGGTAAGGAAGTCATAGTCGGGGGCATTGCCGTTGCATTTCACCGCGTAGTTATACTGAACGTTCTTGGGTTCAGGCATTGCCTTGCCATTGATGTGCACCACGCCATTCACAATCTTGAGAGTCTCGCCGGGCAGGCCCACGCAGCGCTTCACATAGTTGTCGCGACGGTCAACGGGGCGATAAATTACCTTGTGGTTGGCCCACACTGCATCGCGGCCCTGCTCCCACACCTGGGTGTAGTAGTCGGGGTTTGGCTCATCGACGCACACAGTGTCGCCAGCTGGGAAGTTGAACACCACGATGTCGCCGTGCTCAACGTTGCGCACGCCCTTGAGGCGGTGATAGGGGAGTTGGGGCTTCTCGATGTAGCTCTTGCAGCCGAACAGCTCATTCTGCGCCAGTGGGAAGTGGAGTGGAGTCTGTGGCACGCGAGGACCGTACACCATCTTGTTAACCCACAGGAAGTCGCCAGTGAGCAATGTCTTCTCGAGCGACGATGATGGAATCTGGTAATTCTGGCCGACAAAGAGGAACAGGAAGTAAACGAGTACCAGAGCATAGACAATGGCGTCAACCCAGCTCATCACGGTGCGAAGCAGCTTGTTGTCGCTGAATTTCCACCAGTTCCATGGGATGAACTGAGTGAGGTAGATGTCGGCAAGCAGGAACCACGCGAGGGCTACCCACCAGTTGCCTAGCCACGCCACCCAGGCAAAGAAGATGACGCTAACAATGCCGAAGCGTATCCAGCGGGTCTTCTTCACCCTTGACAGGCGCTCTTTCAGCGAGCCGGTTTGTCTAACTTTCTTCTCCTCGTTATTCTCTTCAAGATTCATGTCTTTCTGTTTTACCATTTTCGCGAACCTAAAAACGGTCCACTACTGAATTAACGTGCAAAGATACGAAATAGTTTTTAGTTGGCAGTTATTAGTTGTTAGTTTTTCATAAAACATCAAAAACCCACAACCACACACCAACATTTCAAACAAAAACAACCAAGTCATACAATGACAACAAAAAGATAATAAAAAAGAACGAGGCCCGAAGGTCCCGCTCTTGATGTCTTCACAACGGAATAATCCTTATTGTGAATTGCTTCAAATTTGTTCTGCAAATTTAGCGTAAAGTGTTTATACATGCAAATTTTTTATCAGAAAAATGTGATAACTTGCCTATATTTTTTCTATATTTGCAAAAAATAGGAATTTAAACTAATTAAACATGAAAAAGGTATTAGGACTAGACTTGGGAACTAGCAGCATAGGCTGGGCAGTTGTTAACCAAGCAGAGAGCGACAAAGAGAAAAGCAGTATTGTAAAGCTTGGTGTTAGGGTAAATCCATTAACTGTCGATGAAAAAGGAAATTTTGAAAAAGGAAAGAGTATCACAACCACAGCCGACAGAACTTTAAAGCGTGGTATGCGTCGTAACTTGCAACGCTTCAAACTGCGTCGTGACAAGTTGATTGAGGTTTTGAAAGAAAACGGTATAATATCAAACGATAGCGTGCTTACTGAGGATGGTGCCTCATCAACCTTTGAAACTCTTTTACTGCGTGCTAAGGCTGCAAAAGAAGAGATTAACCTTGAAGAATTTGCTCGAGTGCTCCTTTCCATAAACAAGAAGCGTGGCTACAAGAGCAACCGTAAAGCCAACAACGAAGAAGAAGGTGAGCTAATTGACGGTATGACAGTAGCAAGGGAACTTTATAATAAAGGCATTACTCCAGGTGAATATGTTTATGAACTACTAAAGGCACAAAAGCGATATAAACCCTCATTCTATCGCTCAGACTTGCAAGCTGAACTAGATACAGTGTGGAATAAACAAGCCAAATATTATCCCACATTGCTTGATGAAGAAACAAGACATAAAATTGAAGGCAAAGGCAAGACTGACACCAGGAAATTGTTCTATGCCGCCCATAATATTAGTGCCGCTGAGGAAAAAGACCGCAAGTTACGCCAAATCACCTATTACCAATGGCGCGCCAATGCAGCAAAGACTAAAATAGAGCCCGAGCAACTTGTTACTGTGCTTAGTGAGATTAATGGTGACATTGCTACATCGAGTGGTTATCTTGGCGCAATAGGTGACCACAGTAAGGAACTTGAAATCAACAAGATGACAGTGGGCGAGTATCTTTTTGACCTAATCAAGAAGAATCCTCACAATAGCCTGAAGAACATTGTGTTTTATCGCAATGACTATATACATGAGTTCAACACCATTTGGGAAACACAGTCTAGATTCCATAAAGAACTAACACCAGAACTAAAAGAAAAAATTGCCAATGAGACCATTTTCTTCCAACGCAGGCTAAAATCACAAAAGGGACTGATATCGTTTTGTGAATTGGAAGGAAAAGAGATTACTCTTGCCAATGGTAAAAAGGTTATGACAGGTCCAAGAGTGTGCCCTAAGAGTTCTCCCCTATTTCAAGAATTCAAGATTTGGCAAGATCTCAACAATCTATTGCTTGAGAACAAAACCATCAAGAATGGTGATAAGACAGTATTGACCATTGAGCAGAAACAATGCTTATATAATGAACTATATTGCACTAAAGAACTGACTGCTAAAGAAGCACTCAAAGTGCTTAGTCTCAGTGATAAAGAATATTCACTCAACTTCAAGAAATTGCAAGGCAACATCACTCAAGTGACTTTGCTCAACGCTTATAAAAATATTGTTGAGATGACAGGTCATGATGTTGATAAATTTGACAAAATGGATGCCGAAAACAAGTTGCACCTTGTGAAAGCGGTGTTTGAAATGCTAGGTGCAAAAAACAATTTCTTGACATTTGACTGTGGTTCTACTGCCGATGAAATGCAGAAAAATGCAATGTTTAAATTGTGGCACTTGCTATATTCTTATGAGGACGACAACACTCCAACAGGCAATGGCAAGCTTATTGACCACATAGCAGAGTTGACAGGTCTCCCTCATGAATATGCATCAATACTCGCTCGAGTGACCTTCGTTCAAGACTTTGGCTCGTTGAGCAGCAAGGCAATAATGAAAATCTTGCCTCACATGAAGAATGAGGGAATGATTTACTCAGATGCTTGCGAAGCAGCAGGATACAAACATTCAAAACAATCTCTAACAAAAGAGGAGAAAGAGTCCCGCAAACTTGAGAAACATCTTGAACTGTTGCCAAAAAACGCACTTCGCAATCCTGTTGTCGAGAAAATAATTAACCAGATGGTTCATGTGGTGAATGGATGCATCGATGAGTTTGGAGATTTTGATGAAATCCACATTGAAATGGCCCGTGAACTTAAGCAGAATCAGAAACAGCGAGAAGATGCCACAAAGCGACTTAACGCCAAGACCAAAGAAATAGAGAATATCAAGAAAATCTTAAATGTAGCACCTTTCAACATTACAAACCCAAGTAGGAATGATGTGCTAAGATATCAACTCTATGAGGAACTTGCACCTAACGGCTATAAGACACTTTACTCTAACACCTATATAAGTAAAGAAAAACTATTTAGTCGAGATTTTGATATAGAGCACATTATTCCCCAGGCCAAGGTCTTTGATGACTCCTACTCCAACAAGACACTTGAGGCACGTGATGTAAATATTGAGAAATCAAACATGACAGCCATTGACTATGTGAAGATGAAGAGTGGCGAAGATGGTGTTGAGAACTACAAAAAACGCATTGCATTCCTCAACAAAGAAGGCAGTAGAAAAAAGTATAAGAACTTAACAACCGAAGAAGATAAGATTGAAAGCGATTTCTTGAATCGAGATTTAAGTGACTCGCAATATATTGCAAGGAAGGCAAAAGAACTGCTCTTGCAAGTGGCTCGTGACGTGATTACAACAACGGGATCAATCACTGCCAGATTGCGTGAAGACTGGCAACTCGTTGATGTAATGAAAGAGTTGAATTGGAGCAAGTATGATAAATTGGGTCTAACCACAGTAGAGCGCAACCGTGATGGACATGAGGTGAGAAGAATCACAGACTGGACCAAGCGCAATGACCACCGTCATCATGCCATGGATGCTCTCACTATTGCTTTCACACGCCACTCTCACATTCAGTATCTTAACAACTTGAGTGCGAAAGACGATGGAGAAAAGAAAGATTCAAACATCTATGGCATTGAGAAAAAAGAACTACTGCAAAATCGACGTTTCGTTCCTCCTATTCCACTTGATGAGTTAAGGGCCGAGGCTTTAAAACATCTTGGTGAGATACTGGTATCGATAAAAGCCAAAAATAAAGTAGTCACCAAGAATGTGAACAAGATAAAAGGTTCAAGGTCGCAGAACACATTAACCCCTCGAGGCCAACTTCATAACGAGACAGTATATGGTCGTCGTCAACGCTATGCCACTCGTGAGGAAAAAGTGGGAGCAGGATTCACACTAGAGAAAATTAATACAGTGTGCCGTAAGGCTTACCGCGATGCTCTCATGAAGCGGCTTGAAGATAATGGTGGTGATGCCAAGAAGGCATTCACAGGCAAAAAAGCCCTTAGCAAAGCCCCACTCTACATTGACAACAATCACAGAGCAAAAGTGCCAGAGAAAGTTAAGATAGTAGTTCTTGAGACCTTCTACACAATAAGAAAACCAATAAACAAAGACCTCAAGATTGAGAAAGTGGTTGATGAGGGCATCAAGCGCATATTGCAGCAGCGCCTGAATGAATATGGTGATGCCGCCAAAGCATTCTCCAATCTCGACGAAAATCCTATCTGGCTCAATAAGGAGAAAGGAAACGCCATCAAGAGCGTAACAATTAAAGGCGTTAATGTAGCAACACCATTAAGGACTAAGAAAGATAAATATGGTAATATCATAGTTGACAGCAACGGCAATAAAGAGTTTACCGACTATGTGAGCACTTCGAACAATCACCACATAGCAATCTTTGAGGATGCCGACGGCAATCTTCAGGAGCATGTTGTTTCGCTATTTGAGGCTACAGCAAGAAAGTCGCAAGGCATGCCAGTTGTTGATAGAGAATATCATAAAGAACTTGGATGGAAATTCCTGTTCACAATGAAGCAGAATGAGTACTTCGTCTTTCCAGATGAGGAAAGTGGATTTGACCCCAATGACATTGACTTGACAAATCCAAAGAATTATAACTTGATAAGTCCGCATCTTTTCAGGGTGCAGAAACTGTCAACATGCTATTATGTTTTCAGACACCATCTTGAGACTAATGTGATTGAAGATAAAAAACTTAGAGATACAACTTGGATTAGAATTCAGACAACAAATTACTTAAAGGGTGTTGTTAAAGTCCGAGTTAATCATATAGGCCAAATAGTAAAAGTCGGTGAGTACCTATGATTAAGCGTACATTGTATTTTGGCAACCCAGCCTATCTGAGCACCAAGAATGCCCAGATGGTGTTGCGATTGCCTGGGAAAGATGATGAGGAAGAACAAACTCGCACCTTTCCTATTGAAGACCTGGGCGTGGTAATACTTGACAACAAGCAGATTACTATTACCCAAGGCCTGATGGAACGGCTGCTTGAAAACAACTGCGCCGTGATAACTTGCGACTCAACCCATATGCCCACTGGATTGCTATTACCACTTGATGGTCACTCAAGGCAGAGTGAGCGATTCAAGGCTCAACTTGCTTGCAGTAAACCCTTGAAGAAAAACTTGTGGCAACAGACTGTTCAGGCGAAAATTGCCAATCAGGCATCGGCATTGGAAAAGTGTGTGCCTGGCTGCAAAACGGGGAATCTACGAGCTTGGGTTGATGAGGTGCGCAGCGATGATAACTTAAACCTTGAAGGTCGTGCTGCTGTGTATTATTGGAGTAATTTCTTTCCAGAGATTAAAGGTTTTAAACGTGACCGCGAGGGATTCTTTCCTAATAATTTGCTCAACTATGGATATGCTATATTGCGTGGTGTGATAGCTCGCAATCTTGTTGGCTCAGGATTGTTACCCACCATGGGTATTCATCATCGCAATAACTATAATGCCTATTGTTTAGCCGATGACATTATGGAACCTTACCGACCATTTGTTGATGTGCATGTTAAGCACATCATGAAAGATTGTGATGATCCTTGGGAATTGACACCCTCAATAAAACGAGAATTGCTCACCATTCCAACTCTTGATGTGAAGATAGATGGAAAGCGACGTCCGCTGATGATTGCTGCCGAGATAACGACAGCTTCGCTTGCTAGATGTTTTACTGGTGAATCTCGAAAGATTTCTTATCCATATTTTTAAGAACATTTAACTGGGAATGACGAGTTGTCAGCGCTTTAGCGAATATAGAATTATGTGGGTCCTTGTGTTTTTTGACTTGCCAACCGACACTCGAAAGCATCGCAAAGCTTATGCAATGTTTAGAAAAGGACTAATGCAGGATGGATTTACAATGATTCAATTCTCAATCTATGCTAGGCATTGTGCTAGTGCGCAAAATGCTGTAGTTCACGTACAAAGAGTAAAAAATATCCTTCCACTTGAAGGAAATGTGTGTATAATGACCATCACTGACAAACAATTTGGTAAAATGGAAATATTCAATGGCAAGAGTCCGGATATTCCTAGATGTGGAGGTCAACAGCTTGAACTCTTTTAAAAAAGTAAATCCACCTTTTGTGAGGTGGATTTATTGTTATAGTAATACAACTTTTTTAAATTCTAATACAACCCATAAATATCTGATAATTAACAAAATACTATTATCGGGTTGTATTAACTGATACAAAGATACAAATTTGAAAGCAATTCACAACTCCCGTTTTGCTCTTTACCTCATCAAGCGGTTGTATTAACTGATACAAAGATACAAATTTGAAAGCAATTCACAACACTCGTTTAGGTCAAACAATTCGTTTCCGGTTGTATTAACTGATACAAAGATACAAATTTGAAAGCAATTCACAACTGACTACAACGAGGGCATTGCCGAGGCAAAGTTGTATTAACTGATACAAAGATACAAATTTGAAAGCAATTCACAACGTACATGAATGAGAGTACCGACTTTTAAGGTTGTATTAACTGATACAAAGATACAAATTTGAAAGCAATTCACAACTACCTCATGGTTGCCAATCGCAAAGAGCATGTTGTATTAACTGATACAAAGATACAAATTTGAAAGCAATTCACAACCAATTTGGTGAAGTTTTACAAACATCTGAGGTTGTATTAACTGATACAAAGATACAAATTTGAAAGCAATTCACAACCTTTGGATGTGGAAACCAATCCGGCAATCATGTTGTATTAACTGATACAAAGATACAAATTTGAAAGCAATTCACAACACATTCGGAGTAAGGAACGAAAAAGGTGAAGTTGTATTAACTGATACAAAGATACAAATTTGAAAGCAATTCACAACGGTTCTTGGTGGGTGTGGTTCTGGAGGTTAGTTGTATTAACTGATACAAAGATACAAATTTGAAAGCAATTCACAACCTCATGGCAATTATCATGCTATGCGTTCAGTTGTATTAACTGATACAAAGATACAAATTTGAAAGCAATTCACAACAATAGAGTAGATTGGGTAAAAATCGCCTGAGTTGTATTAACTGATACAAAGATACAAATTTGAAAGCAATTCACAACAGTCCCGAAAGCGTGGTCAAAGGAGTCATGTTGTATTAACTGATACAAAGATACAAATTTGAAAGCAATTCACAACGTAGATGGTGTTCTGCTGCCAGTATTCGCTGTTGTATTAACTGATACAAAGATACAAATTTGAAAGCAATTCACAACAGAACGGCGGGTTATCGACCACCACGCACCGTTGTATTAACTGATACAAAGATACAAATTTGAAAGCAATTCACAACTTGTTCACTTATGCAACCAATTCAGCATCCGTTGTATTAACTGATACAAAGATACAAATTTGAAAGCAATTCACAACGGGTGTTTCATCTCGCAGAGCATGACGAGGGTTGTATTAACTGATACAAAGATACAAATTTGAAAGCAATTCACAACCAACGGCTGCAGCTGGTACTAATCCAATTAGTTGTATTAACTGATACAAAGATACAAATTTGAAAGCAATTCACAACGTCTCGTATGCGGATGAGCCTGGCGACAGTGTTGTATTAACTGATACAAAGATACAAATTTGAAAGCAATTCACAACACCCTCTGCTCTTGTCTATACGCTTACCTGGTTGTATTAACTGATACAAAGATACAAATTTGAAAGCAATTCACAACAAGGATTGCTTATATGAAAGTGACAACATAGTTGTATTAACTGATACAAAGATACAAATTTGAAAGCAATTCACAACATTTTTTGCAATACATTATCTTTGTATTTGTTGTATTAACTGATACAAAGATACAAATTTGAAAGCAATTCACAACATTTGCTTTATCTACCGCTTTTTGATTCAGTTGTATTAACTGATACAAAGATACAAATTTGAAAGCAATTCACAACCAACTTGCGCTCATATTCAATGATGTCGAGGTTGTATTAACTGATACAAAGATACAAATTTGAAAGCAATTCACAACATGCTCACTCGCACATGAGAAGAGAATGACGTTGTATTAACTGATACAAAGATACAAATTTTTCACGAGATTTGAAAATTCACCAAATTCGCCATTTTAATATTGTTTTCCCTTCCCACTTGCACGTACCTTTGAAATAAAAAAAGCGTATGTGCAACTTAAATTATATTTTTACCCATCCAGCCTCAAGGAATATTTCCTGCGCAAGCAGGCTTTTTGACGAGCTCCGTTCGCCACTTTGTGAGATTAATAAAGTATCTGCGCGCAGCCCTCTCTCTCACATCTCCACTCTCCACTGCAAATGCATTGTGCATTGTTAAGAAATCATGTTATTTTTGCGCATGTAAACAATTGTCACTTAGCCGCTTCCACAAAATATGCACAAATAAGTGAGTCAACTGAGTCAACTGAGTCAGGTGAACCAGGTGAGTCAGGTGAACCAAGTGATTCCATGTTTCCATCGATTCCATGCGCAGCCCCATTGTGCATTGTGCACTATGCATTGTGCATTTTTCAAGGCGAAGCGCCCCACCCCCCCCACGCGCAGCCCAAATATTCCTGCGCAAGCTGGCTTTGCGACACCGTCAGGTGCCACTTTGTGAGATTAATAAAGTCTCCGCGCGCAGCCAAATTGTGCATTGTGCATTATGCATTGTGCACTGAAAAACTCTCCCCTCTCTCCTTCTTAGTTCTGTTGTTGCGATTGCTAATATTCATGAAAAGTGGTAAAAAAGCACTTAATTAAGGAAATTTTTCTTTAATTGTACATTTGATACAAAATAAATGTGTAACTTTGCGTTCTAAAAATAAAGGAGGGTTTTTAATTGGTGAAATATCACTCCTTTGTGAGGTTTTTAAATCAATAGGGAAAAACTTTTAAAAAACACATTATAAATCATTTACAGCTATGGCAAAATTTGATAAGTCAGTATTAGCGAAGTATGGTATCACCGACGTACAGGAGGTGCTCTACAACCCCACCTATGAGGTATTGTTCAACGAAGAGACCAAAGAAGGCCTCGAGGGTTTTGACGTAGGCCAGGAGACTGAGCTTGGCGCCATCAACGTGATGACCGGTATCTACACCGGCCGCTCGCCTAAGGACAAGTTCATTGTTATGGACGAGAACAGCAAGGACACCGTTTGGTGGACAACTCCCGAGTATCCCAACGACAACCACCCTGCAAGCCTTGAGACTTGGGCAGCCGTTAAAGGCATGGCTCAAAAGCAATTGAGCGGCAAGCGCCTGTTTGTTGTCGATGGTTTCTGCGGTACCCACAAGGACACCCGCATGAAAGTTCGTTTCATCATGGAGGTTGCATGGCAGGCTCACTTCGTGACCAACATGTTCATCCGTCCACAGAACGAGGAGGAGTTTGACCAGGAGCCCGACTTCATCGTTTACACCGCCAGCAAGGCTAAGGTAGAGAACTACAAGGAGCTTGGCTTGAACAGCGAGACAGCTGTTGTGTTCAACGTGTCGAGCAAGGAACAGGTTATCCTCAACACCTGGTACGGTGGCGAGATGAAGAAAGGCCTCTTCTCGATGATGAACTACTACCTGCCACTGAAGGGCATCGCAGCTATGCACTGCAGCGCCAACACCGACATGAACGGCGAGAACACCGCCATCTTCTTCGGCTTGAGCGGCACTGGCAAGACTACATTGTCGACCGATCCTAAGCGCAAACTCATCGGTGACGACGAGCACGGCTGGGACGATGAGGGTATCTTCAACTTCGAGGGCGGCTGCTATGCCAAGGTTATCAACCTTGACAAGGAGAGCGAGCCCGACATCTACAACGCTATCCACCGCGACGCACTGCTCGAGAACGTTACCGTTGACGCCGAGGGCAAGATTGACTTCGCCGACAAGAGCGTTACTGAGAACACTCGCGTTTCTTACCCAATCTACCACATCAAGAACATCGTGCGCCCATTCAGCCACGGACCCGCTGCCAAGCAGGTTATCTTCTTGAGCGCCGACGCATTTGGCGTGCTGCCTCCAGTGTCAATCCTTACTCCAGAGCAGACCAAGTACTACTTCCTGAGCGGCTTCACCGCTAAGCTAGCTGGTACCGAGCGCGGCATCACTGAGCCTACCCCAACCTTCAGCGCATGCTTCGGCCAGGCATTCCTTGAGTTGCATCCAACCAAGTATGCCGAGGAGCTCGTTAAGCGCATGCAGGTTAGTGGTGCCAAGGCTTACTTGGTGAACACTGGCTGGAATGGAACTGGCAAGCGCATCTCGATTCGCGACACTCGCGGTATCATCGACGCTATCCTGAACCACAGCATCGACAACGCTCCAACCAAGGAGATTCCATTCTTCAACTTCACCGTTCCTACTCAGCTCGAGGGCGTAGATCCAGCTATCCTTGATCCACGCGACACCTATGCTAACCCCGCCGAGTGGGAAGAGAAGGCTAAGGACCTGGCAAGCCGCTTCATCAAGAACTTTGCCAAGTATGAGAGCAACGAGGCTGGTAAGGCTCTCGTAGCCGCTGGTCCACAGCTCTAATAGTTCAAAGCTTTGAGCTAGCTGGACTATTATTGAAGCTATTCAAAGAACAATCGCCGCAAGCCATTCGGGCTGCGGCGATTGCTGTTTTTATCTATCACGCCTTATCTCAAGCGGGTGAGGTGGTAGGTGACGGTTGCGCCCGATTCGGGGGCGGTAGTGGTGAGCACCATGTCGTCGGCGTTGAGTGTCACCACGTTAAAGAGCGTCACTGTAGAGAGGTAGTTGGCAGGGAGATATTCGCCCACTTGCGGCGAAAAGCGGTTGTCGATGAAGTTGACTGTCATGGTCTTGCCGTCGTCACTTTCCTGCCACTTGGCAAAGCTCTCGATGTACTCGTGCTGTTGCTCGTTGACCCACCTGATGCAGAATATCTTACCTTGGAACATGAAGTAGTAGTTGCCGTCGTAGCCGTCGTCGGGCACCCCATCGACCTCAATCGCGTCGAGGTGCCAGAGGCCAAACCAATAGCCAATGTCGCCATTGTTGTGGGAGCAACTGCTCAATGCCAATAGGGTGGTGAGCACTAGGGCAATGTGTGTGACAGATCGTTTCATTTAAAGGAGAAATTGCCGTTATAGGTGATTGATAAGAGCGCTCCGGTGTTGTTGCCGCCGTAGAGCTTGCCATGGTCGTGCGCCAGTTGAGCGCGGAACTGCAGGCCATTGAGCCAGCGTGGTGTGTAGGTTGCCTCAAGCATCATAGAGGTGCAAGTCATTGGCTCTAGCCTAGGAATGAAGGAAGTGCCAAACGATTTGCGCCACGACAGCAACGCGCGATAGCTCACTTGGCTGCCCAGGTCGCCCATGAGTCCCAAGTGGAATCCTCGCAGGCGGTTGTCGGTGAAGCGCATGTAGCCGTCGGTGTTATACAATGGCGACTTTGCCATAGGGGAGCCTATCGACATACCTCGGTTCTGGTAGCCGTTGTAGCAGTAGTTGTTGTAGTAGTCGTCGCCACCAGTGGCATTAACGCCTATTTCGCTACCAGCAGGGTGGTTGTCGTCGGAGAGATCTTTGTAGGCAAAATGGATGGGACCGCTCTGGTTCATCAGGTCGATAAACTCGGCAACAAAGCCAGTTACAATGCCTCGATTGCCACTGCGGTATTCAACACCCCAAAGCCCGTCAAGGCCGTTCTGCTTGCCAATTCCTGAACCATCTTCCCACAGCGATTGATAGTAGGCGCGCAGGGTTGTTCCGCTGGGCATGCGGTAGTCGATTGCGATGTCCCATGAACCCACATGGTTGCCTTGCACGTAGATTTGGTCGCCCAAGTTTTCGCCTCCACCGCCCGCAAAGAGGGCTCGCCAGAAAGCCTTGAGCGTGGGTTTCATCTCCACGGTCTTGACTATCTCACCGTTAGCATAATAAGTGGCGGTGCCAGCAAACTGGCATGCCGCCTGAGCTCCAATAGTTAGCATCAGAGACTTTGAGGGATTGGTGCGGAAATGGATGTTCTTGTAATTGAACCAGTAGTGAGTGGTGATGAAGCTGTTGTAATAGTTGTAATGATTCTTGAGCCATGGTGAGCTGTTGTGCCTGTAGTAACCATACTCGCCCTTGATTTGCACCCACCCGCGTGTGAAAGGCACATTTTGGAAGTTGATGAATCCTGCACGGGTGCCAAATGCCGCTCGGGCATTGTCGCTCATCACAAGGTCACCGCTGCTCAGGTCGCGGTTCACCAGCCCAGGGTCGATGTTTTTTTGGCCAATGGTGAGGAACACGCCACGATGCTTTCCCTCAATCCATAGCTGCTGAATCCACAGTCGAGCAGGATGCTGAGGATTGGTAATCATCGTCTTGCTCTCACAGTCGTAGCGCTGATAGTCGACGCTCGACGACCAGCCGCCCCACACCTCGGCTCCAGCGCCCCACGACAGGCGCCGAGTGGTGTCCATGTCGTGCTTAAGGGATGCTGAGAGCAGTGTAGAGTGCCGCTGCGTGACTGTGCCGTGGCGGTTGCTGGCGATGTAGTAGGGGGCAAACTCGCGGCTGCCGGTGTTGAGTGTAATAGCGGCGCTATAGTCAACAGCAATACTGTCGGCCGCGCACGGCAGTGCACACCCCACAATCATTGCCACCATCAGGCACCATATTTCCTTTTTAAGTCTTGTCAATAAATGATATTCATTTACTAAAATAACTATTATTATAACGTATATTTTACTGTTTTTGTTGTATCAAAAAATGGCAATCAACCACTACAATTTGCGTAAGTGAAGTATTTTGCCGAACTTTGCATTCCAGTTAAGCCTTACCGTTTAATGAGCATAAAGTCGTTATATCAAGAAATAAAGCAATGGAATGCCAAGCTAAAGGTGAAAAGAAAAGAGCCGATAGCAATTCCTGCTGTCGACCACACTTATCACGTGTGCCAGCATTGCGAATATGGCTTTAGTGGCCGCATCTGCCCGCAGTGTGGCATGCCTGCCGAGCATGTGCGCTTCACTTTCAAGCGGTTGATTCACAATTTTCTCGACATTTGGGGTATGGGCAATCGTCCCATGTTCCGCACCATGCGTGACTTGATTTGGCGTCCTGGTTACATGATAAATGACTACTTGAGTGGCCATCACTTGAGCTACTTTCCACCATTCAAGATGCTAGCGGTGCTCACCATTTTCATCGTGTTGTTGTCGATAGCTCTAAAGCTTGTGCCATTTGACTTCAGTGATCATTTAGCCAATATTATAGCACCTTTTGAGGCCAATGGAGTGAGCCGGCCCACCAGGTTGCTGCTTGACTACATAACCAGGCTTGTCGATTATCTTGACGATAATGACCTGTCGCGCATTATGGTTCAGAACATCTTTGTCGTGCTTGCGGCTTGGATAACGTTTCGCAAGAAGGGTTACAACCTTGTAGAGACCTTTTTCGCTCAAATCTACATCAACTGCCAATTCCACCTGATTACCATCGTGTGGATTCTTGTTACCTTTAACCTGCCACCAACCTACTTCTTGCCCTATACGGTGCCTCTAGGCATAGCAGTGCTAGTTCTCATCTACGACTTCAAGCAGCTATATGGGTTGAGACTAATAAGCGCCATTGGGCACACATTTTTGTTCCTGCTATGTGTGGCTGTCCTTTACATAGCATTCTTGGCTCTGCTATTCACAATCACTCTAGGAGTTGAGTCATTCTCGGACGGCAATAATGCCATCAAAATGATCAAATCCACCAAAATTGTAGTGCCTTAATAGCGTGCTACTTCAGTCGCTCCTTCAGTCGCAAGATGCGCTCGCTCGACTCGTGAATGCGCTGGTAGGGCACTTTCCCTGTCTTGACTAGATTGACGATGATGTCGACCAGCTTGAAAGGCCTGTCGGCCTCAAAACCTGTGTCAATGTTGTTGCCCACGAGCAGGATATCGGCTCCAGCGTTGATAGCAAGGGCAAACGCCTCGGGTATTGAGTGCTGGCTCAAGATGCCCTCCATATACATGTCGTCGGTAACCACCACGCCGTCGTAGTGCAGATTGTTGCGCAGCAGTTCGGTGATGGTTTTGTGCGACAGTGTTGCTGGGTAATCGGGGTCGATGCGGCGGTTATAGATGTGTGCGGTCATCACCACGTCAACCTTGTTCTTGGCGATAAGTTTCTCAAATGGAGTAAGCTCGCTTGGGCTCCAGTAGGAGGTAACGTCGACCATTCCCTCGTGCGAGTCGCCCAGGGCACTGCCGTGGCCTGGGAAATGCTTCACGGCGCACAGGATGCCGTACTTGTAGTGAGCATCGATAAACCAGCCGGCATTGCGGGTGATTGCGTCGACGTCGGTCGAGAAGCAGCGCTTGAAGTGGCCCAGGTGGGGACCGTCGTCACGGTGGATGTCGAGCACCGGCGCCAGGTTAAGGTTCACGCCACTCTCTTTCATCTCCTGAGCGATGCGCATCGCGTAGTAGAGCGTGGTGTCGCGGTTGTCCTGAGTGCCCAGATAGAGAGCGTTGACAGTGGGCTTGAAGCCATACTCTGGCTTGAGGCGGCACACCATGCCACCCTCTTGGTCGGCAGCGATGATGAGAGGCTCGTCGGCATAGCTTTGCAGCTGGTGTGTGAGCTTGATGAGTCGCTCCTTGGTGGTGATGTTGCGGGTGCCTATCTTGCGCGGACCGTCGCTAGTGAGGTCAACGTCGAAGAGCACGATGCTGCCCACGTGCAAGTCGCGCACGTAGCGTGCAGCGTCGCTGTTGTCGTCGATTTGGTCGCCACGGAAGCCCACCATGAGCATGCGGGCTGCCTCACGGCGCAGCATCGAGTCGCTGGGCAGTGACTCTTGCGCCATTAATGGAAAAAATGCCAGCATTGCAAGTACTGGCATAAAGAGTTTTTTAGTCATAATTTAGATTCAACTAGTTGAAGAAAAAGAAGAAGAATGCGGCTGCCCACTCGCGGCTCATGCCCTCGACGTAGCCAAGGCAGCTGTGGTTGCTGTTCTCGACGCGTCCGTCGCTGCGCACGTAACCAATGCAGCTGTGGTTGTTGTTCTCGATGCGGCCGTCGCTGCGAATATAGCCCTCGCAGCTGTGGTTAGAGTTCTCAACGCGTCCATCGCTGCGTATGTAGCCTATGCAGCTATGATTAGAGTTCTCAACGCGTCCGTCGCTGCGTATGTAGCCTATGCAGCTGTGGTTAGAGTTCTCGACGCGGCCGTCACTTCGCACGTAGCCCACGGTGCTATAGTTGCTGTTGCGCACCGTCTGCGCATCAATCGACATCGGCATAGCTGCCGCCAGCATTGCCATTATGACTAGTAGAAAATGTTTCATAGCTGTATTCGTTAATCGTTGGTCGTTGGTCGTTAATCGTTGGTCGTTATTTGTTTCTAGCACACAGTGCGCTTATTTAAAGAAGTCGAAGAAATAGTAGGCTGCCACGCGCTGGATGGAGATTCCGTTGGCATAGCCTAGCACCTTGCCCTCCTCGTCGGTGACTTTGCCGGTCTTAATCTCGATTTTGCCCAGAGGCTTGCTGTCGCCGTCGCATACTGTGCCGTCGGCGTTGACGTAGCCAAGGCGCTCGCCGTCTTTGTCGAAAATCTGCATCTTGCCATCGATGCGTCCCACGGTCTTGCCCTTGGCGTTGGCGATAGTGCCGTCGGCATTGAAGAATCCCACCGAACCATACTCGCTGTTGCGCACGGTGCCGTTGGG
The DNA here is from genome assembly GCA_902785925.1 of uncultured Bacteroidales bacterium. Classification (GTDB taxonomy): domain Bacteria; phylum Bacteroidota; class Bacteroidia; order Bacteroidales; family Muribaculaceae; genus Sodaliphilus. Next base: position 139,115 of record CADAAI010000004.1, read on the forward strand.
GGCAATCTTGCCAACGTAGTTGTAGCTGGCGTCGCGCAGCGTCTGTGCCACGGCATTGCTGGTGCCAAATGCGGCAACCATCACAGCCAGCAGGATGATATTTCTAACTAAAGTCTTCATAATCGTCAAGTTTTAAAAGCGTGTTTCACTATTATTAAGATGCAAATTTAAGCAGAATTTTTCAAAAACATTATCATTTGTCTTAAAAAATGGACTCATGCCGTTGATTTTGAATCTTCTGTAACGTTTAGACTATGAGTCTTGACCAAGGTTTAAACTGCCACATCGTGCTGCTCGAGTGAGCCTCAAAAACTACCAAAAAAGCAACACCGAGAATCGCTTTTCCCCGATGTTGCATTTTTTAGTAGTTCAAGCACTGAATGCCCTATTTGCGGTGGCGGTGGTGGCCGAAGCCGAAGCCACGGAGCACGAGTCCCACAGTCCAGCGGTTCTTCATTTCGGGACCAAACCCGGTTTTGAATACTGACTGTGGTGCATAGCGGAAATAAACGCCGAGTCCACCCCAGCTTAACTCGGCGATGCCGTCGAACGAGATCTTGCACTGGTTGAGGCCGCGTGTGGTCTCGGTGTAGTCGCTCTTACCTACGCGGAAGGAGTTGTGGTAATCGGCAAAGTAGTTCCAGTTCATCACAGCAGAGAGCGATACATTCCACCCCTTGCCCAGCGACTGGTTGAACATGAGTGGGAACTGCATTGAGCGCACGATCAGCGTGGCACGATGCTTGTCGAACTTTTCGGTGATCTCTCCGTAACCCAGCACCCCATCATTGAGTCGTGCCCAGAAGTAGGGGTTCTCGAGATTGTAACGGTGCCAGTTGAAGCCCACACCTAGCGAAATGCGTGAGCGGCCCTGATTGAAGACACGTGCCAGAGACACGAGATTCAGGATACCAATTTCTGACATCGATTTCTTTAAAAAGTCACGGTCGGCGCTGGTAACGCTGTGGCCTCCCCATCCAAACATAAGGTCGCTAGTGAACACTTCCCAGTGTGGCTTCCTGTAGCTGCTGTCGTTTTTAGAGAATGGATGACGGAACTTCACGCTGTTTCCCTCGCTCTCTTGCACGTAGAGCTTGCCGTCGTAGCGTTCCTTGACAAGGTATTCATAGCGGTAATTCTTGTCGGTCTCATTACCGTCAACATTGAGGCGGAACATTCCATCTCGCTTGGTAATAGTCACTTGTTCGGGATTCTTGATGACTTTAACCGAGTCATCCTTGATTGCGTCGCTTGCCGCACACAGGCTAGGCAATGCCATGATTGCCACAAGCAATAAAATTAGTTTTTTTCTCATAGTTAGTTGAATATTAATGAAGTTTTTCACGTTTATTTTTGTTCACTATCATCGGGGCGATACTCCAGGATGTCGCCTGGGGTGCAGTCGAGTGCTCGGCAGATGGCGTCGAGGGTCGAGAGGCGCACCGCCTTGGCCTTGCCGTTTTTCAGGATGGAGAGGTTGGCGAGTGTGATTCCCACCTTCTCGCTAAGCTCATTGAGCGACATTTTGCGCCGCGCCATCATTACATCAAGATTTACGACTATCATATAAAGGAGGATTCTAATAATTAATAGAATGTTAAGATGGGTTGGGAATTAGATGGTTAGTTTTTGTTCCTCGGCAACGTCGTAGGCAATCTTGTAGAGCGACGCGATGATTAATGCCACCAGTGGATAGAGGAACATGTTGTCGGTAATCACAATGGCGAGATTATCGGTGGGCTCACAGGCGATGCTCATGTTGTCGCTCAAGAAAGAGTAGATGGGCAGCACCAGTACCATAACCCAGAGCAGTATCACATTGGCACGGCTAAAAATAGTGCCGTCTTTCAAATACCTCAAGATGTTAATTATAAAGGCAGTGAAGAGTCCAGCCATAGTGAGCATAGCAAGGCGGTGCAGGATGAAGAAGGTCACTTTCACTCCTATGCGCGGCGAGTCCCAGTTAATCACTCCCTCGCCACTGCCTGTGGTGAGAACAAAATAGGATTGCACACCATAGAATATCAGCCACAATGGAATGAGTGCCAGCATCACGTAACACACGATTTTCAGGAATTTTACTGTTTTTTTGTTCATGACGAAATAAGTTTAAACCCGAGCTCGGGAAGGGTTAAACATTAGAATTCGCTGGCAAAGATATAGTGAATTTATCGAAAAACAATAAAAATATCTCGAATTTTAATATTTTTTAATTGTTTTGCGGGTCGTGCCTAGTCTTTCAGACTATTAAGGACAAATGATTTTTTAGGGGAGAGGGGAGAGTTTTTCAGTGCACAATGCATAATGCACAATGCACAATTTGGCTGCGCGCGGAGACTTTATTAATCTCACAAAGTTGCACCTGATGGTGTCGCAAAGCCTGCTTGCGCAGGAATATTTGGGCTGCGCGTGGGGGTGGTGGGGCGCTTCGCCTTGAAAAATGCACAATGCATAGTGCATAATGCACAATGGGGCTGCGCATGGAGACTTTATTAATCTCACAAAGTGGCACCTGACGGTGGCGCAAAGCCTGCTTACGCAGGAATATTTGGGCTGCGCGTGGAATCGATGGAAACATGGAATCACTTGGTTCACCTGACTCACCTGACTCACTTGACTCAGTTTTATCAAACAACAAGAACAACTTAAATACAACAAGAACAAAAATATTTTTACTCTAGAAAAGTGGCACCTGACGGTGGCGCAAAGCCCTTAATCAATGCATAATTCATAATTCATAATGCACAATGGGGGCTGCGCCTTGAGTTAATGCATAGTGCATAATGCACAATGGGGCTGCGCATGGAATCGATGGAATCGCTTGGTTCACCTGACTCACCTGACTCACCTGACTCGGTTTTATCAAACAACAAGAACAACTTAAATACAACAAGAACAAAAATATTTTTACTCTAGAAAAGTTGCACCTGACGGTGTCGCAAAGCCCTTAATCAATGCATAATTCATAATGCATAATGCACAATGGGGGCTGCGCCTTGAGTTAATGCATAGTGCACAATGCACAATGGGGCTGCGCATGGAATCGATGGAAACATGGAATCGCTTGGTTCACCTGACTCACTTGACTCAGATTTTGCCACTCCTGGCGAAGTGGAAATTATGGCGACTTCGTCGCTAAAATTTTGCACTGAGATTTGTTTTTTCATGGTTGAAGGGTTTAGATATTAAACATTTTTGGACAAAGATAGAGCATTAATGGTGCTGAAAGCGACATTAAAAAGGTAGAAAAGCAAGCGAAATAGGGAAAAACTTGTTATCTTTGTGGCATAAGACTAAGGAAACCATGACGGATAAGGAACAGAAAGTAGCGGCGCGGGAGTTTGCTGAAAAGTGGGCTGGGCGTGGCTATGAGAAGGGTGAGAGCCAGAAGTTCTGGCTTCAGCTCTTGAGCGAGGTGTATGGTGTTGAGCATGCTGCCGACTTTATCGAGTTTGAGGACCAAGTGATGCTTGACAGCACGTCATTTATTGATGGCTACATCCCCACTACCAAGGTTCTGATAGAGCAGAAAAGTCTGGATAAAGACCTTCGCAAACCCATCAAGCAGAGCGACGGCACCCTGTTGACCCCCTTCCAGCAAGCCAAGCGTTATGTTATTGGACTGCCGTTGAGCCGCCACCCTCGATGGGTGGTGGTGAGCAACTTCCGTGAGTTCCTGGTCTACGACATGGAGCAGCCAAACAGCGAGCCCGAGCAGATTTTGCTTGAAAACCTTGAAAAGGAATATTATCGCTTACAGTTCCTCGTTGACGTGAAGAGCGAGCATCTGAGTCGTGAGATGGAAGTGTCGATGAAAGCCGGTGAGATAATCGGCGAGATTTACGATGCTCTATTAAAACAATATGGCGACAGCGACCCAGACACTCTGCGCCAACTTAACATCCTGTGTGTGCGACTGGTGTTCTGCCTCTATGCCGAGGATGCCGGCATTTTCTCGCGTGACCAGTTCCATGACTACCTTGTGAAGCATGAGCCAGAGATGATGCGCAGCACCCTGCGTGACCTTTTTGAGGTTCTTAACACCCCAATTGAGCAGCGCTCTCGTTTCCTGCGTGACGAACTCAAAGCGTTTCCCTACACCAATGGCGGACTCTTTGCAGAATATGTTGACATACCGCAGTTCACACCCGAATTGTGCGAACTTCTGTTGCAACGCGCTTCGCTAGATTTCGACTGGAGTGAGATATCGCCTACGATCTTTGGAGCAGTGTTTGAGAGCACATTAAATCCCGAGACACGCCGCAGCGGTGGAATGCACTACACCAGCATTGAGAACATCCACAAGGTCATTGACCCGTTGTTCCTTGACGACCTAAAGCAGGAGTTTGCCGAGATTAAGGAAGAGAAGGTGGAACGCACACGCCATCGCAAACTCGCTGCTTTCCAAGATAAGCTTGCGAGTCTGACGTTCTTTGACCCAGCCTGTGGCTCTGGTAACTTTTTGACAGAAACGTACCTCTCTCTGCGCCGACTGGAGAACGAGGTGGTGGCTACCATGACACATGGCCAGTCAATAATTGGTTTTGAAGAGGCAACCCCCATTAAAGTGAATATCAACCAGTTCTATGGCATCGAGATTAACGACTTTGCCGTTACTGTCGCCACAACAGCACTGTGGATTAGCGAGTCGCAAATGCTAGCGGAGACGGAGCGGATAATAAAGCATGATATCGACTTCTTGCCACTTAAAACTTATGACAATATCCATGAAGGGAATGCACTGCGCATAGACTGGGAAAGTGTCGTGCCGAAAGATAAACTTAACTATATTATTGGCAACCCGCCGTTTGTGGGAGCTAATAATATGATTACATCTCAAAGAGAAGATTTAAGAATAATCTTCGGTGAGAAATGGAAAAACATAGGTGAGATGGACTATGTATGTGGCTGGTATAAGAAAGCCACTGAGTTGATGAAAGGCACCAAGATTAGAGCAGCTCTCGTTTCAACCAATAGTATCTCACAAGGCGAACAAGTGGCAAATCTTTGGAAACCGCTCTTTGAAGATGGAATAAAATTCAATTTCGCTTATCGCACTTTCCGTTGGGATAGCGAAGCAACACTAAAAGCTCATGTTCACTGTGTAATATTAGGTTTCAGCTATCTTGATAGCACAAAACACTTCATATTTGACAATGGCAAAACTATAGAGGCTAAGAACATTAATCCATATTTGATTGATGCACCGAGCGTTTTTGTGACTAGTAATAGTCATCCAATTTTTAAAGTCCCTGAAATAAGAAAAGGGAATCAACCAACAGATGGTGGAAATCTAATAATTGAAGCATGTGACATTGAAGATTTTTTGAAAAAAGAACCACTTGCAAAACCATTCATAAAAAAACTTATAGGTGCAAGAGAATACATTAATAACAAACCTCGCTATTGCTTATGGCTTAAAGATGTGACTCCATCTCAGCTAAGAAAAATGCCACATGTTTTAGAACGTGTTCAGCGAGTAAGGGAAATGAGACTCGCAAGCCGAGACAAAGGTACTCAAAGGTTAGCTGAAACACCCCATCTATTTAGAGAGACAAACAATCCAGATACATATATTATAGTACCAAGCCACTCATCTGAAAATAGACGCTATGTTCCTATGGGATTTTTGAAAAACGATTCTATATCTACAAATGCTACTCTCATTATCCCCGATGCATCACTATATCACTTTGGCGTTTTGGAGAGTAATGTTCATATGGCATGGATGAGGGCTGTATGTGGAAGATTGGAATCTCGTTATCGCTACAGCAAGGATATTGTCTATAACAACTTCCCGTGGCCGGAGGTGAGTGATGAGCAGCGTGAGAAGATTGCAGCGACTGCCCAGGCGATTCTTGACGCAAGGGCGCTGTACCCCGATTCGAGCCTTGCCGACCTCTACGATGAGCTCACTATGCCACCCGAGCTGCGCAAAGCACATCAGCAGAACGATCGTGCAGTGATGGCCGCCTACGGCTTCCCCATCACCATGACCGAGAGCGAATGTGTGGCACGCCTCTTTGAGCTTTATCAGAAACTGACTGAATCAAACTAACTATCTCAGACAAATATGTATAGCATTTCATCATATATCGATGCTGTAGAGGAAGGAGATGGCACTGGCTACGATATACTTTCGTATTTACCTAATGGCAAAAGAAAATATATTGAAGTAAAAACAACTTCCGGACCACTTAACACACAATTCTTTGTTACACAAACAGAATTATCTCGTAGTATTCAAGAAAAAGAAAAATACTATCTTTATCGTGTTTATGATTTTGACCGTAATACAAAAATTGGGAAAATAAAAATTATTCAAGGTGACTTGTCAAACATTTGTCAAGTTCCTACAAATTATAGTGTTAAACTAAAATCAAATGATTAAAATTCTATGAAAAAAAATCTTATAATATCTCTCTTAATTGTGTTGGTGAACTCCTTCGCAAATGCGCAAATCACAACATACAGCTCTGCTGACAATGAGGAGTATGCTGTGTTCGAAGTGGAGGACATGTACCCAGATGAGATAAAGACTTATAATAGCTGGATTAGTGATGGGCTTCCTGAAAATGTCGCATTGATGTATATCAATGCTGGAAGAGCACAAACAAACCTTATTAACGCACCAGCAACTATAGTAGACTTTCATTTTGATAGTGGGAATCAAGATGTTGATGGCACAGTGAGATTATTTGTGGAACTGATAAACACTTCACCTAAAACTATAAAAGATATAACTTTTGAATTTGAGTTCGAAAACTACGGCTCTCCAGTCTATGACATTAAAACTGGCGACAGATATCTTGTTTTGAAATACTCGAACCTTAAAGGACGCACAAAATCAGATTTATATAAAGATTTAGTTCAAGGCTCTTTGGATACTTATCATTTGTTGACATATGAAAAAGCAGCTTATAAAAAGTTGTTTCATAACAAAAAAGCTTCTGCTGTATTGCTTCATAGTGTGAAAATAAAATATACAGATGGTACTTCGTCAACAAAAGTGGCCATTTTTGACAATGGATATATGAACAATGAGTCACTTCTTGATAACGGTCCATTAAGCCCTTTGACAAGAATCTTGGACAAGAATAAAAAAGATAGAGAAAAAGAAGCAGAGACAAAGAAAGAAGAAGCAACACCGCAATCTGAGTCTGAGGTGTTTAGCTCAGCTGCACGTATGCCTTCTTATCCAGGCGGCAATGCTGCACTACTAAAGTATTTGAATGACCACATGATATATCCTTCAGAACTCAAAGAGGATCCTATACAAGGCAAGGTTATAGTTCAATTTGTAGTCAAAAAGGATGGAACTATAGGCGAAGTTAAAGTGTCAAGGGGTGTTCACCCTCTTCTTGATAAAGAGGCAATAAGACTTGTATTAAATCTTCCTAGTTTTTCACCTGGTCGTAACGCTTTAGGAGAACCTATCGATGTGTGGTACACTTTACCTGTGACTTTTAAAGTGCCAGGTTTTTAAATAACTTATTATAAACTATTTTGTTATGAAAACGATTAAAATAATAATTGTCTTTTCATTTGTTTTCTTTTGGGGAATTCAAATAGCAAATTCTCAAAACCTTACATATAATGAATTCTTTCAACTTTCAAAAAAAGATCGGTGGTCAGACATAGAAAGGTTTATGTCTTCGAAGAATTATAAATATGCAGGAAGCATTGATAGAAAAGACCATAGGACTATTGCCTGGACATATAATTGTTTGGAGTTTTCTTTTAATGAAAAAGGCATTTATTATGAATTTGGGCCACACAGAAATTGTAGCGTAATATATATTCAAGAATATAATGATAAATATAGAACTTATACATATGTTTTTCTTTCTAACGAAACCTACAATTTATTTTTGAAAACTGCTAAAAATTATGGATTTATTTTCAGTGATGATGGCTATAAAGAAGACGAAATATATGAAATATATAAAAGAAATAATGAATGGTTAACTTTTTCAAAGAATAAGACTGGTTCATTTAGAATTGTTTATGAACCATAAACCGCCTAAATTTCCGTAATCTAAAAGCAACTACAATGAGATACTTCAAAAACGTGAGACATAAGATATTGATCTCTATTGACGAGTGTAACAGGCGCACCGTTTTTAACGATGGAATTAGCTTTGTTGCACCAGAGGCTAAGTAGAGGGTCGGGGAGTGAATAGTTTTTCTCCTTGCAGGTGAGATTATATCACTCCACCATGACGTAGTTTGTGCTGCGTCCGCCGGCATCAGCCTTTCTTAATATTCCCTTTGCGATAAGGTCGTTTATATCATTAAGTGCGGTGTCGGAAGAGCATTTGGCTATTTTTGCCCATTTGCCGCTGGTAAGTTTGCCAAAGAACCCGTCGAACTGCATATTCAAAATCTTTCGTTGCCTTTCGTTGAAGGAGACATCACGATAATGTTCCCAAAATTCGGCTTTACGCATTACCGATGACAAGGTGTCTTCGGTAGAATCTAAAGCCTGTTCGAAGCACCCCAAGAACCATAACAGCCACTCGGTGATATCGCCATCTCCATGTTGTGTGCGTTCCAACACTTCGTAATACTCCTTGTGCAATTCTTTTATTGCGGCTGACATGCTATAAAACCGCTTGCTGCAATTCTCGGATCGTGCAAGGAGCATTTCGGTCAAGGCTCTTGTTATTCGACCATTGCCGTCATCAAAAGGGTGTATTGAGACAAACCACAAGTGTGCTATTGCCGCCTTCAACAGAGCGTCAACCTCTTCACTGTCGTTGACCCAGGCTATGAATCGTTCCATCTCGGCAGGCACACGCTCGGCCGAAGGAGCTTGGTAGTGAACTTTCTCCTTACCCATAGCCCCCGATATCACTTGCATTTCGCCCTTACGATATTTGCCTACATCAATGCGATACAACCCACTCATTCCTGTTGGGAACAGCACATTGTGCCATCCAAAAAGTCGGTCGTTAGTGAGAGGCTTGTCGTAGTTTTGAGTCGCGTCCAATTGCATTTCCACCACACCATCAACGTAGCGTGAAACTGGCACCAGCCCAGCAGTCTCTATACCCAATCGGCGAGCTATTGAGGAACGAACTTCAGCAAGATTCAATTTCTCACCCTCAATCTCTGATGAACGAATAAGTTCGAGCGACATGTTTGAGAGGACTGCCTCATCTTGAGAATCAAATCCCAACGACAACATTTTGCCCAAAACTTGTCCCTGCCTGGCGCGTACTCGCCCCAATTCAGTCAGTATACGTTGGCTATCATAACGAAACAGCCACCAATTATCGTGATCATGTATAAATCGCATAATTCCTGATTTTGGGGACAAAAATAGATCTTTTTCGGAGAAAAACCAAATTATTCACCGAACTTTTTCGGTGAATAGAAACATTAATCGCCGAATTTTTTCGGCGAATAGGCGTTCTAATCACCGAATTTATTCCGAAAAAATAATCCAAAAAATTGTGTTAAGATTCTCGGTGCTGACAAAAATGCGTAAAAAACTTGGTTTTACCGTGGTTGTTGGCTAATTTTGTGGTTGTCAATAATTCAATGCAATGAAGAAGTTTGTTTTAATAATAATGGTGGTTCTCTTGGCCGGTTGTTCTGGCTCGAGACTGGCGTCGGGTGGAGTGGAAAGGAATTACCTGAACTTTGAAAGCACGATTGAAGGCAAGGAGCCTGGGGTGCAATTTGACCATTCGTCGGGCGATCCAACTGTGTCGCCATCAATGATTATTCGTGGCATCAACTCGCTGAACGCCAACACCTATCCATTGATTATCCTCGACGGTATAACCTACGATGGACCGCTCAACATGATTAATCCTAACGACATCGAATCGGTTAAGGTGCTCAAGAATGCTTCAGAAACAGCTATCTACGGCATGCGCGGTGCCAATGGCGTGGTGGTCATTACCACTAAAAAGGGCAAGAAACGCTGAAAATAAACGACGTAGCGATTGGATGTATCTCCTGTTTTGCCGGATCTGTTATTTGTGTTCTTAGCACTAGCGCTCTTGAATGAAAAATATTACAATAAAAATGTAAAAAAGGTGTTGAATTTTTGGTAATTGAGAAAATTGATATATCTTTGCAGCGCAAAAGTCGAAAATGACAATGCTGAACGGTGCGTTAGTTCAGTTGGTTAGAATGCCTGCCTGTCACGCAGGAGGTCGCTGGTTCGAGTCCTGTACGCACCGCAAGAAGATATCCCTCACGAGCTTATGGCTCATGAGGGATGTTTCTTTTATAGGGGAGAGGGAAGCCTCTTTAATTCACAATGCATAATGCACAATTTGGCTGCGCGCGGGGGGTATTTGAGGCTGGGAGGAGCTCTCGCAAATTACGCAAATGTCGCAAAAGGTTTATCTCGCAAAATATAATAGGTGGGACAGTTTGCCGTGAGGCTGGATTGGCGCTTCGCCTTGAAAAATGCACAATGCACAATGCACAATGTAGTTGCGCGCGGATACTTTATTAATCTCACAAAGTTGCACCTGACGTTGTCACAAAGCCAGCTTACGCTGGAATATTTGGGCTGCGCGTGGGTAGTTTTCTCAGACTATTACGGACAAAAAGAAATGTTTTCATTGGATGCTGATTACTTAGCCATGCGGCTTGTGGTTATTAAGGACAATTGTTTATTTAGGGGAGAGTGGAGAGGGAGAGGGAAGAGTGGAGAGGCTCCTTTTGAATTCACAATGCATAATGCATAATCTTTTGCGCCCTGCGGGCGAAATTAGAGCTTCGCTAAAATTAATATGTAGCTTCGCTTTGCGGAATGCATTTTTAGTGGAGAGTACAGAGTGGGGAGCTGTGATACTAGTTCTGGTCGGAGATGCCGCCTTGTAGGTCTTCGAGGGTCATGGATCCGTAGATGATGATGACCGAGGTCTCCTTGTCTTGCGCGAGCAGCAGGAAGATGTTCTTACTGTCCTTGCCAGTCCTAGCGTAGATTGAAGCCTGCTGGCCACCTTCGTCAACATCGATTGTGCTCTCGAAATCGTCGCTCTCAATAAACTTGTGACATGCAGCCAATAGTTCGTAGGAAGCCTCGGGGGTACTGGCCGCTACGATTTCCAGGCGGTCGATCTTGTCGGCAAAATTGCCGATATGGAGCTTGCCACCGAAGCCTTCACGACCAAGCTTGCCTCTAGAGCTCATCATCTTCATCGCCGCCTTGCCAATGGTGACACATGCGAAACCTTCCTTGCCCTTGAATTGCTTGGCAAACGGCTCTTGGGCATTTGCTGTCATGCTGACCATGAGCATAAGAATCAGTATAGATATAACCTTTTTCATAATTGTTATGTTTATTATAAGTATTGCTTAATAGTATTGTTGATATTATCGATTTTCTCACCAGCATCGTTGAGCTGTTCCATTCCCTTATTGAGTGTTGTGGCGAACTTTTCGAGGGCTGCCAGGGCGAGCTGCTCGTCGCTGGCACTTAACTCGGGTTGAGCCTGTGCTTGGGTTTTAACCTGTGGCTTAGCCTGGGCTTGCGCCAGATGCATAACGTTATTGTTGAGCACACGTGCAGACTTGGATTGTGGTTGCTGTGCCTTGGGTTTTGACTCAGGCTTGGGTTGCACTGCCGGTTGTTGCTCGGGTTGAGTTTCGGCTGGTGGCACCTTTTCTACTACAGGAGGTGTTATGGGCTCTTCAACGCGTGCAATAACAGGTTGCTGCTTGCCCGGTTGGGCTGGTTGCTGCTGGTTGCGCATGAACCACACACCCACGGTGGCGATGATTGCCACGCTTGCCGCTGCCGCCCACCACGATGTGCGTCGCCAGATTGACGGAGCAATTTTAGCCTCTTGCTGCTCCTCGTCATTCCATTGGTCGATCAAGACGCTGAGGTTTGACTCCAAGTCGGCAGGCACCTCAATCTCGCTGTCCACACCCTCAAGCTCCTTCATGAGCAAGGCGTCGACGCTGTCGTCGCTGAGGGCGTTGCGCAGCTGCTGCTCCTCGTCGAGAGTGGTCTCGCCGCGGTAGAACTTGCTCAGCAATTGGTCTATTTCATTCTTGTTCATGATGATTGGTGTGTTATAAATTGGTTTCTCAGTGATTTCCTAGCTCGGCTCAGGAGCACTCTCGCATTTACTGCCGTGAGGCCAGTGGCTTTTTCTATCTCCTGCATCGAGCATCCCGCCATGTCGCGCATTCGTAGGACTTGTTGCTGCTGTACTGGGAGCCTTGCTAGGCATTGGTTGAGCAGCTGAGAGGTCTGCTGTAGCTCGATGTGCCTTGATGCGCTGTCGTTGCCCGCAATTGGCAGTTCCTCGGGCGGTTTGTCGATTAGATTGAGGCTTGCCGCGCGGTGGCGGTCGAGGCACATGTTCTTGACAATCGTGAGGCAGTAGGCGAGAGGATTGTTGACGCTGGTAATTGATTCTCGCATTTTCCAGAGTTTAAAGTAGGCATCCTGTACCACATCCTTAGCGTCGTCCTCGTTACCCATGAGCTTGAAAGCCATGCGATAGAGGCTCGCGTTTAGTGGAAGGAGTTGCTGTTTAAACTCGGTTGCGTTCATCAACTTCTAGGGTGATTATTTTACGATATCCGCCATTTTGGTGGCGTTGTTGGGGTCGATTTTGCCTTGAATCAGGACTACAGCCACTTCTTCTTTGGAAGTTGCTATGATGAGCATTTTGCTAATCAGTTTGTCATCGCCTTGAGCGAGAATTAATGCGTGCTCGCCATTCTCGTCGGCATCGACCATTACGTCAAAGCCATCAACACCCTCATCCATCAGGTTCTTGGCAATCTTCACTTGGTCGGCAGTTGCATTCTCGATGGCGATAACTCTCATTACATCGATGTCCTTCATCTGCTTGGCCTGTTCGCCACCAGAACTCTTAGCCATGGCTAGCATAGCCTGGTCAAGAGTCACCTCCTGTACATTGTCGGCTTTGGGAAATGAGTTGAAAACCTCGTCGAGAGTCTTGCTGAAGCCAGTGGCACTAATCATTGCCACGAGAGCTAAAACTAAAAATTTCTTCATGATGATAAATGTTATTGTGTTGTTAATAATTTGCGTCCCTAAAAAAGTCGCTCACCTATCTAGACGTAAAGGTTGCACGAAATGTTACAAGAAAAAATGTTTTTTTTCAAAAAAAACCACTTTTGGCCGTTTGATAGGGTGGAGGAGAGGACCAAAAGTGGTGAAAAAGTTTTATTGGACAGAGATTTAGGTGTAGCGCTAGTGAGTGCGATGGTTGTGCGAGAAGATGCGCTGCGGCAACTCCATGGCTAGGATGATGCCCAGAACGATGGCGATGGCCACTTTGCACGCAGTCCATCCACTCTGCATCGAGAGGTCGAACTGGGAATCGGTGAGATAATAGGTAAACCAGAAGATGCCGGCACCGGGCACTAGCGGGAAGATGCCGCACAGCAGGAATCCCTGCGCCGGGATGCGGAACGGAATGGCTGCCATGCGCGAGACGATGCACACAAGAGTGGATGCCGCCAGAGTGGCTGTGACAGGCGATGCGTCGCATTGTCGCACCAAGATGAGGTAGAGAGCCCACCCGATGGCACCAATCACTCCCGCTGGCACATAATGCTCACGGTCGATGCCGAAGAGTAACGCAAAGGCGGCGGTGCCAATAAACGCGGCAAGGGCTTGCAGGAGCAGGTGGGCGGTTTGTGGATTCACTGTCATGCTGAGGTTCAGCATTCCACCATGCAATGAACCGTCGAAGATAAAGCCGAGCGACACACCCACTGCTATGCAGAAGAATCCCAGCATGGCGTCGGTGAGGCGGGTGAAGCCCGCGATGTAGTCGCTATTGGCAAGGTCGCGCACTCCGTTGACAAAAGGTACTCCAGGAATGAGTGGCATGATGGCGCCTATAATGATGTTGGCAAGACTGTCGCCAAAGCCCATGCGCCAACACAGGATGCACAGCAGCGTGGCGACAAGGGCGTTGCACACGCCACCCACAATCTTTGAGAGATAACGGGCACTCATGCCGAGCACGAAGGCATAGAGCAGCACACCTACAACAAGCGCGGCCAAACAGTCCATCCATCCACCGCCAAACACAGCGCAAAAACCTCCAGCACCTAATCCCGAGCCCAAGATCTGCTCCCATGCAGGTTTGGGTGCCGCTGTTGCGATGCTCTCTAGCCGCTCGCGCGCCTCGGCGAGTGTCGTGCGGCCGTTCGAGATGTCGTAGCTCAGTCGGTTCACCGCCACCACCTTCGAGAGCTGAATGCCTCGCAGTGGAATGAACTCGACGTTGGCATAGGTCGATGCCTGCGCGCCCGACTTGGTCACCTTGTTGGCGCGTCCGGTTGTGAAAATACCGTTGGAGAGGACAAAGAAGTTGCCCGAATCGACGCCAAAGTGCGACGCGATGCGGCTCATGATATCCTCGACGCGTGAGATTTCGGCTCCGTTCTCCAAGAGGATGTGACCGGCTTTGGCTGCCACCTCGAGCACCTCGGCAAAATCGGCCTGTGTTGCGGCGCTCTCGTCACGATTATTATCAGTTTGTTTCATGAATGCTTTTCTTGTTGTGGAATTGCGATGCAAAATTCCAAAAGAATATTGAAATGTGCAAATTATTGGCGCAAAATATAGTGTTTATTGAGCATTGCCCATGTGTTTCATTTAGAGGTATTAGAAAAAGTTTCGGCCCGAATGAGTAATTATTCGAAAAAAAGTTGTAAATTTGTCGTTTGTGAAATAGTGTATTAGGCTATTTGTGTAATCTTCGACTATTAACGTAAATATATATCTCTATGAAGCACTATCTGAAAACATTAGAGAACACAATCCGCAATCATTGGAACCTTAAGGCACTCTGTGACTACGGAGGCGAGTCATTCACCTATGGAAATCTTGCCACTCACGTTGAGCAAATGCGTTTATTCTTTGCCGCTATAGGGGTCAAGAAAGGTGACAAAATCGCAATTTGTGCCCGCAACTCTGCCCGTTGGGCGATGACCTTTTGGGGCATAAACGTGAATGAATGTGTGGTAGTGCCTATTCTTGCCGACTTCCACCCCGACAGCGTGTCGAAGCTTACCAATCATTCAGATAGTGTGCTGCTCTTCACCAACGATGACATCTGGTCGAAGATGAACCCTGATGATATGCCCAACCTTAAAGCTGCCATCAACGTAAAGGACAACAACATGCTGTGGCACCGCGACGAGGCTGTGGCTGATGCTTGGGAGAAGCGCGAAGAAGTATTTAATAAACAATATCCAAGCGGAATGATGCCTGGGGATGTTACTTATCCTGGCGACAATTTCCATGATTTGGCTATTATTAACTACACGTCGGGCACAACTGGTACTCCCAAGGGTGTGATGCTCACCTACGGTGCGATGAGTGACACCGATGAGTTTGCTAACGCCCATTTCCCCAACACCCCAGGCGAGACCATCGTTTCGATGCTACCCATGGCACACATGTATGGCTTGGCAATCGAGTTCATCCACCCAAACGTGGATGGTGTGACGGTCTATTTCCTAGGTAAAACACCATCACCCACCACCTTGCTCAAAGCCATGCAGCAAGTGAGACCTTATATGGTGATTACCGTGCCACTTGTAATGGAGAAAGTCTATGCTAATTCCATCAAACCCGCATTAGAGAAAAGGAAAAAGCTATTCATGATTCCAGGCATGAAACGACTTATTTACACCATGGCCCGCAAGACGATTATGAAAGTGTTTGGTGGTCAGGTGCAATGCTTCATCATGGGAGGTGCTGCCCTCAACCCCGAGGCCGAAAAATGTTTCAAGAAGATGAAACTGCCGTTCACCGTGGGCTACGGCATGACCGAGGCATGCCCGCTACTGGGATACTCATGGTGGAAAGAATTTGTACCTGGTTCATGCGGTAAGCCTGTGCATGAGGTGCGCATCGACAGCGAAGACCCACAACACAAAGCCGGCGAAATCCAAGCTCGTGGTGCCAACCTAACTATTGGTTATTATAAGAATCCTGAAGCTACTGCTGCTTCGTTCACCGACGACGGATGGTTCCGCACTGGCGACCTGGGCATTATGGACAAAAACAACAACATCTTCATCAGAGGTCGCATCAAATCGATGATTCTCAATAGCTCGGGCCAGAACGTATATCCCGAAGAACTGGAGGCTGTGCTGGCAAACTGTCAGTATGTTGACGAGTGCCTTGTGGTGGACCGTGATGGCAAGATTACAGCACTGGTTTACACCGAACTTCCTGAAGACATGGACGACGAAACAAGGGCCACAATCCCAGATGCTATACGCGCCGAAGCCAACAAATCTCTTCCGGCCTACAGTAAAATTTCCAAAGTGGAAATGCTCGACGCCCCCTTCGAGAAAACCCCCAAGATGAGCATTAAACGCTTCCTGTATAAGTAACCACATATGTTTTTTAGTGTCGAGTTCCCAGCTTGCGTCAGATAGGTTGGGTTGCTGCTGTCATGGTATCCATCTATCAGGTGGTTTCCAGGATGATAGTGGCCACACAGCACTATTTTTATATATATGCAATAAATGTGATAATATATTGCATTGTTTGAAAATTTTTTATTTACTTTGCAGTTTAGACAAAATATATTAACCAAATCAATTGATTATGAAAAGATTTTACACAATTCTTGCAATGGCTTTGGTTGTAGCTGTTGCATCATTTGCGCAAATGATTCCTCAGGGTTTCACAATACCCTATGCAGGATTTCAGAGAAACAACGTGAATATGTCGAAAGACGGTGGCGATGAATTGGTGACCCTGCCGGAAACTGCTGTAGTAGAGACCGACTGGGCAATAGATGCTATCTACTATTATGGTGAGAACAACACGCCCTATGTTAATGACAATCCTATTTCGGTTGCCTTTGACGGCAACGATGTCTATTTCAAAGGGGTGGTCTATACCTGTCCAAATGCCTGGATTAAGGGAACAATACTTAGCAACAATGTCGCCAGCTTTCCAAGTGGACAGTTCTGTGGAACCTATAGCGACTATAATATCTATGCATGCGGTTCGAGCGATGCTGTAGAATTCCATAACATTTTGTTCCAATATGATCCAAATACACAAAAGTTCACTCTAGGCAATATTTATCTGGAGAATATCTATCCCGACCAGCCGGGCTTCATATTCTTCTCTTACCAGATGGTAGTGTATAAGGACATAAAAGTGCCTACTCCTACCGATGTGACAGTGGTTCCTGATGTGGACAAGGCTCAGGTGTCGTGGACTAGCGATGCTAGCAATTTTAACCTGCGCTACCGTGAATTGGTGGACGTGTCGGGCGCCAACCGCTTCTGGGACTTCGAGGATGAGAACCAGTTATCAGAGTTCACACTTGTCGATGCCGATGGCGACGGCAAAGGATGGGGTTGGATAAACGACAAGGTAAAGGCTCATAGTGGTAATGGCATAATATATTCGATGAGCTTTGACAATAGTGTGGGTGCAATTACACCCGATAACTGGATTATCACTCCCAAGGTGAAGCTTGGTGGTCAGGTTTCGTTCTGGGCATGCGCTCAAGAAAACAGTTCTATGTATGCTAACGAGCAGTTCCAGATCTATTTGTTTGAAGGTGACGAGTGGACTTCGGTAAACGACTTTGTTGCTATCTCAGACATTTATACTACTTCTACCGAATATCAACAATACATAGCCGACTTGAGCACCTATGATGGTAATGGGTATATCGCAATCCGTCACTTTAACTGTAGCGACCAGTTCTGGTTGGATATCGACGATCTTGAAATTCTTGTCCCCG
This sequence comes from uncultured Bacteroidales bacterium, assembly GCA_902785925.1. Lineage (GTDB taxonomy): Bacteria > Bacteroidota > Bacteroidia > Bacteroidales > Muribaculaceae > Sodaliphilus. Next base: position 156,865 of record CADAAI010000004.1, read on the forward strand.
ACGCCTCGGATGTAGTGCAGCCCGATTGGATTGAGTGTGCCGATGTGACAAATCCTTACACTATTGAGAATCTTGAGCCCGGAACCGAATATGAAGTTCAAGTATGTGCTATTGATAATGGCATGACAAGCCTCTGGACCCAGAGTACAGTGTTTACGACCCTTTCAGAAGGCGCTGGAATAGAGGAGCTCTATCTAGTTGGTAGCTTCAATGGCTGGAACTGGCAGAATGAAGAGGGCCGCGTGCCACTCGTTCTTGAGGATGGAGTATTCAGTGTGACTGCCGACCTCGATGAAGGTACTGAGTTCAAACTCATCACCCCCGACGAGACCTCAGGAAATGGTTGGAAGTGGTTCGGCGGTCTTGATGAGAACAACGTTGGTTTCTTCTTGATTAACAACGATTTGCTCGACGTTAACATCGACCTTGTTGACGGATCGAACTTCCGCATTGAGGATGCTGGCAAGTACACCATCAACGTTCTGTCTCAGCCAACCGATGGTAAGGGTGTTCAAGAGCCACTCGTAATGGTTGTTCACAAGGAAGCAACTGGCATAAGTACCATTGGTGTTGACGAGAATGCCGACAACGCTTACTATAACCTCCTTGGCGTTAAGTTTAGCACTATGCCAACGACACCTGGTATCTACATCCACAACGGCAAAAAAGTCGTGATCAAGTGAGAAATCTAGAGAAAAACCTAAATTGGAACCGTCATAATGTGGCGGTTCCTTTTTTGTTTTATTGTAAGTAGATAACATCTTCAATTATCAAAATAAAACCTAAGGAGTAATATTGATACTCATTAAAAATGGGTTGTTAGATTTGGTTATAAAACAATAACATATTAATTTTGTCGGCAAATAACAACAAGTGAGTTTTTATCATTAACATTAACTAAAATTTCATTTTTTATGAGCCGAAAAATTTATTTAAGCTTAGTTTTGTGGGTATTGGCAGCATTTGTTCCTGCAATGGCCCAGAACACACTGACTATTTATGACGGAGAGAACTTTAACGCTTATGTTCCTATTGATGGTTACAATTGCGATGCATTCCAAAAGTGCGAGATAGTTATACCAGCAGCTGAACTTGCCGACATGAATGGTTGTCCTATCACCGAAATTACCTGGTATTTGGAAACTAAACCCACCAAATCGTGGGGCAACTTCCAGATATATATGATGGAGGTAGAAGACGCGACAATTTCGTCATTCTATGGCATGGATGATGCCACTGTGGTATATGATGGTGCGCTTGATGCGAGTGGCGATAATTTTGTTATCGAATTATCTACACCCTACGTGTATAATGGCGGAAACCTGCTCATTGGTATATCTCACCCCAAAGGCGCTTACAGCCGTTCTAATTTCTATGGCACTACTGTAGAGGGCGCTAGCATTCAGAACTACAGCTACACTTCACTGGATGCAGTGAGTGCCACTCAGCGCAACTTTATCCCGAAGACCACATTTGCCTACAGCCCCGCAGGTACGCCGGTTTATGCTAAGCCAAAGAACCTTGCAGCAAGCAACATAGGTCCTAACGAGGCAACCCTCACTTGGGAAGCAGGCAGCACCGAGACAGCTTGGAACGTAGAGTACAAGAAGACTACCGATACTGAGTGGACTCAGGCAGGTGTAGCAACCAGCACCACATTCGTTCTCGATGCCCTTGCCAATGGCTACGAGTATGAGGCCCGCGTTCAAGGCGATTATGGCGATGGCTTGAGCAACTGGGTAAGCACCACCTTCTCAACTCCATTATGCGCTCCCGAGGACCAAGGCGTAATCAATTACACTCTTGGTGACCACTATTCAGACGGCTGGAATGGCGCTTCAATTCAGGTGGTTAGCGCAGCCACTGGTTATGTGATGGAAACCATCACCTTGGGCACTGGTTCTTCCAGCTTAACAGGAACACTCCCATTGTGCTACGGCGAGACCTACAACTTCGTATGGGTTCATGGAAGTTATGATAACGAATGCTCGTTCACCTTTACCGATCCCGATGGCAATGTGATTCTCCAACATGGCGAGAATGAAGAATTTACCGACTATAATTTGCTCACCTACACTATGAGCATGAGCCAGGAGACTGGTATTGAAGAGTTCTACGTGGTTGGTACATTCAACGAGTGGAACCCAACTGAGGAAGGTGGCCGTGTTCCCCTCGTTGGCAACGAAGAAGGTACCGAGTACACAGGTGCCGTAGACCTTCTAGCAGGTAGTGAGTTCAAGATTATCACTCCAAATCCCGCTCCAACTTCGGAAGATGATCAGTGGATTTGGTTCGGTGGTGCTGATGAGAACGAGGTAGGTTACTTCCTCATCAACAATGATATGCTGAATATTGGCATTTCACTCATAGATGGAGCAAACTTCCATGTTGAGCTTGGTGGCGAATACACTATCACCGTTAAGGAAGCTGAGGGTAGAGGTGTTCAAGAGCCTCTCGTGATGGAAGTGAGCATGACTCCCACAGCAATCACTACTATCGCTAACGACATGCGCACCGATAATGCCTGGTACAACCTGCAAGGCGTTAAGCTCAATGGCGTTCCCGCCGTTCCTGGTATCTACATCCACAACGGCAAAAAAGTCGTGATCAAGTGAGTGGAGAACTGAGCCAGCTCTGCTGAGCTTTATTCAGGTTTTCTGAACTCAGGGATTATGAGACTCGGCTAAAAGTGAGATTTAGTTCACTTTTAGCCGAGTTGCTTTATGAGTCAAATATTGGTTGAAGTTGTTGCTGGCTTCGAGATTGGCGAAGGCGTGGGCGACATAAGTCTACTTTCATGTATAGTGTAAAAATAATAGTAACTATTGTGTGATTCCTTTTTGTTTGCTATTTTTGCAACGTGATTTATACCATGTCATAAATTAAGTTACTTCTTTTTTTAATTGTGAAAGGGCAGAAAAGCGTCTGATTTACAATCATTTCAAAGATTTTACAGTTTTCTTAAAGACTATTATATCAATAAACAGGAAACATAGAGGATTACTTATGAAATATTCCAATCTTTTTAAATCATTATTGCTTGCTATAGTGGCAATGCTCCCAAATTTGGCAAGCGCCTATGACTTTATGGTCGAAGGTTCGAGTTATAACAATAACGAAGATGGTATCACAATGGGCGCAACGGCCCAAAATAAGATATCTTATGTCCCCGACGCAAGGATTGAGCAACGTGTGGAACAAACTCTGTCGCGGCTAACTCTGGAGCAGAAGGTGGGGCAAATGACCGAGCTTGTTATCGATGTTTTGGGACACTGGGAAGGTGACAACTTTGTGCTTGATAAAGAAAAGCTGGAACGGGCTTTGACTAAATATCAGGTTGGTTCTATCTTGAACGCTCCTGGTCCTGTGGCGCAGACTCCAGAATGGTGGCAACAGACCATTAGGACTATCAACGAGTATTCCCTTCAAGCTTGTGGCATTCCATGTGTCTATGGCCTTGACCAGAACCATGGCTTGACCTATACACTTGGTGGTACCTTATTCCCGCAAAACACTAATGTGGGAGCATCGTTTAATTCCGAATTGGCTAAGAAGGCTGCCACAATCACAGCCTATGAGACAAGAGCTGGAAACTGCCCATGGACCTACTCGCCAACCGTTGACCTCTCGCGCGATCCTCGTTGGCCACGCGTGTGGGAGAACTTCGGTGAGGATTGCCTTGTCAATGCCGTTATGGGACGCGCCATGGTGCTCGGTTTTCAAGGTGATGACCCAAACAACATCGACAAATTCCACATTGGCACTTCAATCAAGCACTTTATGGCCTATGGCACGCCTCGCACTGGCCGCGACCGCACGCCAGCCTATGTGCCTGAATGGGAACTGCGCGAGAAGCATTTTGCTCCTTTCCTTGCGTGCGTTCAGGCAGGTGCTACTTCGGTGATGGTAAACTCAGGTTCGGTAAATGGTGTGCCGATGCACATCAATGCCAAGTATCTTACTAAATGGCTCAAAGAAGAGACCGGCTGGGATGGTATGATAGTTACCGACTGGGCCGACATCGACAACCTGTGGAAGCGTGAAATGGTGGCTCGTGATAAAAAGGAGGCTATAGCGATGGCAATTAACGCTGGCATTGATATGGCGATGGAACCCTACGACTTAGCATTTTGCGATTTACTGATTGAGCTCGTTAAGGAGGGCACTGTGAGCATGAGTCGCATCGACGACGCCGTGCGACGTGTGCTACGCATGAAGTACAGGATGGGACTCTTTGACATGCCCAACACCAATATTAAGGACTACCCCAAGTTTGGCTCGGCCGAGCACAGCAAGGCGGCGCAAGATGCTGCCGTGGAGACCATGGTGCTGCTCAAAAACAACAATGCCACATTGCCACTGGCGCAAGGCAAGAAGATTCTTGTCACTGGGCCTAATGCCAACTCCATGAGATGCCTCAATGGCGGATGGAGCTACACCTGGCAAGGCAACAATGCCGACAAGTATGCTTCGCAGCATAACACTATACTTGAGGCTATGCAGCAGCGCTTTGGTGCTTCTAACGTAATCTACGAGCCAGGTGTTACCTATAATAATGAAGGTAAATATTGGGAAGAGAACGAGCCGCAAATCAGCCGTGCCGTTGCTGCAGCAGCTGGTGCCGACGTGATAGTGGCTTGCGTGGGAGAAAACTCCTATACCGAGACTCCCGGCAACCTCGACGACCTGTCATTGTCACAGAATCAACGTGATTTAGTGAAGGCTCTTGCCACCACAAGTAAACCCATTGTGCTCATCCTCAATGAGGGACGCCCACGATTGGTTAACGATATCGAGCCATTGGCACAAGCTGTTGTTAACATCCTGCTGCCAGGCAATGAAGGTGGCAATGCCCTTGCACGATTGCTGGCTGGTGATGATAACTTCTCGGCACGAATGCCTTACACTTATCCACGTTACTCATCGTCGCTCACAACCTATGATTACCGTGTGAGTGAGGAGTCGGGCACAATGGAGGGTGTGTATGACTACAACGCACAAGTCGATGTGCAGTGGCCATTTGGATTTGGTCTCAGCTACACCACCTTTACCTATAGTAACTTGCAGGTCGACAAGAGTGATTTCGGTCCTGCCGATGTGCTAAACATCTCGGTAGATGTGAAAAATGATGGACCAAGGGCTGGAAAAGAGGCTGTGCTGATGTTCAGCCGCGACATGGTGGCAAGCATCGTTCCTGAGAGCCGCCGACTCAGGGCTTTCACCAAGATTGAGTTGCAACCTGGAGAAACGAAGACCGTGAAGTTCCAATTGCCAGCAACCGACCTTGCCTTTGTGGGCAATGACGGCCAGCGACATCTGGAAGCAGGCGAATTCCTCATCCAGATTGCCGATCAAGCCCTGCGCATCAACTGCAAGGAATAAGAACTAGGTAAAAGATATCAATATGGCATCATCAAAGCTGGGCTAATGGCCCAGCTTTGTTATTTCCCTATACTTTTAGTGATGAGGGCGAGTATAAATTACATCTTAAAAAAGTCAATCTAGGGTTTCGTAGATGAAATCCCCGACGCTCATGCACGCCTTCTTGTAATCGAAGTTATACATGCGCATGTACTGTTCCTTAACTTCTACTGCTCCGTTGTAGAACGGGTTGGGTTATCACCATTTCGGGCGTGATTACTTGCCCATTGACGCGCCTTGTGCGCTTGGGTGTAATTCTGAAAACTTTGCTCATAATGGAAATTAAATAATAGTAAAACATAAAAATAGTGTTACAAAGATAGTTATTTCTATTCTTCTTTTTGATTGTCTCTTGCGTCGTTTACATAGAAAGTTAAGCTGTCGATTGTTGAGCCTAAGTCAACAAGACTATCAGCAATACCAGAAATATCATCGTATTCTTGCCAGTTATGCAATTCTCTTTGAAAAGTACGTTCGAAGGTCTTTGTCAGATGACCAATATCTTTCTTGGCCTCTTTAGCCCAAGTCTCAATGCTTTCGAGAACTCTTATTTTATTCTGTTCTTGTTTCATTAATAACGTGTTTTATGCAGTTAACTTGATCCTGTGCATGGCTTATATGGCCAGCCAAACTTTCCAGAGCTGCATCTAGATCTTGAATACAATCTATAATGTCAGAAAGATTATCGCATTCTTGCAACCTTTGCAGCTCTTGATGATATGCGC